>CAZHET010000490.1:0-5011 GCA_964531585.1 uncultured Planctomycetaceae bacterium | reverse complement strand
TTCTCCGACAGGAACTGGCGTCCGTGCAAAGTGCGTCCGTGCGTCAGTTGGCGCACTTCGTCGTAGTCAGGTGCATCGCTGGTGGTGCCAGACAGTTCGACGCCGCCCGATTCGACTCGCAGAACGCCGTAGAAGTTGCGGATGACGTTGTCTTCGGAAATCAGTGCATTTCTGGTGTACGTTCCCATGCCGACTACGACGGCGAAGACTCCGAAGGAGAGCAGCGACTGAGCGAAATGCGGCTTGCGGGCGACAGGAATTCCGATCGCCGCACTGCGGGAGCCGCGAATGATCGACAGTGCCAGGCCGACACAAACCACAAGGCTCAGCGGATATTCCAGGTAGACAGGAAACACGACGGGCGCGACGAGTGCGACAATCAGCCCGCCACAGGCTCCGCCGGCAGCAATCGTCAGATAAAACTGAGTCAGATGCTGTGTGCCGGGCTTCCGGTACACGAGTTCGCCGTGGCAGATCATGAACGCACAGAACATTGCTCCAAAGTGAACAATGATCTGCGGAATCGCGCTGACGTGACTGGCGACGACCATCAGAACTGCGGCAGACGAAAGAACCAGCAGGCCCCATCCAAAGACATTTCGCGAATACCAGCGGTCGCTGTCGAATGTCAGAATGAACGACAACAGATACAGCACCAGCGGCAGAATCCAGAGAAACGGGACGGTGGCGATGTCCAGACAAACATGGTTGGTCGTCGCCAGCAGCATGACGGAGGCACCACACGCGAACGTGAACCACGTCCAGCGCACGCTGCGGCTGACCGGCTTGGCGTGGGGGTCTGGCTGGGTCGCGCCGCGGGCCGTGTCTGCGGAAGCGGTGCGCCGATGTCGAAACACAAGCACTGCACAGGCCGCGCAGAAAACGACGAACGCCACAAACGACCACGACCAGATCAGCGTCTGCTGCTGAGAATTCCAGGCCGGTTCGACCAGGAACGGAAATGAGGTCAGTGCCAGCAGCGATCCGGCGTTCGACAGAGCGTACAGCCGGTAAGGCGAACCGTCGGACTGCGTGTGACTAAACCATTTCTGCAGCAGAGGTCCGGTGGATGACAGCACGAAATAAGGCAGTCCCACGCACACGGTCAGCAGCGTCAGAATGGTGAGAACCGGCGGCGCATCGCCCGCGGGTTTCCATTCGGTGCCGGGTGTGATCGGCAGCACGGCGGCGGCAAGAGCCATCAGTGCCAGGTGACCTGTCACCTGGCCGCGCGTGCCCAGTCGCGTGCTGAGCAGATGTGCGTAGGTGTAGCCCAGAAACAGAACGGTCTGGAAGAACAGCATGCACGTCGTCCAGACAGCCGGGCTGCCGCCGAACCACGGCAGGATGAACTTGCTGATGAGCGGTTGCACCTGAAACAGCAGGAAGGCGCTCAGAAAGACCGTCACGGCGAAGCAGATTTTCACCGCCAGCGACTTATTGGCATCGCGAACGGGGTGTGGGTCTTCCGACTGGGGAATGTCAGCGCACTTGCCGTTCATTGTGGCCTCAGGTTCAACAAGCGTGTTTGGGAGTGTCAGCGGTCAGGGCCTGTCGAAGCGATTGTTCCAACTGCGCAGCCTGGGACGTTGTTGCAAAAACGGAACGTCGCAAACGTAGCTCGCACTTCTGGCGGATGCGGCAAAAAAAGAAGCCCTTCGCGCGGGAACGCGAAGGGCTTGCGGAAAACTCAAATGAGCGGACTGCGTTGTCACCGTGTGGCGTGGCAGAGCGACTACTGATTTCGCTCTGCGGGAGTTGATGCGTCATCTGCCGGCGGACGAATCGTGATCACCGTATGGCGGAGGTACGAATCGCTGGTCGGCCCTGGCATCGTCGCCGACAGCTTGCCTTCCATAAAATCGAACTTTGCCACGATCTGTCCGACACTCGGAAGCAGCGCCAGAATGTCGCTGACAGCTTTCAGTTCGGGAGCATCCTGGGACGCTCCGGCCATGCCCAGAAACATCGGCACCATCGCTCCCACCTGCTGCAGCGCGGCGGCGACTTCGCGAGTCTTCTGACCGATATTGGAGTAGCTGACGGCTTTCACGGGGCCGGTGACTTCCAGATCGAACTGCGTGAATTTCTCCGTGCCGACGATGGTTTCGCCGCCGCCTGATCGCGTTTCTTCGACCTTCTGAACGGCCTGAGCGTGCGTTGCGATCACAAACCAGCCATCGTGAAAACCGACCACCGGGCGAATGCCCAGCATGGGCAGCAGTTTCAAGGAAAGTTCTTCGAAGCCGTCCAGATCATCGACGGGCTTCAGCGCCAGTCCCTGAGCCTGAACCTGGGGAATTTCCTGCAGTGCTGCGATGCCGCGATGAATCAGTTCGCGAATGCGATCCGGCTTGTCGCACTTGCAGTACATGACCGATTCGCCGACTTCACCGAACATGGATTGACCTGTGCCCGGAAAATTGACAGACACCGTTTCGCCGCTGAATGCCTGCAGGAAGTCTTCGTCCAGGTGGATGTCGTACTGATCCTGAACTGCGGCCCACTGATCCAGCCCCTGCTGAGCTTCCGGGAAGTGCTGCGGAATCATTTCCGTCGCCCAGGCGTACAGTGGGTGCAGCGTGATTCCGGAACTCAGTGAATAGCTGGTCGCCGAAGCGGGAACCCAGCGGCCCCAGTCTTCGAAGGGTTCCTGGTCCTTGAACATTTTGCCCAGCACCAGCTCATTGACACCCGGCAGCACCTTGCCGAACACTGCGGTACGATTCTGATAGTCCTGCGTGTACTCCACGGTGACTTCGTAGTCGATCCCGTTGAACTGATCAAAAATGTCCTGCATGAGTGCCGAAACTCGCGCGGCACCAGGGTCGCCGTTGCTGACCTGAGCGATGAACGTTGGCAGTCCGCCCAGTTGCTCGAACAACCTGCTGCCGTCAAAGAACGTCAGTCCGTCTTCGGCGGTCGGCAGATGTGTTAACGCCTCTGCGAGACGCGGATCGTCGAACTTCGAAGTCGCCGACGGATCGCCGAGCAATTGCAGGCTGCTGCGCAGCATCTGCCGGGACGTGCAGAACGCAAAAACGTTCTCGTCGATGACGGCCATCGCCGGCTGGAACGGCACCTGCGGCGGAAGGACCATCACAGTGGCTTCCGCACCGGACAGCGTCTGAGTTTCGACGGTGATGTTTCCTTCAGCGGCTCCTTCGGCAAGTTTCATGAGATTCGTCAGACCGGCCAGAAGTGACTTCGCGGCCGTTCCGTCGTCACCAAATCGCAGCAGAACCAGGTGCTGCGACGTGGGAATTTCCATTTTCTGAGCGTAAACGGACTCGGTGCAGTTGGCCAGGGCCGCCCACTGCACGGGTTCCACAGCCTTTTCGAGTGCACTGCGGACCGCCTTGAATTTTTCGAGATCGCGCTCCGACATCCGGCGTTCGATGACGGTCATGATCTTGTCGGCGAGCTGCGTTTCCTGAACGGTGTTCCAGATTTCAGCGTAGTACTGAGCCTGATAGTCGCGTTCCGGGTTGTGCTGATGCCAGGCGGCCAGGAACGCGTCATTGGGGACAGCGTCGCGCAGGTCGGCAGCACTGGCCAGCGAGGACATCGGAATGACCAGCCCGATTGCTATGGCCACAATGCGGGATCGTAAGGGCATAAGTTTGCCTCCTGTGGAAAGAGTGTTCGCTGAAGGACCGGCGAAGTATTCTCGCCGACCAGTCCGAAACGATTGGGGAAGTGCTTCAGATCACCAGATTATGCGTTGACGGGAACAGTTCGCCGGAAACCCTGATTTCCTGGCCAGGGTTTTGAATCTTCAGACTGGCTCAGGCGACTGCGACCTGCAAAGCAGAAGTGAGTCGCGCGTTTGGGGGAGCGGCAGAAAAGGACATACCTGAGCCGAACGCGCTAGCGTCGGGTCATCGCGGATCGACACTGTTCGCCATTCACTAGCTTCGTCAGAGCTTAGAAACAGGGGTCTGTCATTCCCGCGCAGGCGGGAATCGAGCGACGACACGCTGACCGTCACGGGCAAGGCATTCGAGCTGTCATTCCCGCGCAGGCGGGAATCCAGAGCGTCGAATCCTGGATTCCCGCCTGCGCGGGAATGACGATCACCCCCAACTTTAAGGTCTGACAAAGCCCTAATGAGATACCGTCACCGGAGTCCACGCGGGCGAATCGTCGATCAGGTCCCGGTAAGCGGACCGCAATGCCTCGGCCAGTTGATCGTATTCCGGGTGATTTCTGCCTGCGAGATTCTGAATTTCGCCGGGATCGTCTTCGATGTCGTAGATTTCAAAGTCCGTCAAAGCGGCGGACTTTGCTGCGGTCAGAGTTTCCGGGGTGAGATTTTCCCGCCGCGGGAAGCTGCCGTTGTTCAGCCGCGCCAGCACTTTCCATTGGCCGTGTCGCATGGCGACTCGCGCGTGGTTGATGCCGTTGAAGTACGTCCAGACGAGAGGCTTTGTGCGTTCCGGCATTGTGCCGGATGCAAACAGCGGGGCGAGACTGATGCCGTCCAGTGACCTGTTCGGGACGTCTGTTTCTGCCAGAGTACACGCCGTCGGCAGCAGGTCGAGAGCCGATGCCGGAGCGTCAATGACCTGACCGGGCTGGATTCCGTTCGGCCAGTTCATGATGCCCGCGACGTGGAAACCGCCGTCGTGCGTGTGCAGCTTCATGCCTCGCAGGTGAGCCGTGCTGCCCCAGCTTCGGTTGGCCGTGCGATAGCGATTCAGCGTTTCCGGGCCGTTGTCCGCTGTGAAGACGATCAGCGTGTCGTCGCGCACGTTGAGCTTTTCCAGCGCCGCGACGAATTTGCCGACAGCCAGGTCAACGTTGTGGACGTTGGCGAAATACTGAGCCTGATCTTCATGCCATGCCACGCGTCGGTAGAGCTCGACAAGTTCGGGCGGTGAGGCGACCGGTTCGTGAGGTTCGTGAAACGCCAGATAAATGAAAAACGGCTGATCGGCGTCCTGCTGGTGGTGGCGAGTCAGCCAGCTGATAGCTTCGTCGGCCGCGATCTGGCAACTGTAGCCGTCGA
>CAZHET010000489.1:0-5021 GCA_964531585.1 uncultured Planctomycetaceae bacterium | reverse complement strand
ACGATGCCAGTACCTTCGCCCGCGACGACGTGAGCGTTGCCGCGCGAATCGCGCCCGCCGTCAATGACGCGATGCCAGTCAAGAGACGACCGTTGATTATCAATGATGAACTTCGCCGTGATTTCGAGATATCTGGCTCTCTCAGACAGGAATCCTCGCTGAGCCTCTTCATTCTCGGCATCGTTCGCTTCTGCTGAGACGGAGAAGCTGAACAGGCTCGTCGTGCCACCCTCACCTGAGTGCTTGTTGACTCGATGGGCTGTCGAGTTGGTAAAACTTCCGTCGGTGAAAACCTCGCCAAACTCAAAACTTGAGGGCAGCCGACGTTCGAGTTCGTCGCGGATCACTCCGTCATAGTAGCTCACAATGTCATTTGAAGCTGGTGATGCGGCTCGCAGTCGATCTGCTGCGGCTTGGAACGCTTCGCTCAGATTATTGTCCGCAATTGGCAGATCGCCTGGAACGTACCCATCTGTCATCTGCTGTGCCGGCAGGTCATCAAACGGCCCCTTGTACCGCCTGCCGACCAATTCGATCCCCTTAACCGGTTCCAATTCTTCAAACCCGCCTTGTTCCTTGAAGATCTGAGCGATCGTTTTCAGCTTGCCGACGCCTTCCGGCCACTTCCATTCCGGGCGGCCGAAGCCGTCTTTGAATTCACTGGCCAGTCGCGGGAAGTGCAGATTGTCCTTCGCGAAGTAGTAAATCGCGCCGTCTCTGTTCGCTCGGATCTTCACGTAGTCGAGGTCCGGGTTGACGGCGGCCGCCACGTTGCTGGTCAGCGTCCACGGTGTTGTCGTCCAGACGAGAAGGTATTCGTGATCCGTCGAATCGGACGGATCAGACGGGTCTTTGGAAAGCAGCGGAAACCTGACGAACACGCTTTTATGAGTCGTCAGCCTGCGGCCTTCGGCGATTTCCATCTGCGAATACGCGCTGCCGCCGCGGCCGGACCAGGGCATCACGTCGTGGCCCTGGTAGATTTTGCCTCGTTCGAAACACTTCTTCAGAAACGTCCAGATCGTTTCGTTGTTTTCCGTGCTGAACGTGAAGTAGCTGCCGCCCCATTCCGGACAGCCAAGTCGTTCGACGATCCTGTGCGCCTTGTCGGCTTCGTTCTTGCCACTGGGAGCCGTGAAGGGAACGTCTTCATCGGTGCCGAGTTTTTCGGCCAGCATTCGCAACTGATCGGGATCGTCCCAGTCCATCCAGTAGCCGAGCCGCACGGATTGTTCGGTCTGTCGAGCGGCGAAGCGGAGGACTCGGCGTTTGCATTCGTTCACGAATTTATCGATGCCAAATTCGTAGACGGCGTTTTTCGTGCCGAGGCCCAGTTCCTTTTCGACTTCGACTTCGACCCACAGCCCCTGACAATCGAAGCCGTTCTGAAACCGCTGGTCGTGACCGGTCATCGCGAAAAACCGCTGGTACGTGTCCTTATATGTACGGCCCCACGCGTGATGAACTCCCATCGGGTTGTTGGCGGTGATCGGGCCGTCGAGGAAGCTCCATCGCTTGCGGCCACGGTTCTTTTCCCGAAGCTGCCGAAACGTCTGGTGCTGCTCCCAGAATTTCAGAACGGAATGTTCGCCGGGAATGAAACTGCTGTCGGAAACGGGTTGGAACATGTGAATGGCTGGACCGGGAAACGGGCTCTTGTGGCAGACCACTTTTACCGCACGTCGCAGTTGCGTGTCGCGGTTTCGTACGACGGGAGTCCGATCCCGTCGAAAGTCGAGCGACGGGATCGGAGTCCCGTCGTACTGCTTGGGCGGCGGATTGTAGAGCAAACGGTTGATCCAATCGAATTGCCCGATCTGTGCAGAATCTGAATCCCCCGGAAAAGAATCGCGTGCCGGATTGGAAGCCGGTGCGGAATCGGGTTCAATGCCACGTGTGTCTGAGACGCCTTTCTGTCCGGGAGAGTTCGCCATGTCCGTGAGTCATCAGCCTCACTGCCCGAAATGCCGCACGTCATTTCTGGAGGAGAAGACGCTCAGCGATCAGACCACAAAGATCGACGTTTGCCCGAGCTGCCGCGGAGGCTGGTTCGACGCGGCTGAAATGAACGCCGTGCTATCATGTGCCGTCGCTGAACTCGAGGTGCCTCGCAACGTTCAAAGGACCAGCCGCATCTGCCCCCGCTGCGGCGTGCCGCTGTCAAAGATTGCGTATCCGGAAACTCAGATCGAGGTCGATGTTTGCGAAGACTGCCACGGGATCTGGCTCGATCGAGGCGAATTCCGCGGCATCAACGAAGCTCGCGCGCGGTTTCAGGACAAACAGAAGTTCGAAGCCCCTGAGGTTCCGCCGACGACGCTGAAGGAAGCAGCCGTGCGTTTCGTCGACCGCGTGCTGGTGCGGTTTCTGAATGTCGGCTGAAGTGCTCGCTCGATCCGGGCCGAGCAAATGGGCGGCTACCGCACGTCGGAACAGGCCACAGCGGCAGGTCGTTCCCAGTCGATATCGATCGACACGGGTGCGTGGTCACTGACGGACATAGCTGCTTCCCTGTGGATCGTTGCTGAACGGAACAGCGATTGAGCCTCCTTATTCGCCAGCAGGTAGTCGATTCGCCAGCCGCGATCCAGTTCTCGGGCACGACCTCGATTGGACCACCATGAGTATGGGCCCTGTATGTCGCCGAAGTGCTGTCGCGTCACGTCGTGCCAGCCGGATTTCAACAGCCGGGTGAACCAAGTCCGTTCATGGGGCAGGAATCCGGACGTTTTTTCGTTGGCTTTCGCGTAGAAGATGTCTTTCTCGCAGTGGGCAATATTCAGGTCCCCGCCGAAAATCACGGGGTGCCCGGCGACACGCGTGGCGGACCAGCGGCGAAATTTCTTCAGCCACGCGTCCTTGACAGCCTGCCGATGATCGCCAGAAGACCCGGACGGCAAATAAACGCACGAAACGTGAAGCCCGGCGACTGTTGCTGAGATCAGGCGACCCTCTTCATCGGTGTCGGCGGTCGCATTTCGCAGCCCGAAAGTGACGTCGTTCAGCGGAAGACGCGACCAGATCGCCGTTCCCGAGTACCCCTTGCGGCTTGCTGGATTCCACACCACGTGCCAGTCCGATGGCTGAATCCACTCGACGGGGAGTTGCTCCGGCAGTGCACGAACTTCCTGGAGTAGCAGGACGTCAGGCTGAATTTCCGAGAGATGCTCCGCAAATCCCTTACGAATTGCGGCTCGGAGGCCGTTCACGTTCCATGTCGTAATTCGCATGAATGTTGTCGCAAGGTCCTTCCGGCAAGGTTGACAGAACGGTGGCGAACACGGATAAATGGGGGGAGAAGGTTATTTCCGAGGAATTGTCGTTTTCTGACGATTCTGTTTGCATTGCCCCCTGGCTGTGCAGGATACTTGGTCGACTACGGGAAGTCACTGCCCCCGGCAGGCTATGTCGCCTGAAGAAAGGTTGTTGGCGTCGCAAGACTTTACCAGCAAGATTAGAAGGTAGCACAAATGAAGATCATGAAGTTGGTTCCGGGCTTTGCCGCACTGACGCTGGCATGTGCCACGACGGTAGGCTCGATGTACGTGACACTGAGCGCCGCGGCCGAAAACGAGGCCGCGAATGCGACGGTGATTGAAGAAGGCGAAATCGCGACGGACCTGACAGGGATCACCCTGGCAGCGCGTCTGGCGGGGCGGATCTCGACGATCACGCCAGGCTCAGGCGACCTGGTTCCTGCCAGTGGGGTTTCCGTGTCGCTCGCTCCGGCAAATGGACAGGGGATTGTCAGTGCCAGCACGGATGCCGAAGGTGTTTACGCACTGGGCGAAGTTGGTACTGGTGCTTACACGCTTTCTGCGAACAGCAGCCAGGGACTTATGACGTTTGGCGTCATCGTGTCGGGTAATGCACTGGCCGAGAATCAGAACAATGCGTTGACACCGGTGTCGCTGAAGCTCGATTCTCAGGACATCCAGCTCAACTCAACGCTGGTGCCGGCAGGTGACATTTCCGCGGTGCGAGCAATTGTTGCCGCTGCGGTTGGTGCTCGCATTGCCGCGGTACCAGAGGGCGATGAGTCGGACGCAGTGCTGACGTCACAGCCAGTTCTGGCGATCAATGATCCACCGACGGCATACGCTCACGAGCAAGTGCAGTTGAACGCCAATGGAGGCCTTGATGGGCACGTTCGTCTGATCGACGGTACCTCGCTGCAGATTGCGCCCGTGAATGATCTGCGAGTTCACCTGGTCAGTGACGGCGTCGAAGCCACTTCAGCTCGCGTCAATCGCGACGGGTCGTTCTCGGTTCCGAGCGTCCTGCCCGGCGTTTACTCAATGGTTGTTGCGGGGACGGACGGTATCTCCGCCAGTGGAATTGACGTAGTCGGCAATTTTGCCGCCAACGGAAACCCGCTCAATGGTGAATTCAAACTTGCAAGCGTCACCCGAGCAGCCGCTGCTGCTTCCACGGCAGTAATCAGCGGACAGGGTGGTGCTGCAGCAGCAGGATTGGGTGTCGGCAATGGTGGAAGTGACGGTGGCGGAGGAGCGCCTCCGATCGTTGGCGGTCCTCCAGGTGGACCGTTCCCAACCGGTCCGGCACCGTTTGGCCCCGGTGGATTCCCAGGCGGAATTCCGGGTGGCGGTGGCGGATTTGCTGGCGGTGGTGGTGGATTCGGTGGTGGCGGCGGATTGGGAGCATTGCTCGGAATCGGTGCCGCAGCGGCGATCGCCGCTGCCATCGTTGACGACGACGACCGGCCCGCGGCGTCTCCCTGATGCTGGCCGCTTTTTGATCGGGTAAGGTGACAATCAATGCGGCCTGCTACCGCCGCATCGAGACAAACAAAGCCGAGGCTGTTTCAGCCTCGGCTTTGTGCGTTGACGGAACGGAGGGCGCAGCATCCAATGGACGCCGTCGCGAGTCACGAGCCGGCGCTTGCGAGTGACCACCGGCGGTGTGGATGTTGTGTCGTGGCCTCGCGCAGGTGCCAACTCAGCACTTATACCTCACGCGGCCATGAGTGAGACGTTTTCGCACTGCTGGAAATTGAGGGT
>CAZHET010000488.1:0-5023 GCA_964531585.1 uncultured Planctomycetaceae bacterium | reverse complement strand
AGGCCATCGCAGCACGCCCCGGACCGGGGGTCAGCCAGAGGGGCTTTCAGACAGTTTCGCCCGACGAACCATCCCAGAGACTTATCGAATACTGCCCGATACTTTTCGTCGCCGGTCAGTTGCAGCGCTGCCAGCGCGGCAGCGGCCATCGTTGATGCTTCGACGGGTTGCTGGTCGAAGAGCGACTTCTCTTCACCGTGGGCGTACCAGTCACGGTTGCCAATCGGCCAGAACACGCCTTCAGCCGTTGTCACCAAATCAAGGAAGCCGAAAGACGTCTCTGCGACAGTGCGAAATTCTTCATCCGGCCAGCGCGCTGCTGCATCGAACAGGGAATGCGGAAGAACGGCATTCGCATAGGTCATCTGTGATTCAAACCACGGCCAGTCGGCTCGACGCGATCGATGGTAGCGTTCGATCAGGCGATCAGCAGCGAGTCTCGCGATACCCTCGAAGGTGCCACTGTGTTCTATGTCAGCGCGCCACAGCAGAGCCCACGCCTGAATGACATAGGCCTGTGCCCGCAGGCTTCGCAGTTCCGTCATTGCCGGCAAAGTGCTGAACAGGAGTTCGCGTGCCAGATCGCGTATGCCATCAGGCAGACTGCTGCCGCAGACTTCGGCCAGCGCCAACATCGCCTGCCCCTGACAGTCACCGGTGCCGGCGGCGTCAAGCCAGTCGCGCTGGTAGCTCATAAAGTTGTGGAACCCGCGAACCGGGCAGCGAGCGTGCTCCAGGAAGCTCAGGTAGCGCGTCACGCGCTCCAGCATTTGATCGTCCGGCAGTCGCTCCCACAGTCGCGCGCACAGCCGCAGGGCTCGTGCGTTGTCATCCGTGGTGTACCCGCTCTCGCGCCGGGGAACGCTGTAGACGGCATGTTGAATCAATCCCGTCGAATCCGTCATATGATCCAGATGGGCCAGTGACAGACTGTTGTCTACGTGCATCAGATTCCTCTTCGAAAAAGTTCTACACGGTGGCTTTCGCCGGTACCGGCCAGATTTTTGTGCATGTCTTCTGTTCTGCTCCCCCTGGCATCCCCCGCGACTCGGGTGAACAGGTCCAGGTATTTTCGCCCCACATTTGGCCAGAACATCGGTTGCGCAAAGTCGTAGGCCCGACGGCGGGTCGTCTGCCGAAAAGTGGTGTCCGTCAGAAACCTCAGAGTTGCGTCGCACAACGCGGCGCTGTCGCCAAACGGAACCAGCAGGCCGCGTTCGTCCCCCAGAACTTCTTCTGCGTACAGATAGGGCGTACTGACAATCGCGCCGACGGCTGCCATGGCATAGGCCATTGTGCCGCTGGCAATCTGCTCCTTGCCAGGATAGGGAGTGACGAATACGTCGCATGACTGCAGATGCGCGATCAGTTCGGGAAGGCTCAGGTACTCGTTGATGAATCGCACGTTACTGCCGACACCCAGCGAATGTGCCAGTGCAATCAACCCGTTGCGATAAGCTTCGCCGTTCTCCCGCTTCACCTGTGGATGTGTCACACCGACAATGAGATACAGCGCGTCCGGGCATGTGCCCACAATACGTGGCATGGCACGAATCATATGTTCCAGCCCCTTTCCGGGATTGATGAGCCCGAACGTGCAAATCACCTGCCGATTCGTCAGTCCCAGCGCGCGGCGGTGACTTCTGTTGCGTTCGAACGGAACGACCGGCACACCGTGTGGAATAACCTCGACGCCCGATCCGGAAATACCATAAACATCTGCCAGCATTCGCGCAGCGGTCTCAGTCATCACTATGACATTGCTGCTGCGAGCGGCAATTTCTCGCACAAGCCGACGGGGCAGTTCCGGAGGCTGCGTCGACAGTGTGTGAAACGTGGTGACGATGGGCTTGTCGCAGTGGCACACGAAATCCATTATCCGGCGGCCCCAGTCACCGGGATACAGGCCGAATTCGTGCTGCAGGCTGACCACGTCAAATGGCCCGCGATTGGCCACATCTGCAGCCAGCGTATAGGCATCGGAAAGATTGTTGTCGATAACATGGACGATCCGCGGGTCATCTCC
This sequence comes from uncultured Planctomycetaceae bacterium, assembly GCA_964531585.1. Lineage (GTDB taxonomy): Bacteria > Planctomycetota > Planctomycetia > Planctomycetales > Planctomycetaceae > JAWKUA01. Next base: position 2,997 of record CAZHET010000488.1, on the reverse strand, counting down.
CGACAGTGGACGGATCTTCTGGATCGCAGCGATCGACGATACGCAGCGGTCGGCCGCAAGATCCACGGCGTCAGCGGAGTCCTTCGCGAATGTTGCCAGACCACACTCTTCCGGAGGATAGGTTGACAGGAACAGGGGTCGGACTTCAGGCATAAGGCTTCGTTTCATAAACGCGTGCAGTTGGCGGGACAACGCCACGGGAAGTGGCTCCAGCGGCATCTCACTTCCACCACTTTCTGGGATACACGAATGGATATATCCACAAAAGGAGTACAGCACCCAAAACGGCGACGATCCAGCCGTACCAGTTATGGCCGGCAAGAGAGAACGGCTCGACGGATGCTCCCCGGATCGTCGAATAAAGAAAGCCGCCGACCAGAGCGCCGGCAATGCCCAGCACAACTGTCATTGACAGGCTCAGGAACTGGCGTCCCGGAACCAGAAATCGTGCGCACATCCCGACGATCAGTCCGCAGATGACCCAACTGAAAATGCTTCCAATACTCATGGCGAGACTCCTGTAATTGTATTGTAAATGCTTCGAAACCAGCGCATCCCGGCTTCGGTTGCTGCGACGCATCGCCGGGGGCACACCAGGATTCGGCAGAGCTGGTGCCACCAGGCCGAAACACCTGCATAATTTCCGGATTGAAGACGGAAACCGGACAGGTTCCCGCCGAGAACGGGCCACGTGTGATGTTCGGCCACAATGCACTCTTGCCGGGCATTCGGCGCGACTGACCGCTCAAAACCGCGGGCACTGGCGGCAGCCAGCGCAACAAAAAACCGACGTGGCGAAACACTACAACGAGTCTCGCCGCGTCGGTTTACTGAAAAACGCGCCTCCCGAGTTGAGTCGAGCTGCGCCTTATCAAGTCATCCGAAAGTCTGGGATTCACATGTTGTTGACACAGCCTCCCACATGCCTTCGCATTGTACCAGGCCAGAGTGGCGAATACAATGGGCTACGAGCAAAAGTTTGTTGTGACGTCTGTCAATCGAGCGTGCGACTCTGCAACCCTGCTCCTGAAATTGTGTCACAGCGACTGGACGTACCGTCCCTCGTGGCCAGCCGAGGAGTATAGGAATTCGCCATGAAATCGCAGGGAGAAGTTGAAGCAGCGATCTGCGAAGGGATCACTCACTTCCAGCAGGAATACATGGGTCGGGGGCCGAAGCACGTCCATGCGGCGCTTCATGGTGATCTCGTCGTGATCCGCATGCAGGGCGTGCTGACCCTGGCAGAACAACAACTCGTCAAGACGCTTCCGCTGGAACGAGGACGTGACTTGCTAAAACAGGTGCGGACTCAACTCATAGAAACGGCGCGGCCCAGGCTTGAAGCTCTTGTGCTGGATATCACCGGCGTCCACGTGATCAGCCTGCACCACGACATCAGCGTTGTCACGGGCGAGGAAGTAGTACTGTTCACGCTGGCCCGGTCGCCATCATTCCGGGAAGCCAGGAAGAAATAGACCGCTACGCTGTTATCTGGCGGCTCGTGGGCAACTGTCTGAGGAAACTGACCGATTGCGGGAGTACCTGCACAAGCTGCACGACATCATAAGTGAGGGGGCAGCGATCTCCCACCGGGATAATCAATACGTCGACGGTCCCCGGCTCACGTACGGCCCGCAAACGGAACAGAACGGCACACAGGTGAGCACGCGGAAGCAGCGAAAGTCCCGGAGGTGGATTACCACCGCAGGAGCTTTAGAGTGCCGTCGTTCGGCGACGCCGGACACAACAGCCCGGTCGAGTCTGTAACCCAAATTGTTCAGGGTGACCGCGGAAGAGACGAACTCTGAGTGGGGTCAGGCTCCGCGCACGTATCCGGTGCAACAGACTTTTCGCGAATGTTGCTCGGTGTCTGTTCACTTTCCGCGTGTTGCCACACGAGCTGGTATAGCGACGCGTCCCAAACGTGCTTCACGAATTAGAATCCCAGCCAGCCGGAAATGGTTGAGATCGTTTCCGAAGCGGCGTCGCTGACGGTGTCAACGACTTCGGACGCAGCTTCGGCAGCCTGGTCTGCTGCTTCCTGAGCGGCGGCTGTTGCGCCTTCGACTGCGTCGCCAACGGCGTCGGAAGCTGCCAGCGCGGCGTCTTCCGCGGCTTTGGCGGCACCGTCGAGTGACTGGACCATACCGCCGACAACCGGATTTCCCATGACCAGTTGCACGGCCTCGTCGGCGTGATCGCGAGCAACCTGTGCGGCGTTTGCACCGAAGAGACTCGTGAACCAGCCCGGCAGGTTTCCGGTCAGCGGGTCGGCGAGTACGCGATCCGTTCGCAGAACCGAAGCGCTTCCGGCATTGGCCATCAGGCTTACGAAGGCGGACGGAATCGTGAACGTAGGCGGCGGTGGCAGAGTCGGAATGCTCAGCAGTGCCGACAGATTCAGAATGCCCGGACCGTCGAGGAACAGATTCCATCCCGGCGGACGCCTGGCCGTTGCCGCCAGATGCACCATGAACAGTGCCTGCAGCGGTGCTCGCGTCGCCAGTGATGTCAGCAGCGCCGCGATTCCGAATCGCTGCAGCCACAGAGCGGCCGCACCGGCAACGATGGCGGTTCCGAACGACGTGCCCTCGTTGTTTCCTGTTGTGGGTGCCCCGGCCGCCGTCCACGTGGCGTTGCGCACGAATTCGGACGGTGCGGAAATGTTGATGGGAGTGATCCCCAGCCAATTACGGCCGGAGTATGCCCAGCTCATGTTGTCCGCCGTCGAACCTCCGACGGCGATGCATTCCGGATAGCCGGCAGGAAACACGGTCAGCGGCCAGTAGTTTCCTGCCGCAGCGACAACGATCACGTTGCTGAGGACCGCAAACTGAATGGCCCAGGAAAGAATGTCGGACGGGTAACCGCCAAGACTGATGGAAATCACACGGGCTCCGGCCACCACCGCAGACACGATCGCCGCGGCGATCAGTTCGTCGTCAACTTCCGGGGCGAGAATGATCACGTCGCGCACGCATCGAATCGGAAAGACCG
>CAZHET010000487.1:4056-5057 GCA_964531585.1 uncultured Planctomycetaceae bacterium | reverse complement strand
CTGTCATGGTCGGCGGTTGACGGAGCGGATTCGTACATCGTCTGGGTGACTCAGGACGGCGTCGGCCAGGTGCAGCTTCACAATTCGGTCAGCGGAACGAGTCTGACTGTGTCCGGGCTGGCGTCGAGCGCGCCGCATCGCTACTGGGTTCAGGCTCGCAGCGACGATGGCACGCTGTCGGACTGGAGCACCGCGAAAGTCTTTCAGACCGGTTCCGGAAATCTGGCGTCTGTTCAGCCTGTTTTGGTTCCTCCGAACGACGTCATCACCACGGCGGCTCAGCTAAGCTGGAATGGCATCGCCGAGGCCGACAGTTACATTCTGTGGGTTTCAGAAGTGACCAGCGGCGGAGCGCAGCAGATTCTGTTGCAGGAAGACATCGAATCGACGTATTTCTGGGTTTCCGGTCTGGAAACCGGCACGAGCTATCGCGCGTGGCTGCGGGCGGCGGACGATCACGGCACGCAGTCGTTGTGGAGCAGCGGGGTCAACTTCACGGTAATCGATCCTTCGAACGGCCCGGCACTCACGATCAGCAGCGATCAAACGATCTATCCAGGACAGCTGAATGCTCAGCACATCATTGTGGCTCCGGACATCAACGTGACGATCTTCGATGACGCGAGCGGCGGATTCGATCCGCTGCTGCTGCAGAGCTTCACGGTTCGTTCGGGAGCAACGGTCACCAGCAACGGCAGCCACCCCTTCAGTTCGCTGATCAACGCTCAACAGATCGTGGTGGAAGCCGATGCGACGATCATCGGCGGAAACCTGGCCGTGTCCACCGACGTGCTAATCCTGCACCGGGATGCTGCATTGCAGGGAGGCAGTTCGCTGTCCGTTGATGCTCAGGACGCCTACTTCGGTGAATTTTCGACGGTCACGGCGGATTCGTGGCTGCAGTTCGACGTATTCCGAGTCACGTCGGACCACCAGGCAGGGGTGTACGCCAACGTGGTGGCCAAGATCAATCCGAACGCAAACTGGGATTCTCGGGGAAC
>CAZHET010000487.1:0-4046 GCA_964531585.1 uncultured Planctomycetaceae bacterium | reverse complement strand
ACTCTTCGCGGGGACGATCGGCATCAACCCGGACACGGACGGTGACTGGCTATTGGACGGGTTCGAAGTGCTTTACGGCATGGACCCTGCAATTCCCGCGACAGCAACGGATCGTTTGCAGGATGCAGATGGGGACGGGTTGAACCTTATCAGAGAACAGGTCTTCTTCACGGACCCGAACAACCCCGACACGGATGGTGACGGCACTCCTGATGGAGACGAATCAAACTCGGGTGGGGATCCCACTGATCCGTCAGACAATGGCGTGGCGCCATCTGGCGATGAAGTTGTCACGATTCGACTGACGGTCGGTGACCCATCCGGCAGCGAATCGGAGCGGTACATCCTGCAGGTCGGCAAGGTGTGGCATCAGTCGGAAGACTACGGCGACGTGACAAGTGCTGATTACAAATTCCGGCTGGGCACGGAGCATGAGGTTCGCGTAATTCATGTGGGCACCAGGCCGGATCAGCCTGCCCCTGACTTCGACTACGAAGCGGCAATCGGCCGTGTGCCGCAGTCAAGTGAAGACTTCCACATCTGTCTCGACGATCCTGAACCGATTCTCGGCGAATACTATACGACGGGAGATGACTTCCGCGCACAGGGCCATCTTGCGATATTGACTGTCGCGGCACTGGCCGACGCCCAGTGGCATCATCTGCTCCCGCGTCAGTTTGAGGAATTCTTCAACGAAGTTGGAATACTTGATATACATGAGCCGCAATGGGGCTTGCTTCTCGAAGTCGGCGATCACAATCAGGTCCATCCCGCGTGGAATACTGCGTGGTCGGAGTTCTGGGTTAACCGTGATCCTGCTACGACCACAAAACAGGAAGTATTAGACGAATTACTGGAACTGTTCAACGACGAGCAGTTCGCATCAGTCTATTCGCGTGGTGGCAAGCCTCACGTACGCTGGCAAACGTGGAATGGTCTCACCGATGCTGCAAAATCACGAGCCTTCATAATTCTCAAGAGGAGTTTCAAGCTGCTGGGAATCGCATTCGCCGCATTTGGCGGAGCCGAAGCGGCGAATGCTGCTTTCGCACCAGCTCTTGCGCTTGGAAGTCAGGCGGCATTGCATGACTACAATCAAGCCGTCTCACACCTCGCGGATGGAAACATTATTCCGGGTGCCAAGCGATCACTATTCGGCGTCATCGGAGCGGCCGACGTGAGCCTTCTAACCGGCTCGCCAAACGTGGATGGGCTCGTGCCAAAGATGTTAAATGCCATGATTCAAGCAAACGCACTCTCAATACTTGAGGCTCGACCGCTCTACATTCAGGCGGTTAAGGATTTCGACGAGGCCGTCGCGAATCTGGATCTGGATGACTGCACGATTTGAAAGCGGCTACTGGGGCCATTGCCATGGACTATGTGTATTTCGTGACGCGCTCGAATCGTCACATCAACTACACGAAGCGCGTGTCTAATTTCCACAGACTTGTCTATCACGGAACACGGACGTATCTGAGTGAGACCGAACAGGCTGGCTTGAACAAACCAGCGCTATCGAACAGCAATCGCGAACGGATGCACATTTCGCGAAGTGGCCGGTTTGTTCCATCCGTCTTTTCGCCGTCGTCTAATGAACTGGTGATTTCGGAAGACATCAGGTTTAGGGGCTTGGGTTCAGGTGAAGTTGAGTTTCAACCTGTGGTGATGGAGCATCTGGTTGATTTGCCGATGCCGGAGATTGGCGAACGCGAACTGCCCGACCCGTCTCACGAAGAACCCGGGAAAAAGTATCTCGCCGCAATGCCTCACCAGCCGCAGTTGGAAGAGAGTATCGGGAAATACCATCAGATACTGATGCCCATTCATATCGAAATGAAAGATCGACTCGACGATACGGAAAAGGTGAAGCCGGAGTTTGGCAACTACTATTCGGGGCGTCGCACCGTGCCGCTCTCAAGAAAGCTTCTGCAGCGATACGCCATGTACGACGCGGGCAGCAGTTACTTTGTGCTCAGTGAAGAAGCGTTCACCGTAATTGGGCCGTTTCTTGATCTCGACTACTACGCGATCGCTGTCCACAGCCTGCGGCCTCGGGTCTATTTCGACATGGACGGAATGCGTTTTTCGACGCCGGATACAAAATGATCTTGCGAACGGAGTGGGCCGCGTGATTTTGAAGCAGATCCTGACTGTGCCAAGGCGTGATTCGGCTGGGTGCCACTGACAAGGAGTTCCGTTGTGTGCCACTGGCTCTGCCAGTGATTCGGCGGGCGGTCATTTTCAAACGCTTCACACTGTCATGGTCCTGTCGAATCAGGTGCGTTTTCTGCAGCCAGGCTGTGTGCCTGAAAGGGCGGGCATAGCAAGCAGATCTGGCCACAAGAGCATATCGGGGGTGCAAGCCGGACGCTGTTGGCCACCAGCCGACGGAAGCGACGGTGTGCAATCGAATCTCGCGGCTCACGGGGTATCGCGTTGTTCTGCGATGCCGTTGGCCAAATCGTTGACAGCAAGCTTTGTGTCGAGTTGCTCACCGCGCGCGTGACGACCGGCGGGTTCGGAAGAAACTGCCGACCGATTGCGAACTGGCGTGAAACTGCAGGCGATGCCAAAAGTGCACACGCGTCTCATTCGCACGATAAGCCTTCGGCAGTGCTGTGTAGAACATTGCAACTCAGCACCGATGCGAACTGCGTCGAGTCTGACTGTCGACATTCCCGGACACTGGGCGATCGGATGTCACGCCTGATCGAGACGCGACGACTGCAATGTGTGTCATTCTTCCCGCAGCAGATCCGTGTCAGGCAGCTCGTTCAGAAGTTCGCTGAGCAGCTTCTGAGTTCCGTGCAATTCTGTCCAGCGATGGAGATAATCCCAGTCGAGATTGTGCAAACGCACGGCCAGCACGTTCTTTACGTCGAAAAGGTCCTGTTCGCGCTGCCATCGCAGTTTCTGAATGACGACGTCCTCCGCCGTCGGAATCCAGGCCTCTCGTCCCGCTTCGGTGATCAGCACTCGACACCTGCGACGAAATCGCACTGTATCGTGGGGGTCATCGCTCAGGCGAAACAGTTCGATGTCCCACATCGTCGGTAGAAAAGTGATCACGTTTCTGACTGAGCCGGTGATTGTCTCAAGCTGCATCTGACGATTGAGTCGGAAGTCTTCGCCCAGCCGATCAGTCATGCGGCGGAGGTCTCCGGACTCGATCTTCACAACAAAGTCGGCGTCGTTTGTGTTTCGTGCGAATCCATAAGCGTTGCTGGAGAACGCTCCGACAAGCATGTACGGAATGTTCAGCTCTTCGAGAACCTCAACAACGCGCGCGGTGGCTTCCAGGCTATTCATCGATTTCACCGGCGTCGCGGTATCTGTCACCGTCACTGATCAGTCTTGCGATGCGCAGACGGCGGCCGACTTCCTGTTCCACCTGTTCCTGAGTGTAACCCGGGTTCTCTGAACGAATGCTGCAGCGCATGGTCTGCAGACTCTGATCGAACAGCAGCGGCCCGTCGGCGATCTTCCGGCTCATTGGCGTCTCGCGCGCACGGCGAACCTTCGACAGAAATATTGCATCCTGCAGAGCTTTGATTTCGGGATCAAGCTGGCTCATTGAACGGACTCGGCGCGGTACGGCGTTGTTGCCGGGATGCTCATCGACGGAATCGTAACGGTGTCATACCCATCCGTCACGATGCGAACGATCTGCTGAACTTTGTTCCGCAATCGCTGTGTGAGCGTCAACGGTTCTGCGAACAGCGAGCTGACCTCCCGACAGGACCTGCGGGCGTGGCATGTTCGATCGGCGAGGTGTGACTTCACGTTTTCCTGGTGCCGCAACGAGGCCATCGCGCGGGGGTTCCGTCGGGCCGCCGGAACCTACAAGTCACACCAGTCGGACGAACGTGGTGAGCGAGTTCTTCGCTTCCGGTATCAATACTGAGCGGGCACGGCGTTCATGGCGGCCTGCGGATTGTTGATCTGCTGCAGGACGCGGTTGTACTCGTTGTCGTGATCGCGGAGCTGCTGTTCGTAGGCGGCCAGCGGATTCGGAGCCGCCACGGATGGCTGCTCCGCGATCA
>CAZHET010000486.1:0-5072 GCA_964531585.1 uncultured Planctomycetaceae bacterium | reverse complement strand
CACACTGATGCCATGAACCGCGCTGATGCCGTGAACCACACTGATGCCGTGAACCGCGCTGATGCCGTGAAATTGTCCACGAGCGGAGATTCCGGCAAGCGCCAAAGTGGCTCGTCACGTTGCGCGAGACGCAATCGCGGCGGAAGTGACAGGGATCCGGGACTTTGGGGCTCGCCTGGAAGCAACCATCACCCCAAAGATCGTTGACGATCGGCAGAGCTTCACCCGCCTCACGCATGCTTCCTGACCGCAGCGTCGCGGCGCTGGTGCATGTCTTTTTCCATCGCTTCCGGGTAGCGGTCCGGCAGCGCTGAGACGGCGTTCAGTGCTTCGAGCCACGGTGCGTCCAGAGTCCAGCCGACGCATTGAAGATTGTCGTTCAGGTGCTGCACTGTGCGCGCTCCGGAGATGACAGACGTGATCCCCGGCTGCTCCAGTACCCACCGCAGCGCGACCTGCGCCGGTGTGCGATTCAGTTCCTGCGCGACTTCCATCAGCCGGGAGAGCGATTCATCCGCGTTACTGGCGAAATAGCGAGCCGGAAACACCCAGCCTTCCGCAGAACGAGTTCCGTCGAGACTGCGATTGCCCGGTTTGTATTTTCCCGACAGGAATCCTCCGGCAAGCGGTCCCCAGCAGACAATGCCCACGCCTTTGTGCTGGCACAGCGGGACCAGTTCCGGTTCGATATCGCGGACGACGAGACTGTACTGCGGCTGATAACATTCGATCCGAGCCAGGTGGTTCGCTTCGCTCGTCCACAAAGCGTCGGCCAGCCGCCACGCCGGGTAGTTGCTGCACGCCAGGTAACGGACCTTGCCGTGCCGGACGAGATCATCTCCGGCCCGCAGAACCTCTTCGATCGGGGTCTGCGTGTCGACGTGATGAATGTAATACAGATCAATGTAGTCCGTCTGCAGGCGCGACAGACTTTCGTCGACGGCGTGCAGCACGTGTTTGCGGGACATCCCGGAATCATTCGGCCCGTCACCCATCGGGTTGAAGAATTTCGTCGCAATCACAGCCGGTTCACGACGTCCACGCAGTGCTTTGCCGAGCATGATTTCGGACTGGCCGCCGCTGTACGAGTTGGCGGTATCGAAGAAGTTGACTCCGGCATCAATCGCCGCGCTGACGATCCGCTGAGCACCTGCGTTGTCGGTTCCGTGACCGAACGTCATTGTGCCAAGACAGAATTCTGACACCTTCAGGCCGGTGCGGCCCATTCTTCGATACTGCATGATGGCGGTTTCGCTGAGGGTGGAAATCACGGAAATCGGCGACCTGCCACGGCATTCCCGTCGGTCGCATGGGCCACAAGGCTGGCGCTGCCGGCGTCAGCGTGGTAAGCTCTGATCCGTCGTACGTCGCTTCGCAGTCAACATGTCTCGTGGCAAATCGTACTGCTTCTGACGCACGCGCCGAAGCGAATCGCGGATGCGACCGCAGTGACAGCAAACTGGTACAAACTGGTCTGCGACGGAACTCTGACCCCGTCGCCGAAACTCGACGGGAACGCCGGAAGGTCACACAGTGGCCTGGAGCACAGCGCCCCGTCGGCACTCCTGGAATCGAATTCATGCGAAGACTGCTGCTCATCGTCATTCTGCTTCCGGTCGCTCAGGCGAACGCGCGCGATATGAACGTTGTGTTCATCCTTGTCGATGACTGGGGCTGTGCGGACGCGTGCGTCCTGGGAAGTGACTTCTACGAAACACCCAACATCGACCGTTTCGCGGGCCAAAGCATGCGATTTACTCAGGCCTATGCCGCGTCACCGGTGTGTTCGCCGACGCGAGCGGCCATCATGACGGGCAAGGCACCGGCACGCCTGGACATGACAATCTGGCACGAAGGGGCCGTCGATGGTGGCCCGACGGACCGCAAGCTGCTCCAGGCGAAGTCGGAACCCAATCTGCCGCGCGAAGAATTCACGCTCGCCGAACTGTTCCGCCGCAGAGACTATTTCACCGCACACATTGGCAAGTGGCATCTCGGAAAAGCGGCCTGGTATCCCGAAACTCAGGGCTACGACATCAATATCGGAGGAACCTGGTGGGGTGCGCCGGCGACATTCTTTCATCCGTATCGAGGCCCGTGGTCGCAAGGTGATTCGGAACTGCGATACGTACCCGTCGGAGCGGGAAATCCGGGGGACTATCTGACCGATCGACTCACCGATCACGCGCTGGATGTGATTGAAAGGCAGCAGGACAATCCGTTCTTTCTCAGCCTGTGGTTTCACACCGTCCACACTCCCATCGAAGGCAAACCGGCGCTTGTTGAACGGTTTCGAAAAAAGGCAGCGGGACGAAATCACAATCATCCGGAATACGCGGCGATGGTCGCCAGCCTGGATGAAAACGTTGGTCGCGTGTTAACGAGGCTGGATGAACTGCAGCTCGCCGACAATACGGTTGTGATTCTCACCAGCGACAACGGCGGAGTTGACTTCCCAACCAGCAAGTCGGGCGACCGGGCTCCCACAGCCAACGTGCCGTTTCGGTCCGGCAAGGGCACACTTTACGAAGGAGGCATCCGAGTGCCTTTGATGATTCGCTGGCCTGGGCTGACAGTGGCCGGGGCGGTTTGCGATACGCCGGTCACGTCTCAGGATTTCTTCCCGACACTCGTGGCTGGCCTGGGCTCCGATTCCCCGGACCTGCCGGAACTCGACGGAGTCAGTCTGCTGCCGGTTCTGAAGCATGCGAAAGCAAGCCTCGACAGCCGGAAACGATACTGGCACTACCCGCACTATTATCCCCGTATGACTCCGGGCAGTGCGATTCGCGACGGCGACTGGAAGCTGATCCACTATTACGAAGACGACCGGTCGCAACTATTCCACCTGCATGACGATCCGGGCGAAACAACGGACCTTGCGACTTCGCAGCCGGACCAGACACGCCTTCTGCGCGGGCAGCTCGACCAGTGGCGAGAGTCCGTCGGTGCCAATGCTCCGGTACCGAACCCGAACGCCAGTGAGTGACTTTACCGGCAATGGTCGGCAGGCGGCAGGAACGCGGAGTGACGGCCGAGGGATTTGATCGTGACCGATGCTGCCGGCGTCGGCAGGTCCGGTCGCATCCGCGGCTCGCGAGCGCGGCGCTTCGCACCGGGCGGTCGATCCGGTAATGTGAAGCTGGTTTCAAGCCCATCCTGGGTCAGAATGCCCCTGACTGTCGATCTTTTGTCACCGGCTGATCGCCAGGCTGCACGATATCCCTCTTGCCACGATGCTCATGATCCAGGCCGAATCCGTCAGTCGTCAGTACGTCAGCAAACGTCACACGGTTGTCGCGGTGCGCGAGTTGAACCTGTCGGTGGAATCGGGCGAACGAGTCTCGATTGTCGGGCGCAGCGGGTCGGGGAAGTCCACGGTTTTGAATCTGCTGGCCGGCCTGGATCGACCATCGGCAGGGACTCTGACTGTCGGCGGTTGTCGGCTGCACGATCTGACTCGCGACGAGATGGCGGAATTCCGGCGCAAGACAGTGGGCATGATCTTTCAGTCGTTTCAGCTGATTCCGCAGCGCACGGCACTGCAGAATGTGGAACTTCCGCTGATCATCGACGGCGTGCCTTCTGCCGAACGCAAACGCCGGGCGGGCGAGCTTCTGCAGCGCGTCGGACTGGAGAATCGTGCGACGCACTTTCCGTACGAGATGTCGGGCGGAGAACAACAGCGAGTCGCGATTGCCCGCGCGCTGGTTCATACGCCGGCGATTCTGCTGGCCGATGAACCGACGGGAAACCTGGATTCGTCGACCGCTGACGAGATCGTCGCTCTGTTGTGCGAGCTGTGCGACGAATCGCAGGTGACGTTTCTGCTGGTCACGCACGACGAACCGCTCGCACGGCGCTTGGGAACGCGCCGGCTGACAATGGCCGACGGTGTTCTTGCGGATTGCGGTGCTGCCGCCAGTGGCACCACTGCCGCCCGTGTTTCGAGCGGAGACTAACGCTGTGAGGCTGCTCGATCTTGTCCGCATGGCCGCGCACAATCTGTGGCAGCGCCGTTTTCGCACGCTGCTGAACCTGGTCGGCGCGGTGATCGGCTGCATCGTGCTGCTGATGACAGCCGCCGGAGCCGCTGGTGTTCGTGACGCGTTTCAGACTCTGTTTGACACGTCCGAACTGGCGCGGCAGATTGAGGTTTATCCTGCCTACACGTCTCCGGACGAACCACCGTCGGACGCTGTCAGCGTCGAAGGACAGATGTCGCAGGAACGCTCGGACCGAATTCGCAACTCCATCACGACGGACTGGAAGCAGAAGAACTCCCGGGTGCGAAACAACCAGATCGACGCCGAACGAGTGGCAGCACTGGGCCGGATCGAACATGTCGTCGCCGTCGTTCCTCAGACCTACTTCAACTCCAGCATCACACTGACGGACGACGCGCCGGCGATGACAACGCCCGCCGCCGGCGGTTCTGCCGGAGCTGCTGCAAGTGATCGTCTGACCGCCGGAGTCACCGGCGCTGGACCTCCTTCCGGGTCCCTGCGGCAACGCATTGTCGCCGGCAGTGTCCTCGAAGACGACGATGTCTCGGGGCTGCTGATGCATGAATACCTCGCCTACAAGCTGGGGTTTCGCAGCGATGAGGAACTGCAGAAACTGATCGGCCGCGACGTCCGACTCGAACGAACCGTTGAGGCGAAGCCGCCCGTGCTGCTGTCGCTCATTTCCGAAGCCGCGCGATGGTCACCCGAACTGGCCGGCCAGGAGGAAGAATTCACGGCAGCTCTGCGGGACCTGATCGGGAATGCCGATCGTACGAACCTGTCCGAACAGCGCAAGGACCTCCTGCGCAGCGCGCTGTCGTCGCTCGAGCAGGAACCCGCGGTCAGCAGTGCGACCGAACAGCAGACATTCGTCATCCGCGGCATCTATCATTCGACGTCGGGGGATTCGCTGACCATGCAGCTTTATCGGCAGTTGCTCGGTCAGAATACCGACACACAGATCCACCGGGATGTGGCTGCCAAATGGCACCTGCAGGATGCGCGTCAGGGAACCTTTCGAAGTGCAGTACTGATCGTTGACAGCAGCCGTCACCTGCGTGAAGT
>CAZHET010000485.1:0-5080 GCA_964531585.1 uncultured Planctomycetaceae bacterium | reverse complement strand
GCACAGATCAGTGCCACACCAGCAATGATCAGACCGTACTCGACCAGGCCCTGGCCTTTTTTGTTACTAAAGAACTTACGAAGCATTTCGCTTCCTTTCACAATTCAAACATTCACACAAAGGGGGAACGGTGACTTCACACACGAGAAGTCACCACAATCGGTCACCGTTTTTCCGGAAGGCTGGTGGTTACCAGTACCAGCCATACATTTGCGATAGCCATCGCGATTTGTGGAGACCAGACATCATGCCGCCTCCGGACCAGTTCTCTACAATTTCAATAGGTTTCCATCAGGGGCCGCTGCACGAGCGCAGGAACAGGACTGGTCGGACCAAGATCCAAACACCCGCGCAGCAGCTTTTCCTGACAAAATGACGTTCGCAACTGAATTTGCCGTCGACAGCCCTGATGCACCAAGCTGCTCAAGCGGAGGCCGTTGCGGCAAACGTAGCAGCCACGATCCGCGTGCCGTCCGGGGCCACGAATCCTGGCCACGGCACACGGGGTGTGCCTGTCACGGCGTGGCAGATTGTTTCTGCCCAGCGTCCTATGCCAGAGGTGGGCCTCGCGACTGAGCGTCGCGGACTTCGGAACAAACGGCGGACTCCCGGATCGGAATCAACGCCTCAGGATCGCGGTCAATACTAAGCAGTTCGACCAGCAGCGGAGCACGATCACTGGCGATCGCCAGAACCTGACAGACCGCACAGGAATCAGAATCGTGGCCGGACTGCGGACGACCATTTTCAGACGGTTGTTCCGCAGAACGGTGAGCATGCTCATGCTGGTGACAGCAACACGTTCGGCCGGCCACCGTGGACACTGCGCCCACAACGCAGGAAGCACACTGAGCCATGTGAACCAGTTCACCGAACAGCGATACGCTGAGGTAAACGGCCAGCAGAGACCAGGTGAGAAGTCGTCGCGCGTGGGCCATAAGAGCGGGTACGATGCCATGAAGCGGGGACGACCAGTCCTGCAAGCCGACCATTATCGGAGCTACGACAGTCAGAGTCAACATGTGGGAGTGAATCGCTGAAAGAATTTTCATGTCTCTGAATCAGAGACACCAGAGGAATGAACGACACCTTCATCAGGACCTGTCCTGAAGAAACGCAGCCCGCATGCGATTGTCACTGCGTTGAATCTTCGAGACCCAGGCTCGCGCTTCATCGCGTTCGCCGTCTTCGACCGTGTGCTTCAGCATTTCGAGTTGTTCTCGCACAAGTCGTGCTTTCCAGCGTTGATAGTCCGTCAGCCGTCCGGTTCGCAGGAAGGTGCCGACTTCCAGTTTGCGAGTCCATTCCTGGTACACGTCGATCCAGTATTCTGCATGAGTCACATCGCCGGACAGTCCGGCGCTGAGTGCTTCGCTCTTTGCGATGCTGATTTCTTCGAACACTTCACTGGCCGGAGGATAATAGGCATAGCAGCCGACTCCGCTGAAGATCACCAGACCCACTAAAGCCAGTCCGCCCAGCACTGTTGGCGGGACGACGATGTCCATGCGGCCGGTTTCTGTTGGTTCGGGCACCTCAGCAATCCAGGTTTCAATGCGGCCTCGACGATCGGTCAGACGAACCACACATCCGGCCACCATCAGCAGGGCCAGCAGTTCCACGCTGTACCATTCGTAGGGCTGGATGTCGCGTTTGAGTTTTTCGACAGACTGTCCGGCCAGTGATGAAAATGCTGCCGAACCGGAAAATGGCTGGCCATAGATGTCAAAGGCGTGAGTGTGATTGGCCGGATCGATGTCCTTTGGAAACAGTGGCTTGTCGACGGAGTAGCCCAGGCCAATTACAACCACCAGCAGGATGCTCATCCACACCGCACTGCGTTTCAGGCCGTATTCTCCCAGCATCCACACGATCAGGCCGAGGTTCATGCCGGCTCCCAGAGCCAGCAGCACGAACGCGGCTCCAATGGAATTGGCGTGCTGAAACATCATGCCCATCTGCGACATCGCCAGCATCGGCGTCGCATATACCGGAATTCCCAGCGCGGCCATCTTCAGGGGTGCCAGCGGCTGATCGTGATTGAAGTGGTGCTGCAGCGAAGCGTGAGGAATCACGGCGCCCAGCAGACCGACTCCGATCAGCCCGCACAGCACCAGTTTGAAAGATCGACCGGTTGCTTCCTTGCCAGCGGATACTCCCAGAGCCGCCATACGACGAATGCCGTAATGCACGGATTCATCCGGAACACCCGTCAGTTCACTGCCGGGAAACATGCGATCCCAGATCATTCCGACCACCGTCACAATCACCAGCGAACACGCGGCAAACGAAAGGATGGCAATCGGTTCACTCAGTGTCAGACCGTATAACAGCGACAACGGGTTGAACAACGGCGCCGACATGGCGAAGGCCAGAATGGTTCCGCCCTTGATGCCGGCTCGTCGCATTTCCACAATCACCGGAATGACGCCCAGCGAACACACCGGCAGCAGCATGCCAATCACCCACGCCTTGAACAGCGAAGACATCTCTGACCCGCCGAACACCTGTCGCAGTTTTTTATAGCCAATGAATCGCCGAAACACGGCCGCAACGAAGAAGCCCGTCAGGATAAACGGAGCCGCCTGAGCCAGCGACTGCACCAGGCGAACAGCAAAGCCGAAGAACATCATGCCTGTCATGGTTGGTGTATCCGTTGTGGTGAATTTCGAAATGACTGAGAGGCACTCTTATTGTTTAACCCGTGGCCGACAGGCCAGGAACCTGCCGACCTGCCACCAGCCGGGCCTGTCGGCCACGGGTTAAACGAACGGATTCGTCATTCGTCGTGATCGTGGTCATGATGATGATCGTCGTCATGATGATGGTCATGATCGTGGTGGATTGCGGGTTCGGGCTTTCCGGCGGCTGCAATCAGAGATTCCAGTGTGTTCAGCTCGGTGGCGATCGCGTTCGGCAGGTCTTTCAGATTCAAAGTACCGTCCGTTGATTCGCGAGCCGCAAGAATCTTTGCCAATGCCACAGCGGCAGAGTTGGCTTTGTTCCAGTCGGCTTCCTTCAGGTCACTGTCTGCCGCGAGTTCCGGAATCCAGTTGACGATATCGAGCAGTTCCTGGAACTCTTCGGCTTCGTCGTCGTGGCCGTGCCCGGCATGTGCGCTCAGATGTTTGGCTCGGTGTTCAATCTCGTCAACCGCTTCCGCAAAGTTGGCGGGCTTATGATGAGGTACAAAGTGTTCCAGGTGATGATCGTCGTCGGCATCAGCCTCCGACTGCCCGCAACCGGACAGAGAACACAGCAGGCACAAGCCGGCGAACAGAGGGAGGAGGTGTTTCATGAAATCGGTTCCGTGGTGTCGGTTGAGGATTGTTTCACGCTGCAGTGTAGAATCCGTTGAACCACCGAGGTGAATTTGAATGGCGTGGACATCCGCGAACACCGGCTCTTCTCCCCCGAGGGGGAGAAGATGGCCGAAGGCCAGATGAGGGGGCCTTGGTACATTAGAAGTTGAATCCTGCGAATAACTTCCGCACTGAAACCCCTCACCCCAACCCTCTCCCCTTCAAGGGGAGAGGGGGCAAACGCAGCCTTCGGCTGCGGCTTTGGGCCGCATGTTTGGCACTGCCAAACGCGCGGCCCGCTGGGCACGCGGTTAAACGATTGATGTGTCTCATTTGCGTGATTCCTGATCCGGCACCGCCACAGCATCCAGGACTTCCTGGATGACTCGAGCGGCTTCGTGTTGTTCCAGACCAATGCGGACACTCAGCACGGGCACAACCACATCCAGGACATCGTCCGGTGTGACAAAGCTGCGTCCCGCAAGGAATGCCTGGGCCTGCGCTGCCCTTTGTAATGTCAGCAGGCCGCGAGGACTCAGACCGAGGGCGATACTCGGATGTCGTCGTGTTTCTGCGGCAATGCGAATCAGATAGTCCTGAACGGCTTCCGCCACATGCAGCCGCTGCACGGTTGTTTGCAAGTCAAACAGCTCGCCGTCCTGAAGAATGGGCTCGCTTTGTTCGCCGGACGATTCGGCATCGCCAACCGCTGCCTGCAGCATCTGAAGTTCATCGTGAGGTTCCGGATAGCCCACGCTGAGCTTCATCGCAAAGCGATCCAGCTGAGCTTCCGGAAGAGGATAAGTACCGTGTTGATCGATCGGGTTTTGCGTTGCAATGACAAAGAACTGCGAACTGAGCGTGAAGTGTTGAGCATCCACGGTGACCTGTCGTTCGGCCATCGCTTCCAGCAGTGCGCTTTGAGTTCTGGGAGTGGCTCGATTGATTTCATCTGCGAGCAGCACGTCGGAAAAGACAGGCCCGCGGCGGAATTCAAATTCGTGGGCCTTCTGATTGAAGATGTTGAAGCCCGTGATGTCGCTGGGCAGCAGATCGGGCGTACATTGCGCTCGCGCGAAGTTGCCGCCAATGGCCGCCGCCAGTGCCTTGGCCAGAGTTGTCTTGCCCAGCCCCGGTTTGTCTTCCAGCAGCAGATGCCCGCGCGACAGCAGGCAGACCAGCACCATTTCCACCACATCCTGCTTGCCTCGCAGCGCGGTGTTGAGTCGCTGTCGGATGCTGTCGATCGATATCAACAGGTCGGTGTTGGTGATGGTGTGATGTTCCAGAGTGGAAGCCATGTTGAGAAAATCTTTCGTAGTGAAACCACTTCGTTTAACCCGTGGCCGCCAGGTCAGGCTGCAGAATGCGATGCCGCAACGGCCTGGCCTGTCGGCCACGGGTTAAACGAGGTGCGATCATGTTGTTGCGAGCGTTGGTCGTGCTGAAGTGGTGACTTGCGGTCCGCGCAGTGCGCGGACACTCAACTGACGCTCCAGTAACAGGAGTTCCTTCTGTTGCGCTTCGGAGTGAGTTTTAGACGCTGAGTCGTCAATCGTTGGTGCGTAGCGAGCCGCATCGGCGCGGTTCGCCAATTGCTGCAGTGCTTTGTGGACATGACTGAAATCCACACGTTTCGACCAGCGCAGCAGCGTCGTGCCGGGTGGGCGGGGTTGACCGGCCAGTTGCAGGCGTTCGTCGATGAGTGCCGCCAGGCGGAGCGTTCGTTGCTCGACATTTCCACCCGCCAGCCAGCGCCAGTGGCAGGTCAGCAGGCG
>CAZHET010000484.1:0-5082 GCA_964531585.1 uncultured Planctomycetaceae bacterium | reverse complement strand
ACGGCAGTCGTGACGGCAGTCGTGACGGCAGTCGTGACGGCAGTCGTGACGGCAGCGCTACGACGCCTCCGAGAAGATTGAGCAGCATCGAAGCGCCCGCCGCGGCTTCTTTCTGCCGCAGCTTCCTGCCGCGTTTTTTGACTTCGACCCGCCGGGTCACTATTCCTGCATTGGCAGTTGGAGGGTTTTCTCGCTGCCGTTTCGCAGAACGGTCACGGTCACTTCCTCTCCGGGCTTGCGCTGAGTCACGCCATACGCCAGCACATCGCCGTCCCGCAACAGATCGCGGCGGCCGTCGAACTGAACGATGACGTCGCCCTTTTCAAAGCCTGCTCGTTTTGCCGCAGCGTGAGCACCATACTGCCCGACGTGCTCAACCTTCAGTGCCATGTGATCGTCCGCAATCTTCAGACGACTGCGCTCGTCTGCCGCAAGCTCGGCAAGTTTCAGGCCGCCGGTCGCCATGCGTCGCAGTCCCCAGGACGAGACTCGCCACGAAATGTCGTCTGCGCGACGCCAGCCGTCTTCCAGACTCAGTACCGCGTCAATCGACTCGCTTCCGCGGAGAATTGATGCGGCAATCTGTCCGCCGGACGGATCAGTATTGTGCAGCACCCACTGGACGTCGGCGACCGAGATCAGCGGTTGGCCAGCCAGCGACTTTATCTCATCCCCTGCCCTGATTCCGGCGGCGGCGGCGGAACGAGGTTCAACGGCCTTCACTGTCGCGGCCTGTTGCGGGTCCATCGTCAGTCCCACGACTTTCGGATGCGGATATGAATACAGCAGCTTCTCGGGAATCGGCTTGTTCTGCTGGCGGTAGAAGTCCCGTCGTGCATCGCCAATCTGGTGACAGTGAATGCAGCTCTTAACGACTTGGCCTTCGTAGTTCAGCGAGTCCGTGAATTTGTCCTTCAGCGAAGGGAATTGTTCAAGCCGTAATTGCGAGTGTGCTGAGCACCAGGAGGGCAACACACATGGGGTTTCGATACACGAGAACCTCTCCGGCGAGACACAGCGTGGATGTCCGGCGAGACATAGCGTGGATAGTCAGGCGAAAAACCATTCTCGTTTTCGATGCGTGTCAACGCAACTGCAGCGGGGGACGTCCGCGCTGCGGCCGGGCTCAGTTGCCGTCCTTCGAAGTTGCTCTCGCAGCAACTCGGGCTGCGGCGTGCGCGGCGGCCGTGACAGGCGGCCGCGACAGGAGGGCGCGACAGGAGGGCGCGAGGAACGACCGCCATGCGGGGATCGGCGGATTCTGCCGGATTCGGCAACCCATCTGGTCACAGGCATGGTGATGTGCGACATTTCGGCCGAACAGACTTCAGCCGTCAGGGACGACACCCATGCATGCTCAGTACTATGCCGAGTTTCTTCAGCGCATTGGACACACGGTTCGCGAGTCGGCAGGAATCTGCTGGTTCAACGTTCGGCCGCGAGTCTACACGTGCTACCCCTTCGCCGCGGCGATTGATCCGACCGCACTTGACCTGCGTGACGTTCTGGCGTCGGACGGGCTGGTCGCCCGATACTGCTGCGATCCAGCGAACGGAGTTGCCAGCTATCGGCTCGTCGTGACGGATCGAGCCTACGACCTGCCGTCGCAGACCAGCAAGGCCCGCAATCAGACTCGCCGCGGGCTGGAACAGTGTGACTACGGCCGGCTGGAGTTCGCCCAACTGGTGCAACATGGCGGGCGACTGAATCGGGAAACGCTGCTGCGTCAGCAACGGCGCATTCCGGACGACTTCGACACCTACTGGCGCAACTACTACTCCGCCGCAGAACTCTGTCCGGCCGCGACTGCGTGGGGAGCGTGGCATGGTGGCGAACTGGCCTCGTACCTGATTTCCTTTCGCATCGGGGATGTCGAAAACATCTGCATCGTGCGGTCGGACAGAAGCAAGCTGAAACATTATCCCAACAACGCAATGCTGTATTCGTTTCTGATGCACGCATTCAGCCTGGACGACGTTTGTGAAGTGTCGATCGGCCTGGAATCACTGCTGGATGGGATGGAGCCGCTGGATCATTTCAAGGTCGGGCTTGGGTTCGAAAAGCGGCTGATCGGTCAGAGGATCGAACTTCGCCGGACACTCGGTATGACAGTTCCGAAATCGCTGGCTGGCCTGACGGGACGAGCGCTGCAGCGCTGGTCAGGTCATGAAAAGCTGGGCCGTGTGTCCGGGCTGTTGTCGTGGTACGCAAGTCAGCCACCGGTGCGCAAGGCGGCATAGAGCGGTACGACCGGCGTCGGCGAAAAGGACCGCGCGAAGACAACTCCCCGGCAGGCGTTATCGCGAAACGACGACCGTCAACTGATTCTCGATGCGTCGTCCGGGAAACAGACGCCGCGCAGCTTCGCTGGCGAGTTGCTTGCCGTGCCAGGACGTCACGGTGCCGCGAAGTCGGATTCGCCACGGCGTGACATCGCACTCGATGTCCGAAACAGCCACGCCGGCCAGTTCGTGACATAGCGCGGCACAATCGGCACTTGTTCTTTGCTGCTCGGTGGCGACTCGCATCAAATCCTCCGTGAAACAAGAGTTGTGGAACTGTGAAGCGGGATGGCTCGCGCAGTACACTGCCTCCGAAAGTACTGACTGGCGAAACCACCCGGTAGGGTAGCACTCCGTCACCGCGTTAGCGATGGCCATTCCCAACTGAACTGGCATCTTTTGGAAATTCTGCTATCCGTCCGTACTGCCGGTTTTTGACGGGATCGCGGGCGTCCCGCGGCGCTCCGTCAGCCTGCGATCCATGCGGAATGCCGCTGCAGTCCACAGCAGCCCCGCCGTCCACCCCGCGAGCACGTCGGACGGATAATGGACGCCCATGAAGACGCGACTGCAGCCCACGAGCACGGTCAGAATCAGCGGCAAACCGACCAGCAGGCGACGCACTCGACTGTCCCTTTGCCTTCCGGCCAGTAGCAGTCCGATTGTCAGATAAACCACGGTGGACATCATGGAGTGCACGCTGGGCAGGCTGCTGCTGTCCACGTGCGACAGGTGTGGAACGATGGCTGGCCGTTCGCGACCGACGACCAGTTTGAGTGTCATGCCGACAACATATCCTCCCACCGTCGTCGCAAGCAGAAACTTCGCCTGCACGTCCGTTGTCGTCAGACGGAAGAAGACGGTCGCCGTGACGACCACGATGGTCAGCACGGCATAGCCGCCCAGGGCCGTGAAATCACGCATGATTTCTTCCATCCACCGCGAACCGATCATGCGCGCCGGGTCGTCGGCGCTTCTGAGAGCGAGCACAATTTGCCGTTCGATCTGAGTCGCCGAACCTTCGGCCGCTGCTGTAAAGGCTGCCAGTCCGCCCCAGAGAAGAACGACGACGATCAGTGCGACCGTCAGCGGTTTGAGCGAAGGCTGAGTCTGCATGGATACGCTGGATGGCGGAACGTGGGTGTCAGATGTCGAGTGGCGGGCCGCGATTTCGTGCTCGTCAGTGTTCCGGGCCGTCGATCGAAGTTCACTCAGTGATCCTGACGCCGCTCACGTTGGCGACAGCCATCACGCTGCGACGGCACTACGAGGACGACTTCTCAGCTTCGCGGTGTCGTCGCAGTTCTGCCAGCCGTGTCCGAAACGTAGCCTCGTGACCGCGATCCGTCGGCTGGTAGTACTCCCTGTCCACGCCGAGATAATCCTGATCGACCCACGCGTCTGTGGCATCGTGCGGGTACTGGTAGCCTTCGCCGTGCCCAAGCCGCGCGGCTCCTTTGTAATGTCCGTCGCGCAGATGCATTGGCACAGGCAGAACGCTGCTGTTGCGAACGTCATGCAATGCCGCATCGATGGCAACGTACGCGGCGTTCGACTTGGGAGCACACGCCAGGTACGTCGTCGCCTGCGACAGATTGATGCGGCATTCCGGCATGCCGATCACTTCGGTCGCATGAAACGCAGCGGATGCGATCAGCAGCGCCTGCGGGTCCGCATTGCCGATGTCTTCTGACGCAGCGATGACCAGACGCCGCGCGATGAACCGCGGATCCTCACCCGCCTCCAGCTGCCGGGCCAGCCAATACAAAGCGGCGTGAGGATCGCTGCCACGAATACTCTTGATGAATGCGCTGGCGACGTCGTAGTGATCATCGCCGTTTGGATCAAAGCGGATGACGCGTTTTTGCATCGACTCCTGAGCAACGTCGCGGTCGACTCGGCGAGTTGATTCGGCGACGGACAGGACAGCGATCTCCAGAGCCGTCAGTGCCCGTCGTGCATCGCCGTCGCTGAGTTCCGCGATGACCCCCAGAGCTTCGTCGGCGACGCTGACGTTCAGCGACGCCAGCCCGCGGTCGGCGTCATTCAGAGCACGCCGCATCAGGTCAAGCACATCGTCATGCGTCAGTTCCTGAAATTCGAAGACCTGGCTGCGGCTGATCAGCGGTGCCACGAGCGAGAAAAACGGATTCGCCGTCGTCGCGCCGATCAGTGACACCGTGCCGCTTTCCACATCAGGGAGCAGAATGTCCTGCTGAGATCTGCTGAAACGATGCAGCTCGTCGATGAACACAACCGTCTGCCGGCCCTCAACGGACAATTCACGCTCGGCTTCAGCGAGGATCTCGCGGACGTCTTTAACTCCGGCCATCGTCGCGTTGAGCCGGCGAAACCGGCGGCGTGTGTGGTGAGCGATCAGTTCCGCCAGTGAAGTCTTGCCGGTTCCCGGCGGGCCGTAGAAGATCAGTGAACCGATGCGATCGGCATCCAGCATCCTCCGCAGCAGCCGGCCCGGTTCCAGCATGTGCCGCTGCCCGACGAATTCGTCCAGCGTCCGTGGTCTCATGCGAGCGGCGAGAGGCCGCGCACTTTGACGGTTGTTCTCTTCAGTTGCGGCGAACAGGTTCATTTTCTTGAGAGAACTAACTGCAGAGGTGTCGGAATTCCGATGATTCTGTTGGGAGTCCGCCGAACGTGTGCTGTACGATGATGCGTCGTGGCTCCGCGGACTCACTGAATGGAGAATAACGAATATGGTGGCGGTACTGCAGCCAACCGGAAAAGGCAAGCTGATTGCAATCGACCGCGCTGTCGTTCTTGTCGGTCGCAGCGCCGACTG
>CAZHET010000483.1:0-5083 GCA_964531585.1 uncultured Planctomycetaceae bacterium | reverse complement strand
GATGTTCGATCGGACGGATGCCTTCGATCCAACCGGCCACTACCTGCTCCGGGTAAAGGGCGATTCGATGATTGAAGACAGAATTCTGAACGGTGACATGGCCGAGTGCGCCACAAGACAGAACGGCAGATTTCTCGCACCGTGCAACCATTCGCCAGTGACGCAACGGCAGCCGCCAGAATCCGGTTCGCTTCGTCTGCGTCTTTGTCGCATAGCTCCGCGAACTCGGCCAGCAGATCGCTGCCTGCATCAGTAGCGTTCTGGTGGATGTCAGCCTTCATCATCGGCTGCAACCGTCATGTCGTCACTTGGAGGTACAGGAATTGCGCCCACCAATTTTCGAAGCCGCTGTTCAGCAATGGGAGCCTTTGCAGAATCGGCAAATAGATCAACAAGGAAGCGATCGATGCCATCGAAAAACGCCATCGCAAGAGCTTCGATTGAGACTAACGCGAAATCCGGGTCGGTATCTCGACAAAAGCGGATTTCCGGGTCGCTACGATCCATATAGCCGAGTTTGCGGCAATCGCCGCTACGTGTTGCCCGAGATTCGACGCCGAAGGTGTGGAGCATTCCACAGCGTGCGCTGTAGAGTTCGAGTCCCGTCAGTTGTTCTTTGCCTGAGAATTGAATGTATTTTTCGCACCACTGAACAAAGTCCTTGCACTTGACGTTCACTTGATTCGCGGGCATGTCAAGAAAGGCGATTGTGTCGATGCCTGAATAGGTAAGAATAACCGCAGAGCCGAAGCACTCGTTTGCGAGACAGACGCTGATTCCGCGTTTGATGCCGTCGTATATCGCGCTGTGGATCGGATCGCGGCTGAATGAATTGGGCATTGTTGCACTCAATGTTGTGACTATCGTATTGCGGCGAACACCAGCAGTCTGGTCACCACAGCTTCTTCCGTTCAGCCTCAGTTGGTGAACTCGATTCTGAGCGGAATGACTGACGTCACGACACGGCCGCCACGGGGCAGTTGTGTGTCCACGTCTTCGCCGTTTAGGCCGCGAGTGATAGCGTCCTGACAAGCCGGGTCCGAAACCGTGACATGTGCTTTCTGCGTGTCCATCCCCGCGAGTGTTGCCGCGATGAATGCAAGATCAGTAAGGAACCGTTTCGATTTCGTGGGGTCGGCGTTCCTGCTTTCGTACAGGACTGCACTGTATTGCGAAGTGGTACCCGCGCCTTGATGGAAAGCATCCACCAGATAGGCCGCCTCTGGCCTCTGGAATACTATCGTTGTGGTGTACGACTCACATAGCCCGAGGTAACACTTATCGAATTCAAGGCCCATTGACCGGCTGAGCCCGTGTACCGACTCGATGATTTCCCGATTCTCAGCCGTGAGTTCAAGTGCCGAATCATCGGCCAGTTCTTGTCCGATTGGGACGATGACTTTTGCAAGCGACTCTTTCGCAACGATTGGCTCTGATGAGGTTGGTGTCGCCAGCGGAGCCACTGGGGCCGGGCTTTCACGACATCCGCACCAGACCAGACATAGGCTGCTGATTAACGCGCGAGCGATTGCTGGGGACATTTGATATGGGTTCCGTGAAGAGTGAAGGCAGATTAGACACATCGGAGCGACCGACAAGCCGGTGATAGTGTCCGACGTTCGGGGATCAGCCTATCCCGTCCGGCTGTGAATCGTCCGCCGTGCAGCAGTGTGTTGCAAGCGACCGGGCTGGATCTCGTAAACCGGATCTCCTCGTACATCGCCACGGAGGTAGACGGAGGCGCGGGCTGATCTCTCCATGCAGACACGATCTCTTCATGCCATCGCGAAGGCGACCGGATCTCCGTACATCAAACAACCGGAGCAACCGGACAAACAACCGGAGCAGAGCACCAAACAACCGATGTCCGATGCAAGCGACCGGATCTCCATGACGACGATCTCCTCCGTGCAGTGGTGGTAATCGCTGCTGGTAATCGCTCCATGACTACGATCTCCTCGTACATCGTAATCGCGATCACGTGACCGGATCTCCGCCCGAAACGCCCGATGTCCCGGCGCTACACGTGAACAGCACCTCCGTCTGCCGCCAGACAGCACCAGTGACCGCCATCAGTTCACCAGAATCCGCACAACGCCATCTGACGCACTGTCACGGCAGGACGGTCTGAGCGTCGCCCCGGCAATCAGGATTCGTCAGGCGAAACACTGGAAACCCTGCCGATGTGTGCTGAAGATCAAGGCGAAGATCGGGGAACTGCTTCCGGCGAAGTCGCCAAAGGAAACGGGACGCGGGAAGAAAACCCGCCTATCAGATAGGCAAGTTTTCGACAGGCACACGATCACCGCCTACCGGAAGCTGGCCGCGAACATCGCGAAGCTCGATGAGTACGCTGAAGCGGTGGAGGATGTCGCCAGGGGATCCGGTGTGAATCCTGCCGGCGAATGCTACGCATCACTGGCCGGCGGTGATGTCTTCCCATTTGAAACCGACCCGGCCGCCGGCTCCAGTGCATGCGATTGTTCGACCATGCCGTCTCTCAACGGCGACGCGTTTGACAACGGAACCCGGTGACTTGGGTCAGGCATCAGCTTGAATAGCGATTCAGTGTAATCGAGTAGCGACTCAAGATTGTAGCACTCGTAAACCTCATTGAGGATAAGCTCACAGCCAACTGATGCGAGGCAATCAATAAGAGCGGGCTCCCAAGTCCGACGGCTCGGCCATGACCGTAGGATACACGCAGTGGGCGCGGAGGTTCGATGCTGCGCGAGCCGGTCGTGAAGTCGAGCGGCAAAACCGAATTTGAGACGGTTGGGGGCAAGTTCGGGAACAATCTGAATGATATAGAAGACGCCAATGTCATCTCGCACACTGGGTGTTCCCCGCGTGTCACCCATGATAAACCCCGCCTGACGACGGGCTGATACGATCTGTTCGGCTTCCTCCTCTGTAAAGGCATACGTCAGTTTACCACGGCTATCAGGCGTTCGAGCCTGTGGTGGATTGAAACCGAGACCCAAAACGTACTTGCGGGCTTGGGACTGGTTAATCCCCAGCATCTCCGAGAGCTGGCGAAGAGATACTTCGTGTTTCATGGTCTGATGGTCGAACAAGTAGTCGTCTCGGTCAGCGAGGGGTAACCAGGTTTCCGGCGTGAACTGACTCGCTTCACCGTTGTGCACCGATCTTCTGCCGCAGACTGCGTGCTGTCAAGCGGAGCGGTTGCGGCAGCGCGTGATGATCCCCTCATCGTCGCGCCGGGCTTCGGCTGCTGGTGCGTACGGGTTCACGGCAGCTTGTCCCGCTCCGCCTTGCTCAGTTTCCGCTCGTTCCACGGTGCGACGTGGCGTGAATCCCTCCGCAGTCCGGTGGCTTGTTCACGTGCGTGGCGATCAGCATGCCGGAGCTATTCGTTGTCCGGCGCATAGTTGTCCGGCGCGTAGTCGAGATAGTGCCACGTCCGACCGGCCCGCACAAGTGCCACGTTCACCAGTTCGTCCCAGACACGTCGCCGGACTTCGCCAGTTCGACCAGCTTGGCGGTGACTGGCCCGAGGTCCTCTGTCGTGATGGCATCGTGCATCGCCGCCCCAAACTGTGCCGTTGCCCAGGTTGTTCCCACCTTCGGTTGCGTCAGAGGCGACCGCGAATGTGTTGGGGGCCATCGGTCGAGCTGAGCTCAAGCTCGTTGCGTCACTCGCCAATCCGGTGGCCTGGAGACGCTAATCGGAGCCAGGACGCACGAAAAAAGCCGCAGTAACCCACGTCGGGAACTGCGGCTGGTCGCTCAAAGAGCGGTGCCTGCAAATTTTTCATCTTGTTGCGAAAAACTCGCGAGCCAAGGTCAACTACTTCACTCGGGAGCTTATCATCGCAAGCTGCGCCGTCAAGCTCTCGACGTACAACGGGTGACTGGGACAGCAGGAACGACCAACGGTTCTTCGGTAAACGAAGCAATTTTGGTGAACGAACCAATGAAGACAGTACTCGGACTCGATATCGGAACAAATTCGATCGGCTGCGCTTGGATCGACTTGCGGACTGCGAAGGTCGAGCTTTCGGTGGGTATCTTTCCGGCCGGAGTCGAGGAATCAGACTCCAAACGTGGTGCTCCAAGAAATCAAAAGCGGAGGCAGATGAGGTCACAGCGGCGCAGCATTCGCCGTCGAGCTCGCAAGAAGCAAAACCTGCGCCGCATCCTGACCCACGCAGGTCTTCTTCCTACGGATCCCGAATTGCTGAAGCCACTATTCGCAGACGAAGAGTTAAATCCGTGGACACTCCGGCGCGACGGACTCCACCGCGAGCTAACGCCGCATGAATTCGGCAGAGTGCTGCTGCACCTTTCACAACGTCGAGGGGCGGCCGGGTTGCGACCTACGTCTGATGATGACGACTCAGCCGAGGCGGCCGAAGACGAAAAGGTCCTTGGCGCAATCAAACATCTTCGCAGCGAGCTTAACGGACGAACGGTCGGCGAGTTCATGGCGGATCTGCGGGACGAGACCGTTCAGGCAATTCAGCCGACGGAATCCGGCGACGGGCGATTCGTTCATCATCCCATCCGTAACCGGATGGGTGAATTCAACTGGCACGCGGACCGATCATTGATCGGCGAGGAGTTTGACCGCCTGTGGCAGGCGCAACTGCAGTATGGCGGAGAACTGTCTCGGCTGTTGACCGATGAACTTCGAACGCTGCTCGATGAGCCGGAAGCTGATGAAACGTGGCGGCGCAAAGGAGCGATCTTCGGTCAGCGAAACACCTACTGGGACACAGGCACGCTCGGTCGCTGTGATCTTGAACCATCGGCTCATCAGTGTCCTAAAGCTGACATGCTGGCGCAGGAGTTTCTCGTTCTGGAATATGTCAACAATATGAGAATCGACTGGGGAGAAGCGGTGTGGAAACCGCTCGGCCAGAAACAGCGTGAACTGGTGATCGACAAGCTGCGCCGCCAGAAGTCGATTTCAGTTGCCGCGATGAAAAAGCTGCTGCAGATCGATGCGAAATCCCGGGCAAAGGATGGCCTGCCGGACATCTGTCGGCTGAACATCGAAGTTGATGCCAGCCGCAAAGCGAACTGCGATTGGTTTTGGCGGACATTCGTCGCTGACGCC
>CAZHET010000482.1:0-5098 GCA_964531585.1 uncultured Planctomycetaceae bacterium | reverse complement strand
CCGGGTGATGAGTATTCGTAGTGCAGGATTTCTGAGCCTGGGCGCTGTTCCAGGATCGGCGGTTGCTTCTTTCGTTCCTGCGCGACGTAATGAACCGTGCGGGCTGTCAGCGGACGTTTGATGCGGTCGCGAGTCAGCACGAGTGCTCCGTCGGCCGTGAAGTCTTCCGTTTTGTTGCCGCGCCGGCGGGTCCAGCCGGTGAGCTGCCCGTTGTCGTAGTGGTAATCATCCTGCCAGGCGATCGGTGTGACGATCAGTGGATCAACGTAATTGCCACCTTTGGCCGGATCGCTGTATTCGACCGAACGAACGCGCCCGTCATCGTCATACACTCGAGTTTCGTTGTCCGGCCAGTAGAACGAAATGAATGCGGGAGCCGAATAGTATTGTCCGTTGTGAACAAACGCGCCAATGTCGACTCGGTTGGTTTCCATCTTCGAGCCTGCGGAAACCGGAAACCGTTCGTGATGCTGAATGGTCAGTTCCACAACGGAAGACGCTTCATTCTGTGGCGTGATCTGAATCCGGCTGGTATCTCCCTGCAGCACAACCCAATGGAATGTCAGATCGCGGCCGTTGGGGTCCTTGCTGTCTTCCGCGGAAACCACCATGCGCCGCGATCGCTGTACCGAGCGACCGACACGAGCAATCGCGGCGGGAGTTGTGAACAACTGCCCGCGAGGGCCAATGTCGAAATAGTCTCTGCCGGCAACGGGCTGATCTTCTTCCACGACCTTCAGCAGAGCAACGGGCGGTGCTGTTTCGGCGGTAATGTCGTGCGCAAGTCTGACCATCCTGACGGGATCGAGTTCATTTCCCTGGAACACCGCGGGATGAGCTTTTCCGCTGAGATAGTCTTCATCGGACTGCACCTGTTTATTGCTGCGGCGGAAGATCATCTGGACGGTCGGCATCAGGATGTTCGCCGACGCCAGTTTTTGCTGCACCTCCGGACGGAACGCGGCCAGGGTTTTCGCGATGGCTTCCATGAAGACTCGATCGGATCCGGACGATCCCTGCGAAATAATCACAAACGGCGTGTTGACAGGATAGACGTCGCCGAAACCGCCGCCGGTTCCATTGTGGCCGGGATCGTAGTCTTTGTGCTCCGGGTAGAAGTACAAGTGATTGCCGAAGTACTGAGCGGCCAGTCGCGTGGCTGTTCCGGCGTCGGCCCAGGCCAGACGCGGCAGGCTTCGCCAGATCGGAGAACCAACAACCGCCGTCGATGAATTTCCGAACACGATGCCGTTGTAACGAAACAGATGCTGCAGACCGTTGTCGAGCTGTTCGGCTTTCGCGGAGTCGCCGTATTCAATGCGCGTCAGTTGAGGGAACTGAGCGTATTTGACGTTGGAATGGTCTCTGTCGTGATTGTCGTACAACACATTGTCCAGCCCGGCGGCCGTTCCCTCTTCCTGCCATTGTCTCAACAGCTTGCTGGCTTCGTCGGTCCCGGTGGCAATGGGCAGAGCCTTGCGGGGCTGGACATCCTCCGCTGCTTCCCGGCGAAAGAAGACGTGCAGCAACCCCGTCGCCGGATTGAAGACCGTGTTGGCTTCATCAACAAGAGCCACATTTTCCTCAATCAGGCCGGGCGTCACGTTCTGCGACTTCGCTTCGATCGGCGGAGCATCGGCGCGCGACAGCAGATCTTTCCATTCGGCGTGATCGCGAAGGCTGGCCAGATCATCGTCCTGTTTCATCAGACTTGAGCCGCGAAAGCCGAGTTCGATGGCTTTGCCAAGACTGGCGATCGCGGTGTCTGTTTTCCCGAGCCGCGCTTCCGCACAGGCCAGGTTGTAGTGGCTGACAGGATCATCCGGCGCGACTTTGATGGCGTCGTGCGAATAGGTTTCGGCCAGAACGTAGTTATCCTGCTGAAACAGCGCCGTGATGAGTTGCCGCAGTCTGGCAAGTTCTCCCGCTTTTCTCGGCCGGGAAAACACCGAATCGTCAGCCGCCTGAACGGCCTGCCGCGAACCCAGAACCAGTCCCCCGGCAAGAGCCAGCAGCACAAACAGTGAGCACCATACGGCAACGGACTTGCGGTGGTTCATCAGAACTCCAGCCAGCGTCGAAGAAACGGCTGCCAGGCAGCGTTGACGTCGGGATGATCGGCTTTGTGGCCGCATGTCAGCGGAACGTACTGCAGATGCTCCGACAGGCCCAGCAGATCGTACACTTCTTTGGCGCGGTTGACGTATGCGATGCTTTGTCGGTCATCGGAATGAACGGCGGTTTCCTGATCCGTGCTGCAGCCGATGACCATGATGGATCGCGGAGCCGCCAGTGCCAGCAGTTCGTGATGATTGCGTTCGAAGCCGGGCCGGTCCGGGTCGGCATCCAGCAGACTGAAGATGGTGCCTCGAAGTTCGGGATCGGGATAGTCCGGCGTGTTGATGTCGTCGAACCTGCGCCGCCAGTCCAGATACCATGGGTCGTGATAATTCGTGTCGCCGTGAATCGCCAGATGCGGATCAATGGAAACCGTGGCCCGGACTTCCGGAGCAAACGCCGCCACGTACAACGCCGACTTGGCACTCAGCGAAAAGCCCATGAAGCCGATTCGGTCGGAGTCCACTTCCGGAACGGCCGTCGTCAGGTATTCGACTTCGCGCTGGACGTCGTGAACCATTTTGGCCATCGGCAGCCAGTGGGCGAAGCGTTCATAACCGGCCTCGTTGACTCCGTTACGATGACTGACTCCATCTCGATAGTTGCGGATGTGAGACCAGCCGGTCAGCACAACACAGCCGCGCTGCGCCAGCCATTCGCCCCACCATTCTTCCGGCTTGCGGAAGTCCGGACTTGTCGACGTCCAGGCGATCACGGCCGGACAACTTCCCGCTGCGGCGTTGTCAGGAATCAGCAACAGGTGCGGCTGAAGGAAATCCGTTTCGATGGGAATCTGCAGTTCGATGCGGGTATAACCGTCCTTCTGTTCACGGCTGACTTCGACAGTTTTCGTGACATCTCCAAACCAGCGCGCGTCGGCGGCTGTGGGCTGCAGCTTGCCAAGGATCTTTGTCCAGTGCTTGACCAGTTCCGGGCGGCGAACTTCGAACCACTGTTCCTTTGACGTCACTGGCCGGCCGTCGTCGGTGATGAGAATCGACGGCAGTTCGAACTCATGCTGCCGTGCCATCAGCGGATGAGCGTTCTGCGGCGGCGTGTGGTAGTTGAACTGCGCGGTTGCGGGTGAACTGATGAGGGCGATCAGGATTGCGAAGATTACCAGCCGTGCGAAGCAGGGAAGGACGCGTTTAACCCCTGATCGACGACCGGACCGTCCTGAGTCTCGCTGCACCAAAGACCACATGGTCGTCGATCGCGAGTTTGACGATTCGCCGCGAGGACGCAACGTGTCGCCAGCGGCCGTTCGCTGCACAATCAGGGTTTGCGAGGCACCGCATCGCATTAGTCAGACTCCGATGAAACCGTAGCTTCGCGGTCGTCGGACAATCGGCGACCGGATCAGAACAGTTTACGCATTTCTTCCACAAGCGTCGCGTGTCCGACATCGACGGCGCTGACAACGCCTTCCTTGTCGACGATCCAAACGCCTGGATTCTTTGACACGCCCCAGAAGCTGATGAGCGGACTGTTCCACGAACGCTGGTCCTTGGAGGCGAAAAAGATCTGTTTGCCGGGAACCTGCTGTTGTTCCAAAAACGCGTTCAGCGTGGTTTCATCGTCGTCAAGATTGACTCCAACAAACCGCACCTGTTCCGAAAGCTTCGCGTGAGCCTGCTGCAGCAGCGGCAGCAGGTCGTTCCGGAATTCTTCGCTCTCGCTTTCCCAGAAGTAGATCACGGTGATTTTGCCGGGGAACTGGTCAGCGTTGACGAAGCCTCCGTCGAGCGTCGGGCCGGAAAACTGCGACAGTGCCCTACCCGGCAGTGCCAGTCGTCTGAGTACAGCAGCAGCTTCCTGTCCCTGGGAACTGTCGGGCCACTTCTCGGCCAGCGCCGTGTAGCACAGTTTTGCTTCGGTCATCAGCCGCGTACGTTCGTCGGCCGATTCCGTCACGACCGAATGCATTTCGCAACTGCGACCGGCTGCGAACAACAACTGCTGCGATCGGGCTTTCTGATCCGGAAAGCGATCAGCAAATTCGCGCGCCCAGCGGGAGAAGTTTTCGAACCACACCGGATTCTCTCGCCCCTGCAGCCGCGCCTTCGTATGAGCGAATCTGGCCAGGTAGTAGACGCCTTCCATTGCCGCGACGGAGTCCGCATCCCGTTCGTTCAGGGCTTCCACATCAGCGTAGAGCTGATCGATGTCTTCCTTCGTCCCGGCAAGGGCCAGTTGAAAGCGAGCTTCCAGAAGCTGTCCGATTCCCTGATTGAACAGAGCCTGTTTTTCGGGATCGTCAACAGTGAGACTCAGGACGCGAGTCGCCAGGTTGATGACTTCCAGATTGCGGTCACGTCGCGCGGCGCGAGCCTGTTCCAGATCGGCGGGAACGGGCGACATTCGCAGCTTCTGAATTTCCTGAAGCGTCGTTGTGGCTTCGTCAACAGGCACCGCGGCGGCGGCGGCGGCGGCCTTGCCATCAGACGACAGAATCGCTCCGTCGGATGGAGTATCGTCGTTCATCGGATTCGACAGGGACGCGGTCACCATGGGAAACCCGGACGACGTTTGCTGACTGCCCGAAGGCATGGCTGGTTGCTGCCCTCCCGCCGCCGTTTGCGGGCCAGGCGCTGACGCGGTGCCTGCCGTTGACGCGGTGCCCGGCGAGGATTCCGATCCACCACAGCCCGCGATTGCCAGACAAACTCCCAGTCCTGCAACACAAATCATCGTTCGCATCGGTCTCGATCCTTCGATCCGCGAACGGCGCGACGCCGTACCATCCAGGCAGCGGCCCGCCGTTTCTGAAGTCAAACTTGAGGAAATCTAAGCGAATCTGAGTTGCGCGAGAATACGAATCCGCTCCGATCCCGGTGGACGGGGGCAAGTGTGGCGACACCGCGGACAAATTGCCGTGGCTGCTGTACACTGCCGGACCTGCCGCCTCGTGGTCGTCGCCGCCGGGCGTCAGACACCTCTGGCCGCGCCGAATTTGCCGCAGCGTTAGGCGAGCGGCAGG
>CAZHET010000481.1:451-5113 GCA_964531585.1 uncultured Planctomycetaceae bacterium | reverse complement strand
GCGGCGGAGCGTCTTCTCAACTCAGAACCTGACCAGCTCAACAGAACCTGACCAGCGCGAGGCGACACCAGATGATTTCAAAAGTCGCAGACAACCAATGGCCTCACGTGTCGGCAATGCTGGTGACCTTCGCCATGATGACGGTGGTGACCGGATGCACAGACAAGGCCGCTCCGCAGGTCGATTCGACTTCGGCTGCTGCCAACCGCGAATCCCCCGGTGCCGTGGCTGCAGTTCAAAGCGACACCGACAAACAATCGCTGCCCGAACAGCAACAGCAACGCATCTGGGACATCGAACATCTGGCGTTCATGGTCGAGGTCGAAGTCTTCCCGGTCTGGAAGAAGGCTCTGGCGTCTCGTTCGACGGACTCCCTGCAGCGTTTCTTCGCCGACAATGCGGCCGCAACAATTCCGCTGCCGGATTCGCAGCAGACGCTGCAGCACGGGTCAGTCACCGTTTCGCAACTGTCCGGCGAACAGGACGCGGGTGCCGCCGAATTCCTGACCGCGCTGACTTCGCTCATGGATCGCGTCGACGATTCCATGCCGTCGCGTGTGTCACTGGGGCTGGTTCGTCTGAGTCCGCAGGATGAATCTCCGGCGCTCGATGGTGCCTGGAAGTCTGTCTGGAAGCTGCAGATCGCCGGGGCGAAGGAAGGTCGGCCCGTTGATATCAACGCACGGATGTCATTCGACTTTTCCAGCGTCACTGAAGGCATGGATCAGCGGGACGCGTGGATCCAGACGGCTTCGCTGCACGACGTTCGTGAAGTCAGTGCGACTCACCCGCTGATGGAAGAAGTCACGGACAAGTCGGGCATCGCCGTCGACCGGATGCGCGACAACTGGCGGCCTGAGTGTGACGGCGACTTCAAAACGAAAACCGGGGGAGCGTACGTCTGCGACTACAATCTCGACGGCATTCCCGACGTCCTGATCGAAGACCTGGAAGCCGGACGCGTGCTGTATCGCGGTCGCGGTGATGGCACGTTTGAAGACTGCACCGAACAGGCGGGGCTCGCGCTGCCGCCCGATCAGTCGAAGCTGCTGTGGACGGCAGCCATCTGGGCCGATCTGGACGGTGACGGCGACGAAGACCTGGTGTCCGAAGGCAGCCTGTTCGAAAATCTCGGCAACGGGACGTTCGCAGATGTCACGGCTAAGACGAACCTGCGGCTGACTCCCGCCGCCGGCTACGCGATTGCTGACTACGATCTGGACGGACGTGTCGATCTTTACGTCTGTCACACCAGCAAGTATCTGCCGGGTCAGACAGTGACAACGGCAGTTCCCTGGATCGACGGGACGCTGGGCATCGACAACGTGCTGTGGCGAAACGAGGGTGACTGGAAATTTCGCGACGTGACCGCCGAAACGAACGCCGGTGGCGAAGGGACGGTTTGCTTCGCGGCAGTCTGGCTTGATGCCAATCTGGACGGCTATCCGGACGTACTGTGCATCAATGAGTTCGGCCGCAACGCACTGCTGCTGAACGACGGCGGGAAGCGGTTTACGTCTCACGACATCGATCCCGTGTTCGGCGGCTTTTCCATGGGAGTCAGCGCTGGCGACGTCAACAACGACGGGCGTCTGGATGTCTACGTTGCCAACATGTATTCCAAGGCCGGCAACCGCATCATTTCCAACGTGGACCCGGCCAGCTATGACGGCGATATGTACGACAAGCTGGTCGACGCGACTTTGGGAAGCCGGCTGTATCTGGGCAACAGCGATGGCCAACTGGTTTCCGTGCCGCATGAATCGGGATTGTCCGACGTGGGCTGGGCGTACGGTCCGGGTTTCGGTGACTTTGATGCAGACGGTCTGGCGGACATCTATGCCACGGTCGGTTTTCGGTCCGTGAAGAAGGGTGAGCCCGATGGCTGACGCTGTGTCTGGCAGGCTGTCGTGTCACAGCCAAACGATCAGTACGCCACGATGAAACCGCTGGGTGATCAGCGGGAGGAACTGGGAGAATTCTTCCTGGCAAACCCGTGGCAGCAGGACAATCACAACCTGAGCGCATACGAACGCAACCGAGTGCTGCTGAATGCCGGGCAGGCAGATTTTATTGACGTATCTCATCTGACAACCGCCGATCTGGAAAGTGATTCTCGCGGTGTCGTGATCGCTGACTTCAACCAGGACGGGATGCAGGACGTGATCGTTCGCAGCGTTGGCGGCGGCCCGGTGCGAATGTTTCTCAACCGGTTTCCTCAGAAGCGCTGGCTGAAGGTTTCTCTTCGCGGCAGCAGGTCGAATTCGCTGGGTCTGGGAGCACGCGTCTGTGTGGAAGCGGGTTCTCAGAAGATCTGGCAGACGGTGTACCCTGTCAGCAGTTACCAGTCACAGATGCCGACGACACTGACGTTCGGGCTGGGCGACGCAACGTCTGTCAGCACGGTGACTGTACACTGGCCGTCCGGACTGGTTCAGAACATTCACGACATGCCGATCGACAGGCACGTCACCATTCACGAAGACGCAGACTGGCAGTTATTTGCCGATACGGTCGCTCCATGAGTCCCGGCAGTGCTACCAACGACCCGCAGCCCGACACGTCTCAACAGCGTGCGGTGGCGAAGACAACCGTCGTTCATCCAATGCGGCGAAGTCATCGGCTGCGCAGGTGGCTGGGCGCCATCGTCGTGCTGGGCGCGGCGATATTCTTCGGTCGAGAGATGCTGGCCGGTCTGCTGAATGAAGCCGCAGCGTCCGCACTGGAAAAACGTCAGCACGACCGCGCTTCGGCGGCGCTGGCGGTGGCGAAATTCCTGCAGGCGGATAATGCTCACACGCAGTTTCTGCTGGGCGTAACGCATCGACGGAAGAAGGATTTCGCGGCAGCAGGGCAGCACTTGCAGCGGGCGCTGGATCTGGGGTTCGACGAAGAAGCGGTTCGCCGCCAGCAGTTACTGGCGCTGGCTCAGACTCGTGACTTCGACCGAGTGGAAGATCGCTGGGACGAATTGTTGATGTCCGCGGCCGCCGATGGTCCGGAAATTTCCGAAGCGTTCGCTGAGTTGCTGCTGTCACGCTTTGAAATCGACGGCGCGCTGCGCGTGCTCGAAGCCTGGCAATCCGACTTTCCGGCTGATCCCGGCCCGCACATGATGCGCGGGAAGATTCTGGTGGTGGTCCGCAACTGGAAGGATGCCGAAGCGGAATATCAGCGAGCCATCGAGCTGGATCCTGACAACGCGGAAGCAAAACTGCAGAAGGCAATTTGTCAGACGAAGCAGCTCAAGCACGAAGAAGCCGCGGCAATTCTGAAGCAGCTCATCGACGGCGGCAACCACAGTGCCGATGTCATCGTGAATTATGCTGCGTGCCTGCGCAAGCTGCAGGGGCCGCAGGTTGCAACAGAACTGCTGCAGAAGTACTGGACGACCGTGTCTGACGACATTGATGCTCTGCTGGAAATGGGCCGCGGTCATATGGAATCCGAACAGCCGGCAGAAGCGCTGACCTATCTGAAGCAGGCGGTTGAAAAGAATCCGATCGACCGCGAAATCCGCTACCTGTATGCCCAGGCACTGCAGGCTGCCGGCAGAGGCGATGAGGCTCAGCAGGAATTTGCCTACGTCAACGAAGCCACCAAGCCGGTGCTGAAACTCGGTCAACTGGAACCGGCACTGGTCGAAGATCCGGACAACATCGAACTGCGATTTCAGATTGCGGAAATCACGTTCCGGTACAAGTCGAGACAGGAAGGAGTCAACTGGCTGCACAGCCTGCTGCATCTGCAGCCGGATCACGTTCCGACGCACCGGCTGCTGGCTGAGCACTATGAAGAAATCGGCGACCGCGAACGAGCGGCGAAGCACCGGGCGATGTCGGACACCGCTGAGGCATCTCAACCGTGACCGCGTTCATTGAACCGGCGCCTGCGGCGCGATTGCCGATCCCGCGGCCGAGCGTCATCTGCAAAGCGCTATTCGCTGCGAACGAGCGCTGACACAAGACTGCCGCACAATTACAGCCTGCAGACACGTACAGCCTGCAGACACGGCGACTGGCCCGGATTATTTCCGTTGCACGACGATGCCGTGGCACGGAATCAGCACACCGCGCAGATTCTGTGGCTGCACAAACAGTACGACTGCCAACCGATAGTCAGCAACCTCCTGCAGAACCCGCAACCGATGAGCGACATTGTTTCCGACAGCAGCAGCCGGCCAGGCGCGCTGCATTCCGATCAGTTTCCGCTCGCGTCGAAATATCACCCGGACTGGGTGATTGCGAATTCCATGAGTGGTTGCGCGACGCTGTGGCTCGCCGAATGGCTGCTTCCTGCCATGCAGCTCGAACCGGGCATGCGCGTCCTTGACATTGGCTGCGGACGAGCCATTTCGTCAATCTTTCTTGCCCGGGAGTTTGGTGTTCAGGTATGGACTCAGGATCTGTGGGCTCTGCATTCCGCGGCGTGGTGGCGGCATCACTGGGAACGAACGGGAATCGTCGACATCGAAGTGGCTGATTCCATGCCCGACGGCTGGAAGAAATGGCTCGACTGGCAGCAGGCGGCGCCCCCGGAGAATTCTCCGGAAATCGGCATGCTGCGAGCAGATGCGGGTCGGCATCTGGGGTGCGTTCGCGTCGTCGGTCGCCGCCGGCCCGACGTGACGCTCGAAGAATATTGCTCGCCCGATACGATGCG
>CAZHET010000481.1:0-432 GCA_964531585.1 uncultured Planctomycetaceae bacterium | reverse complement strand
TCTCATGAGTGACAGACGCTGCCGCTGGGGAATACTCAGCACCGCCGCAATCGCGAAGAAGAACTGGCATTCCATCGGCAATTCGGGCAATGGGCAGGTCGTTGCCGTCGCCAGTCGATCGGTCGACAAGGCGCAGGCGTTCATCGACGAATGCCAGCAGTCGGCACCAGCCGGTCACGTCGTCGACGCTGTCGAAAGTTATGAGTCGCTGCTCGAACGAAGCGACATCGACGTGGTGGCGATTGCCACCCCGCCCGGCTGGCATGCCGTGATCTCCATCGCCGCGATGGAGGCGGGCAAGGACGTGCTCTGCGAGAAGCCGATGACCCGGTTCATCGCCGAAGGACGGGCGGTTGCCGAGGCCGAGAAGCGTTTCGGGCAGATCTTCCAGATCGGAACCTACGGGCGCTTCAGCGCGAATCAGAAGATCCG
>CAZHET010000480.1:0-5130 GCA_964531585.1 uncultured Planctomycetaceae bacterium | reverse complement strand
CCCAATGCCGGGCGGCCCGATGCCGGGCGGCCCAATGCTGAGCGGCCCGATGCTGAGCGGCCCGATGCCGGGCGGCGACTTTGCACCAGCATCAAGACTCCCGACGCAGGGCATCGCGTCGGGAGTGATCCGGCGCCAGGTTTGCTTGGTGCCAGGTTTGCTTACAGCAGCATGCGCTTACAGCAGCATTCCGAAGTAGTCGTCCAGAGCCAGCAGATCGTCGTCGGCACCGCCAAACAGTGAATTACTGGTGACAGGGGCGGACGACGCCGTTGGAACTGACTCCTCGGCCGCTTGAGCATCGCCGCTGGTCTGTGTCGGGCCTTCGGAGACGGCACCGTCGAGCGCCAGTCCGTTGCCGGCCGTGTCGCCGATCGCCGTTCCGTCGATTGCTGTTCCGCCGATTGTTGTGTCGCCGGTCGAGCCTGCCTGAGTGAAGCCGTCCTGGCTGGAGAATCCCGCGCCGATTGGTCCGGAATAGGGCGGTGTGAAGCTGATGGACTTCACCGCACTGAACTTTCGCCCGTCCGTCGCACGCACTTCGACTATCGCGGTTTCGCCGGGGGTCACGCTCGACGGAGTGAAATTAAAGTATCCCAGGTGTCCGGTCTGCTGCTGAGCACTCCAGGTGTCCGTCCCGGCGCGCCGGTACTGGAAGTGGGTCTGGTCTCCGTCACGGTCGATGACGCGTCCTATGATTCGGTCACCGTCACCCTGCAGCCATTCGACTTCCGGCGCTTGGTTGAGATCCACCCCGGTGACTGTGATCTCAGCCGTTTCGCCGACCTGAGTTTGAGGTATTTTGCCGTACGGCAACATTTCGACCGGCGTGAACCGGAACAACTTGGTCTCTCCGGGGGCAGGACTGTTGAAGAGAACGATGACGAACAGGCCATTCGCGCCGAAGCTTGTGATGCGATAATTCTCGGGTTGGCCGTCCTCTTCCCACACATCCACATAGTTGTGGGCAAACCCGCCGTCATCGTTGATGTAATGGGCGCGAATCACGGTTTCATTGACAACATCAAAACGCAGTTCCGGAGGTTTCCCCAGCATGTTCGTCAGCAATCGCCGTGGTTCGAGGTCCTGCGGTGCCGTCGCAACGGCGGCCTGACGGCGCTTGCGGGAACGGGGTGACCGGGAGAACGGCAATCGGGCAGCAGCGATCCTCAGCGAGTGAATCATGGATGTTGTTCCTGGTTGAAGATTTCATCTGATGGACACAAACCCGCGACTTACGACATTGCGGGCACGGAAACACTGTTCAATCGGATTTCCCCGGCATAACCGGACCTCGAAAATGGTTTTTTTCACCAGGCACCGCAAACTTCCGGCTGGTTGCCCCGGTGAGGCGGATGATGAATTTTCGTCGCCCGCTGCGGGGTCAGATTCAGATCCCCGCTGGCGCATAGCGCGCGTCTGTTCAGGGCGCGCCGTCGGCAACTTTGTGACGGCTTCAGGAATTCGGCTTTAGCGGTTATCCGTGTTGTGACGATCTTTCAGCTAAGCGGGCTGCCCCCGCGACCGGCAGGTCGTGACGACTAGACCATGGACGGTCCCATCAGTGTCATCGAAACCAGAACAACAGCCCGGGCTGCTGCGGAAGCTCCTTCGCGCGGTGGTGGGACTCGTGGCCCGGCACCCCCGGCTATTGCTGTGGATGGTGTTGATTCTGGCGTGCGCGGCGGTCGGCGTTTCGGTGCTGGAACTTCGCCTGCGCACCAGCCGGGCGGACCTGATCGATCCGACCACGGACTTCGCGAAGGCCTGGACCGAATACGCAGAGACTTTCGGCGGCGAATCCGACCTCGTGGTCGTCGTCCAGACCGACAGCCCGAATGCTCAACTGCTGCAGCAGGTCATTGAAAATCTGGGTCAGCGTCTGCAGCGGGAGCCGGACGTTTTCTCAAACGTGCTGTATCGCATCGATCAGCGGACACTGCGCCGGAAGGGACTGCAGTTTCTGGCGGAAAATGAGCTGCAGTCGGCGATCCGAACGGTCGACCACTATACCCCGGTGATTGCTCAGAATCAGTGGGACCGTATTCGCATTGACCAGCACGCGGCCGGTCTGGCAAACCAGATCCAGACTCAGAGCAAGGTCGATCCTTCGTCGCGAGCAGGGTACGCCGCCGCAGAACGATTCGCGAGCAGTCTCGACCGGTTCCTGCAGTTCCTGAAGAACAATCTTGATGATAAGAAC
The DNA here is from genome assembly GCA_964531585.1 of uncultured Planctomycetaceae bacterium. Taxonomy (GTDB): domain Bacteria; phylum Planctomycetota; class Planctomycetia; order Planctomycetales; family Planctomycetaceae; genus JAWKUA01. The sequence continues at coordinate 2,927 of CAZHET010000480.1, read as the reverse complement.
TACGACGCGGCCTCGTTTCAGTCGCCGTGGCCGCAGCTTGTCGGCATCGACATCGAAGCGAGCGCTCAGGATGCCGAAGTCGCGTACCTGATCAATCCGGAACGCACCGTCGGACTGCTGCAGGTTCTGCCGGTCAGCCATCAAGCGGACTTCAACACTCACGAACATTCGATCCGGCAACTGCGAGCACACATTCAGGAGATCGTTGCCGAGTATCAGCCCGGCAACCCCAGCCTGAAGGTTGCGTTAACCGGCGTCCCGGTCCTGGAACACGATGAACTTGCCCGGTCCGGCCGCGACATGCTGAAGGCCGCGCTGATTGCCTTTGTCGCCGTGGGACTGCTGCTGACACTGGGTTTCCGCACGACTCGCCATCCGCTGCTGCTGCTGCTGACCGTTGTGGTGGCTCTGACCTGGACGTTCGCTCTGGCGACCCTGGCCATCGGACATCTGAACATCCTGAGCATCTGCTTTGCGGCGATTCTGATCGGGCTGGGAGTCGACTTTGGGATTCACTTTCTGTCGCGTTATCTGCATCTGCGGCAGGAACTTTACGAACTGCAGGAAGCGCTGGAACTCACGGCGGAATCCGTTGGGCCCGGAATTCTGACGTCTGCGCTGACAACGGCGCTGGCGTTTGGCAGCGCGGCGCTCACCGGTTTTCCCGGTCTGGCGGAACTGGGGATCATCGCCGGCGGCGGAATTCTGATCTGCGCGTTCGCCACGTTTACATTTCTGCCGGCGCTGATCGCGTTATCGGATGCCGAGATTGAAATTGACGAACTGCCGCAACCGCTGAACGGCCGTTGGTTCCGCACCGCGGTCGCCGCGTTCCCGTTGTTCGTTCTTGGAGTGTCCGTGGTGGCCATCGGCGGAATCAGCAGTCGCGCCTTTCTTTTGGACAACCACGGTCTGGCCTGCCGCGTCGGCTACGACGCAAACCTGCTGAGACTGCAGGACGCGACTTTGCCCAGCGTTCAGGCCGAACGAACACTCAGAAGTGCAGCCGATGAATCGCTGTTGTACGCCGTGGCGGTCGCTCATTCCCAAGACGAAGCGCTGCAGTTGCAGCGTCAGTTCGCGGCGCTTCCAACAGTTCGCCGCGTCGGTGAACTCGCCAGCCGGCTGCCGGCCCCGCCGTCCGCGACGAGTCAGCAACTGATCCGGACGCTCAATCAGAAGCTCAGGAACCTGCCGCAGAATTCTCCGAATTTCGCTGCGCTCAGTCCCGCGTCTGTCGGACGACAGATGGAACAGTTGCTGAAGGCCCTGAAGAGTTCACCGGCCCCGGAAGCACGCACCGCTGCGACGGTCCTGGATCGTTTCCTCGACGACTTTTCGCGGTTGCAGCCCGCCAAACAGGCCGCATTTCTGGATGCGTACCAGAACCTGATGGCCGCGTCGCTGCTAAAAGAGTTCGATCAGGCCGCGCGAGCCTCCGAACTGGCTCCCGTCGGACTGGCCGACCTGCCGGCGGAGTGGCGGCACCGCTATCTGCGAGCCACCGACGAACAACAATCCTGGCTGCTGAGAATCTATCCGAAGGAAGACATCTGGGACGACGCGGCGCTGGCGGCTTTCGTCCGCGACATCCGCACCGTCAAGGCGGACGTGACCGGTGTGCCTGTCCAGAACCATGAAACCGTCACGCAGCTTCAGCGTTCTTATCAGGCGATCGCCCTGTATTCACTGGGCATTATCTCGCTGTTTCTGCTGATGGATTTTTTGCGGCCCGGTCAGAAGCTGCTGACTGTCGTGCCGCCGATGCTGATCGTGGGATTCATCGGGTACACGATGTACAAGCGTTCGGGCGAGATCAACATGGACCTGCTGGTGCTGCTGTACCTCGGCATGGTGGGCTTCATCGCGGCGGTGCTGGACATCCGCAATCTGCGGGACACGCTGCTGGCGCTGCTGCCGCCACTGGCCGGAGCGTTGATTCTGCTGGGAATCATGGCGATGGCAGGGATGCACTTCAATCCGCTGAACCTGATCGTTCTGCCGCTGGTTCTGGGCATCGGAGTCGATGACGGAATTCACATGGTTCACGATTGCCGCCGTCAGGTCGCCGCCGGCGCGGATTCGTACACTCCGTCGGCAGATACGCTGCGAGGCGTCCTGTTTACTTCACTGACGTCGATTGTGGGATTCAGCAGCCTGCTGATTTCCGGGCATCAGGGCCTGTTCAGCGTGGGCGCGATTCTGTCGATCGGAGTGGCATGCTGCATGGTTGTGGCACTTGTACCACTTCCGGCCGTGCTGACACTGGTGGCTCGCCACCAGCCGGCGTCAATGGAACCGATCGTCCTGAGAAAGCCAAAGCCCGCCAAAGAGCCCGCCAAAGAGGCCGGTGAAGTTCCTGCTGCGAAAAAGCAGCATGACCAGCAGAAGAAGGCCGCGTAACCCGGATTTGCCTTCTGGCGGCAGTCTGGAGGCAGACTCGCGGATTTTGGAGAGTCGCGGCGTTCGCCTGTTCAGAACTCGTTGCGCTTTGTCACACCGGAACATTCGGGTGCGTTGAACTGGTACGACGGACTTCGAGTCCGGATTATTCACGCGACTCACGTATTCTGACACAACACGTGTCAGCAACAGGCTTACGTCGAGTGGCGAAAAAGCACACTGTACGACGGGACTCCGATCCCGTCGCGGCAATTCGACGGGATCGGAGTCCGGGCGCAAGCCGGAAAGGGAAGCCGTACCAGGGGACAGGCACCGAGCCGAAGGTCGCCGAGGGGCGGTCGTTGCCGCGATTTGCGCTCGGAGCCAGTCCCTTTCCTCCATCGTCGTGAATATTCCGGGCTAGTCCGTTGCCGCCGGGCATAAGGCGAACGGCAGGTCAGAATTTCCATGTACGATGGCCTTCCAGGGCCAGGGCTTTCAGGGTCTTTGCGAAGGGGTTAAACTATTTGACAGCAAGGTGTTGA
>CAZHET010000479.1:0-5132 GCA_964531585.1 uncultured Planctomycetaceae bacterium | reverse complement strand
ACACCTACACCGTCACTGTGCAGAAGCCTGAAACCCGCACTCGCAGCCGCCAGGTGGCTCGCCAGGTCAACGAGCAGGTTCCTTACACCTACACTGTGACGGTCAACCGGCCGGAAACACGCGAAGTGCAGGTCGCCGTCTGTCAGCAGGTTCCTCAGACGGTTACGCGTCAGGTCTACCGACCGGCCTGCGGCGGCTCTGTCAGCAGTGGCTGCGGTGCCAGCATCGGCGGCTGTGGCACGATCAGCGGTGGGTGTGCAGGCAGTTGCGGCGGCTGCGGTAGCTGCAACTAAGTGAATCGTGCCGCGTGCGGGCGAGTTCGCTTCCACGCGGCCTGTTCAGGCGAGCGACGGTACAGTTAGGGACGGACTCCGGTCCGCCGCTCGCCTGCTCTTCAAGTTCAGCTATGGGTTCACTGCCTGGCAGTGAACCCATTTTCTGTCATACGCGCAGAAATCCTTCCTCGCCGGAAGGGACCAGTGCCCCCGTCAGAAACACCGGTCCCCAACTTTATGATCGTTGCCGCCGTTTAATTGGCGCTTGCCGGATGGCACTGCTATGAACAACCGTCTTGTCAAAATGTTCTTCGCGACCCTGCTGTTTTGTGTCGCGTGCCCGTCACTGCCCGCTCAGACCGCACCGCAATTTATTGCCAGGCGAGACATCAAACTCAGTGGCGAAATTATTGCCGAGGCAGGAGATGTCGTCAGAACGGCTGCCGTTGACGGCGATCGGATCACACTTGTTCTGACCGACGGCAAATTCGCGTATGTCAAACGCGCTGACCTGGCGGACATCAACGAAGCAGTCGCTGTGCTGACAAGCCTGATCGGAAAGCAGCCGAAGGACGTCAGGCTGCATTCGTCCCGCTCCAGCGTGCATGCCATTCGTGGTGAGTTGCCTCAGGCGATCAGCGACGCCACGAAGGCCATCGAACTCAGTGAGTCGAAAGATGCCGGACTGTTCGTGAATCGCGGAGTGTTCTATTCATCAGGCGGCGATTACGACAAAGCGATCGCCGACTACCAGAAGGCGATCGAAGTCGATGCCGCCAGCGTTCCCGCCCGCACCAATCTGGTGGCGGCACACATTGCCAGGCAGGAATATGACAAGGCTGTTGAGGTCTGTGCGGATGTCCTCCGGATCGATGACACCAATGCGGCACACTATGTCCAGAGGGGCGTCGCCTACCGTCATCTGGAAAACTGGGATGCTGCGATCGCCGACTTTTCAAAGGCCCTGGAACTCGACAACGAAAACCTTGCGGCTCTGGGCAGTCGAGGTTTCGTGAATTACCTGAAAGGCGATCACGCCAGCGCTGTAAAAGACTTCGATGCCATCATCCGCCTGACCCCGGATGACGCGATGGCGTACAACAACCGCGGCTACAACGCCTATTTGAGCGGCGACTATCAGACCGCTCGGGCGGACTATGAGAAGGCGACCTCGCTGCTTCCAACTTATGCAATGGCGTGGCAGAACAAAGCCTGGCTGCTGGCAACATGCCCCGATGACAGCATTCGCAACGGCGAAGCCGCGGTGACAGCAGCAAAGAAAGCCTGCGACAACCGGCAAACGAAGATTGCGGCAGACATCAAAGCGCTGGCCGCCGCCTACGCCGAATCCGGCGACTTCGAAAAGGCCATCGAACACCAGACAAGCGTCGTCGGCCTGGTTCCCGACGACAGCAAGCCGGCCGAAGAAGAGATTCTGGCCACCTATAAGTCTCAACAACCGTGGCGCACAACCAGCCTGACCGCAGCCGACAGACAGCCGTAGACATAAACTGCGGCGATCAGGCTTCGATCTGAGTCCACAGGGCCGGAGCGTCTGTGTCGGAGCTGCGGCTGCGGTACACGTCCGCTCGCCTTGGGTTCGAATACGCCGCCTCGAAACGCGTACCCGTTGAGTCATCCGGTCCCGCGACAACGCCTTCCAACGACTGCGCAGCACAAGTTGACGGGACGGCAAAGTGTGATTCCCCGCGCGCAGCAACATTGGATTGCCGGCGACGGAGCTGTCGCGAACATGTTTCGCTAACGCCAGGAGTGCGGAAGCCAAGTGCGGACGCCGTTGGAACTCGTCAGCTTCCGGACTTCCGACGACCGCCACGCGTGCCCTTTGATGGACGATCGGGAGTCTTTGAGCCGGTCCGGCCTGTGGCTGCCGGCCTGCGCCGTCGACTTGTGCCGTCGCCGGTTCCGACAGCTGCGGAGCGACGGGGTTTGCGTTTCGCGGTACCGGGCGTCCGGGGTTTGCGGGGCGTCGCGCGAGTTGTTTCGGCGGATGCCGGGGCCTTCGCAAATCGCTGCAGTTGCTGAACTTCGTCGGATCGCAGTTCGCGGCATTTCCCGGATTTCAGGTGACCGATCCGAAGTGGACCAAAGGCGACTCGTTCCAGGCTGATGACCTTGTGTCCGACGCGAGCCAGCAAGCGCCGGATCTCGCGGTTCTTGCCTTCTCGCAACTCCAGTTCCAGAAACGTGCTGCGACCTTTCTTCTTCAGCGGGCGAACACTTCCAAAACGGAAGTAGCCCTCCGAAAAGTGCATTCCCTTGCGAAGCTCGGCCAGAGTTTCCGCCGTGGGAAGTCCGGCAACCTGCACGCGATACCGCCGCACAACTTCGTAACGCGGGTGAGCCAGGCGTTCGGCAAGGTCGCCATCGTTTGTGATCAGCAGCAGGCCCTGAGTGTTCTCATCCAGTCGGCCGACGGTAAACAGCCGTTGATCCTGAGCCGGCACCAGATCCACCGCGCGAGGCCGTCCGGCAGGATCGTGGCTCGTACACAGAACGCCTTTTGGCTTGTTCAGCAGGAAATAGCGCAGGCGCGGCTTCCGCAGGCGTTCCCCGTCGATGCGGACGTCGTGGTTTTCCGCGTCGACAGCCGCCGCCGGATCAGTGACAACGCGACCGTCGATCGTGACTCGACCGTCGCGAATGTAGGACTCGCAGTTGCGACGCGAATCGACTCCCGCCGTTGCCAGAAACTTCTGAAGTCGTACGTGGCCGCCGTCTGCCATGTCGGAATTCGCACCGTTCGGGGCTGGATCAGCGGAATTTCGTCCGGCGCGAGTCGGTTGCGACGGCGGACGGCGACCGCGAGTCTGGCGAGTCGTGCCGGGACGAGGACTTTGACGGGGCATGGTGCGGGCGATTCGCAAAAACTGTCGGGGGGAATGCGAGATGTACGGGAAACGCAGGATTCTACACACTGCACTGCCCGGCACCGTGGCGATTCGTCGGGAAAGCTGAAAATGCCGCTCGATACCTGATCGTCGGCCGCGGGTGTCATAGTCAGAGCAACCCGGTCATCCGCAAAGGTTTACCGGGCCGACTGTTCGGTGATTTCGGACTGATCCGGTTTCCGCAGTGAATGGCCGAAATGTCGGTGCGAACCGAAGGACGGCAAGGATACACTGTAATCGGACACATCGGTGTCGCGATAAATTCGAGGGAAGGCATCAGTGCCGCCTCGAAAAGGAATTCGATCATGAAGAAATCGTCGCTTATCATTTCCGTCAGCCTGTTCGTCGTGGCATTCTCGCTGGCCGACAGCAGCTTCGCCCAACAGGGGCAGACTCCCGGCGGAACGACCGGAGGCGCAACGGGCGCAACGGGCGGAACGACTGGCGGAGCCGCGGGTGGCTTTGGAACTGGTGGCGGAGCCGGCGGGACGACGCAGGGATTCGGCGGCGCGACGACACAGGGTGTCGGTCAGGGTGCCGGTGCCGGTCAGGGGCTGGCAGGAGACAACGCTGCCGCAGGATTCGTCGGAGCGGCAAACACGGACGCCTTTGTCGGCGGAGCACGCACGTCAACGGTAAACACAAACACCAATCGCCAGTTCCGAGCAATCGATACGACTTCCGTTCCTTCCGGCGGCACTCAGCAGCAGTCCGCGAATCCTCGCCGCGTCCCGGTAAAATTTCGAGTCGGGTTTGCTCGCCCAGCGCCTCAGCAGGCGGTCGCGCTGGCCGCAGATGGCGATATCTCGCTGACGCGTTACGCCGCGTTCCGGCCGGAACTGAGTTCCGTGAACGTTAGCTTCTCGACCGACGGCGTGGCGCAACTGTCCGGGACAACTCAGGACGCATCGGCCCGTCGACTTGCCGCCAATCTGCTGCGTCTGCAACCCGGCGTCCGACGCGTCGACAACCGGATTCTGGTGCCGGCAGAGTAGCCGCTTCGACCGATGCTCTTCGTTGCACTTCTGAAATCGTGCAACGTGACGGGCCTCGTTGCCGGCACGCAATCGCGGCGCGGATTGGCATGTTCGTCTGTCAGACGGAGCCACCGGTTTGACCAGAAAGATTCACGAACGCTTCCTTGAGATCTCCGGCCGCGTGTCGGCGCGTCTTGCGAATGCGATCGAAACGACCGGGCCGGTAAAGCTTGTGCCTCGGAATGACACGCCGTTGTGTGACGTGCTGTGCCGAGTCGTTGCCGGTCAGCAGTTGTCGACGAAAGCCGCGTCAACGATCTGGGGACGAATCGTCGCCAGCGCGGGGACCGAACCGCTCGCCGAGTATCTTGCGGATGTCGATGTCGCCGCGCTGCGAAGCTGCGGCCTGTCGAATTCGAAAGCGCTGTCAATGAAAGCCATCATGGCCGCTCACCGCGAGGGCGTGCTTGACGCGGATACGCTGCAGCGTCACAGCCACGCGGCAAGATCGGTGCAGCTCACATCCATCCGTGGAGTCGGCCCGTGGACGGCCGACATGATTTCGCTGTTCTACTTTGGCGACAAAGACGTGTGGCCGGAAACAGACGTCACCGTCTGGAAGTCACTCCAGCGCCTGACCGACAAACGCCGCAGCCTCCAGCGCACCGCCGACCTGTTCGCTCCGCACCGCAGCTACCTGGCTCTGTACATGTACCGCATCGCGGATGGCGGGCCCTGAACACTGAAGCGGTCAGACACGCCGCGTTCGCCACGGCGACACGACACGCGATCGTTGAGGAAAGGCGCAAGATGAGGAACCGCGAGAGAACAATTTCTACTTGCACAATAAAGTAGAATGTCCCGTTTTTCGCTCCCCGCCCAACCTGCACCGCATTCGGTACTACGGCTTTCAGAACAAACACAGTTCGCTGAATATTGACTTCGTGCGGATGCTGGTGTGGTTCTTC
>CAZHET010000478.1:0-5148 GCA_964531585.1 uncultured Planctomycetaceae bacterium | reverse complement strand
TTGTCAAAAATGAGTGCGAATTTGGTCTTGCGACGCCGTGAACAGTCGCCAAGAATTCTGTCACCTCTGTTCAGGCAAACGCAGCCTGAGTGTCGGTAGCCCAGCGGGACGACGCTTCTGCAGGTTGTCTCAATGGGGAACTCTATTCTAGAAAGGAGGTGGTCCGGTGGAAGTGTGCTGTAGTCCTAATCGAGGTGGTGTCGCCACTTGACAGTCGGCGGACTGTCTAACGACAGCCACCGTCGCGGATCGGATCACCGGATCTGATTGCGAAACTCAGCGGCCCGGAGGATTCGTCTCGACGAAATCTCCGGGCCGTTTCCTGTTGGTCGTGCGTCCCTGTTGGTCGTGGCTCAACGTGACCACGAAGCCTGCCACAGAAACGCAGAGCGTGCGCGTCGTTCGGGATGCGCGGAATCGTGGTGCCCGCCGCAACTCGGAATGTCGTCCCGGCAACGCAGTTGGACCTGCTGCGCGGCGACATTTCGCAGGATGGGACCGTTGTTCCGTCGGGGCCGCTCGGGACAATGGTCCGGGGCTACGATTGAGATTGAGCACGAAACGACAGGACCCGAAGAATTGAACACCCAGTCTGACATTCAGTGCCGCGAGGCGATCGTGCGTGACGCGGAAACCATCAGCGACTTCAACAGTCGTCTTGCTTTGGAAACAGAACTGCTGATTCTCGATGCCGACACCGTCCGCGACGGCGTTGCTCGCGGCCTGCAGCTTGCACCGGAAGTGAGGTACTTCGTTGCGGAATGCGCTGGCCGTGTGATCGGTCAGGTGATGATTACTCGCGAATGGAGTGACTGGCGAAACGGCTGGATGATCTGGCTGCAAAGCGTTTACGTCGTGCAGGATTTTCGGCAACGCGGTGTGTTTCGGAGGTTGTTCGACCTGGTGCAGCAGCACGTGACAGCCCGCGACGGCGCGGTGGGAATTCGTCTGTACGTGGAGCACGACAACACAGCCGCACAGGAAACGTACGCTCGACTGGGATTTCGCGTGTCAGGATACGGTGTCATGGAGCTTTCGTTCCAATAATCGACTGCGATCAACGAACTGCAGATGGCAGCCGGTTGCTCAAAACGCAGACGGCAGAACAATTGGTGCCGAAATCCCGGCCGGTCGAACAATCGACCGCGCAGCGCGGAGGATCTCGACCGCTGCCCATTTCTTCAGGGACTTACCATGCGATCACCGCACGAACGTCAGGGTTTTCCGGAATTCCGGCGATCACCGTATGAGGTTGGCTCGGCGCTGCAGGTTCAAAAGACGTCGGCGCTGGCCATTCTGAGCCTGATTTCGGGAATTCTGTCGTTTCCGATGATGTGTCTGTGCTTCCTTTCAATTCCGTTTTCGCTGTTTGCCATCATCAGCGGTCATATGGCTCGGGGGATCATGCGTCAGTCGAACGGGCAGTACGCAGGAACGGAGATGGCGTCGTTCGGGTTGCTGACAGGCTACACCAGCCTGATCCTGATGGGACTGTTTCTGGCGCTGGGGCTGGGCATCACGGAGACGTCCCGTTCGCGTGTGGTCGTCAACAATCGAGGGCAGAGCGCGTCTGAAGTGCTCTTGGATGCCGCCGAAGCGATGCTGCTGAGAGACGGCTCCCCCGCGACGTTTTCCAACGACGCAGCGAACGGCGATGCGGCGATGCTGGCGGCTCACTTTGTGGAAACTCTGGCCGAAGCAGATTCGCTGCTGTTTGCGGAGACCAACGATTCCGCTGCCGACAGCGCAAGAACGTATCGGGCGTTCGTGCAGCTGAACGACGATTCCTGTGCTGTGCTGTTGTGCGTGCCGGAACTTGAACGGTTCACCGAGTCAGCTCGCAAAACACTGGCTCAGGTGGCCTGGCTGACGGCTCAGCGGACGATCGAATCCACCCTGGCAGAAGGCAACGATCTGGCTGTTGCCCTGTACCGCTTCGACGGGCTGCAGACCGTCATGATCGGCGAGGTTCGCACCAGCGACGAATTCGATGCCGGACTTAAATCATCGAGCAATGACCGGAACGCGCTGATCCGATTCTTTCCGAAGCCTGCTCGCCGGGAATCGCGGGAACGCGTTTCACCAGCAGGCGGCGACGATGCGTCGATGATCGATACGAATCCGAGCATCAGCGAACTTCCGGACCGGGAGTGACGATGCGTCAAAGCGGCGCTACAGGCTATCTGGAGAGCGTGACCGACTCTTTGGAGGACAGCAACAGCACGGACGAAGCGGCTGCCCGGAGTGGGTCTGCCCCTTTTCAGAGAGCTTCTACAGGCAGGCGACAGCCAGATCCGGCGTGATTCCGTGGACACATTCCACGTGGCCGATGCGGTCCGGCAGAATGAAGCGCAGGTTTCCGGCGACCGTTTTCTTGTCGAGCAGCATCCGTTCAACAATCTGGTTCGACATGCACTTGAGTTCTTTGGGCACTTCAGTGGGCAGGCCCACGGCCCGCAGCAGGTCGATCTGCCGCTGAGTGTCAACCTGAGCGAATCGGCCCAGCTTCTCGGCGAGGCGGCTGGCGCAGATCATGCCGATGGCGACTGCTTCGCCGTGCAGAAGTGAGCTGTATTCGGTCAATGCTTCGAAGGCGTGGCCGAAGGTGTGGCCGTAGTTCAGGATGGCTCTGACGCCGGTGGTTTCAAGTTCATCCTGCGTCACGACCTGCGCCTTGAGCTGGCAGCTTCGCGCGACAACGTGGCGGAGCACGTCGCCGTCGCGATTGTTCAGCGCATCGATGCTTGCTTCCAGAAAGTCGAAGAAGTCGCTGTCCAGAATGACGCCGTACTTGATGACTTCCGCCAGGCCGGCAGCGTAGTCGCGGTCGGGTAAACTGGCGACGGAATCGGTGTCGATGAGGACTCCGACGGGCTGGTGGAAGACGCCGATCAGATTCTTGGCATGGTGATGATTGACAGCGGTCTTGCCACCGACGGAACTATCCACCTGGGCCAGCAGAGTGGTGGGCACCTGAATGAAACGCAGTCCGCGAGCATAAGTTGCTGCGACAAATCCCGCGAGGTCGCCGACGACGCCGCCACCCACCGCGATGACAACTGTCCTCCGGTCAGCACCGAACCGGACCAGCTCGTCGTAGAGTATTCCGGCCTGCTGGAGCGACTTGGATTTCTCTCCGGCCGGAATAATCGCCGTGCCAACGTGTGCGACCGAGTCTTTCAGCGAATTCTCCACGGCCACAGCGTAGGGGTAGTGAACGATTTCGTCGGTCACAATCATGCACCACAACGGGTCGTCTGGTGTGATTCCCAGCCACTCGCGAAACTGCAGCCCGGAACCGGTCAGGAGGCTGCGGCCGATCGAGATGTCGTAACTGCGCGTTCCCAGATCGACGTGGACGATTTCAGGCGTGGTGGCTGCAGACATCAGAAGACATTCTTTGCTGGGGAATGGTCAGGACAGTTGACCACGGCAGACATCAACGGTCTCATACGCCTCCTGTCGAGACCTGCCGGACTCCGCGTGCCGGGCGGTCGATTGAATGGGATCAGCCCCCCTGCTCTCGGTCGCCGCAGCCAGAATCGCTGGAGTGCTGGCTGCGATTTCGGTCACGAAGGGGTCTGACCCTGTTAAAACGACAGCCTGCTGGAAATCGCAGGTATCCGATCAGGCTGCCGGAAGCGTTTGTCCGCTGCCGATCGTCCGTCGCAGTCCGTCGTTCGGGCAGAAACCGCCCAAGTCGAATTCATGCTGGCTAAGCGTATCATTCCCTGCCTGGACGTTCACGCGGGGCGAGTCGTAAAGGGCGTAAATTTCGTCAACCTGCAGGACGCCGGGGATCCCGTCGAGATTGCTCAGAAGTATGAGCAGCAGGGGGCCGACGAACTGGTCTTCCTGGATATCACGGCAAGTCACGAGGAACGCGATATCATTCTGGACGTCGTGTCTCGCACATCAGAAGTTGTCTTCATGCCACTGACTGTTGGCGGCGGCATTCGGAATCTGGAGGACATTCGCAGGCTGCTGCAGGCAGGGTGCGACAAAGTCTCGATTAACTCCGCGGCCGTTAAGACTCCACAGTTCGTCAGGGAAGCCGCGCTCAAATTCGGCAGCCAGTGTATCGTTGTGAATATCGATCCAAAGCGTATTCAGAAGGACGGACGCGAATTCTGGGACGTCCATATCAACGGAGGCCGCCTGCCGACAGGATTGCAGGCGGTCGAATGGGCGATTGAAGTGGAACGCCTGGGAGCCGGTGAAATTGTGCTGACCTGCATGGACGCGGACGGTACAAAAGACGGATACGATCTGGAAATGACGCGAGCTGTCGCGGACGCCGTGTCCATACCCGTTGTGGCCAGCGGCGGTGCCGGCGGCCCGGAGCACCTGTATCAGGCGGTGACCGCGGGCGGTGCGAGTGCGGCTTTGGCGGCCAGCATTTTTCACTACGGAACGTACACGATCGAAGAAACGAAACGTTACATGGCAGATCGCGGCGTACCGGTGAGGCTGGCGAGCCGTTCCTGAACTGCGATTCGCAACAGCCGCGAATCACAAATTCCAGAAGTTCAATTCACAAATCACAACACTGAAACCAGACACATTGACCCTGTCCCATCGGGACATGTGAAATGCGGAAAAGAACATGGCACGCGCTCGAGACTGGCTCAAATCCACCTTTGATCCTTCCAAAGACATCGAGATCAACAAGATCTTTAAGGTGGCCGTCAAGCACAAGGCGTCCGACATCCATCTGCAGGTGGACCGTCCGCCCGTTCTGCGAATTCGCGGTACTCTGAAAGAACTGGAAATGCCGCCCATCTCGGAAGGGCAGATGGTTGACCTGACCTTTCCGATGATGGACCAGCGCAATCTGGATATCTTTCACCGCGATGGCGGAGCCGACTTTTCCAAGGTCGTGATCTATAAGGACGAACCGTGGCGGTACCGAGTCAACCTGCTGACACAGCTTGGCAAAGTCGGCATGGTGGCTCGACGAATTGAGCGATTCATCCCGCCATTCGACAAGCTGTACCTGCCGCCGATTATGGAAAGTCTGTGCAAATTCGACCAGGGAATGGTGCTGCTGGCAGGCGTGACCGGTTCCGGAAAAAGCACGACGATCGCGTCGATGCTGGACTGGATCAATCACAACATGAACAAGCATATTCTGACGATCGAAGACCC
>CAZHET010000477.1:0-5155 GCA_964531585.1 uncultured Planctomycetaceae bacterium | reverse complement strand
CGAGCCGAAAATCTGGACGTGCTGACTCTGGTGAAGCTTGGAAACCGGTTTGCAGTGGCGGTGAAGGGAAAGACGTAGTTCGTTCAATCCGTGGTTTAAGACGAGGCGGTCAGTCGAAAGAAGGCGCGAATCGAATGCGGAACCCTGAATGATCACGGGAACCGCGTGGACTTCGACATCCGAAATCTCCTGTTCGATATTCGATATTCAAACTCGCCGTCAGACGTCCGGATGTTCGACAACGGCTGACACGAAGAGAATCGAGAGGATGTAACATGCACGACCGCATTGCCTACAAGGGCCTGACATTTGACGACGTTCTGCTGGAACCTGGTTACAGCGAAGTGATGCCGTCCGAGGTCGATATCAGCTCCCGGCTGACGCGGCGTATTCCGCTGAACGTGCCGATTGTCAGCAGTCCGATGGATACGGTCACGGAAAGCGAGATGGCCATTGCGATGGCTCAACTGGGCGGCATCGGCATCATTCACAAGAACATGTCGACCGAACAGCAGGCAATGGAGGTCGACAAAGTTAAACGCAGCGAACACGGCGTCATCGTCGATCCGGTGACTCTCCCGCCGGATACCAGTGTCGGCGAAGCGGCTCGCATCATGGACGAACGCAACATCGGTGGTGTGCCGATCACCGTTGACGGCAGGCTGGTCGGAATTCTGACCCGGCGAGATCTGCGCTTTCTCGACCGCAAGGACCGGCCGGTTGCGGAAGTGATGACTAAGGACAATTTGGTGACTGCGCCGGAGACGACAAGTCTGGAAGCCGCAGAACGTATCCTGCTGGAAAACAGGGTCGAGAAACTTTTGCTGGTAGACGATCAATATCAACTGAGAGGCCTGATTACGATCAAGGATATTGACAAGAACCTGCAGTTTCCGCGGGCATCAAAGGATTCTCGCGGAAGATTGCGGGTGGGTGCCGCGGTCGGTGTTTACGATCTGGATCGAGCCGCACTTCTGGTGGAAAAAGGTGTTGATGTGCTGGTCGTTGACAGCGCTCACGGCCATTCCCGCAACGTGATCGAAAGCGTTCGGGCCATCAAAGAGAAATACGACATTGACGTGATCGCCGGTAATGTGGCGACTGCGGAAGGCGCGAAAGCCCTGGCGGATGCCGGAGCGGACGCGGTGAAAGTCGGTATCGGCCCCGGGTCGATCTGCACGACGCGGATCATTTCCGGGATCGGCGTTCCTCAACTGACAGCCATTGCCAATGCGGCAAACGGCCTTGAAGGGACGGGAGTTCCGATCATTGCTGACGGCGGCATTCGCTTTAGTGGAGACATGACGAAGGCATTGGCAGCCGGAGCGTCGACCGTGATGGTCGGCGGTCTGCTGGCGGGCGTCGATGAAAGTCCCGGTGAGATGATTCTTTACCAGGGGCGCAGCTTCAAGCGGTACCGGGGCATGGGATCGCTGGGGGCGATGGTGAAAGGCAGCAGCGAACGGTATCGGCAAGGCAAGACGGACTCCGATGACCAGTCGAAACTGGTTCCGGAAGGCGTGGAAGGCCGGGTGGCCTACAAGGGGGCTTTGCAGCCGTTGCTGTATCAACTGACGGGCGGCCTGCGATCCGGTATGGGATACGTAGGCGTCAATTCCACGGAAGAACTCAGAACCAAAGCCCGCTTCATCGAAGTGTCGGCCGCTTCGGTTAGGGAGAACCATCCACATGACATCGCCATCACTCAGGAAGCACCGAATTACTCGGTGGAACATTCTCCGGTCGACCACAACTGACGACCTTGCGGTGCGGGCGTCCGCCATTCTGAAGAAAATCATCAGCGGCTGCGTACTGGCGGGACTGGCCAGCGTGAGCAGCATTCACGCAGCGGATGATGCTGCTCGCCTGGCAGATTCGCTGTCCGGACGGTCAGGCTACGCGGAATCGGCGCCACGCGTGCCTGCGACCGAGCTTGCCGATCGACTCAGCCCTGCCGCGGGACCGCTTCAACCGCTGCCGTTTGCAACTCCCGGTGCCGGAGTTTCTCAGGCCGATCGAGTGATGCCGCGACTTCCGCCGGTTGCTCAGCCCGTCCGACGTGAGGTTCGTTCATTCGGCGTGCCGTCCGCGGGATTCGATGATACGGCGAATCAGATTCGTCAGCGGCAGGACGGGCGGTCGCTGGCAGATTCGCTGGTGCCGCCGATGGCAGCTCTGCCTGAACGGCAACCGGCAGCTCGACGATTGTCACAGGTTCCGGGGTCGCTTCCGTTTCCCGGATTGCCGCAGCAGGAATTCGATTCTTCCCTGCAGATCATGGATCTCGATGCGCTGCCGCAACCCGCTGCAGTGAGTGATTACTCGCCCGGCTATCCGGAATCGTTTGCAGAAGCACACGCGAAGCGTGTTCACATGATCGTGCAGGACGAGCAGTCGCTGACGCTGGCTCAGAAATGGCACATGCACTCGGTGCGCTGGACCACGCGCAACCGCACCGTGTCGAACAAGTTCATCGAATACTATGACGCGGATGCGATCGAGCCTGACAATCTGGACGACTACGGTATGCAGATCGTCGTGGCGTCCGGAAACGCGCAGCAGCCGCGTTACGGGACGGACTCGTCCGAACTGCTCAATCGAAAGATCACGGACATTCGTCCGTCACTGAACTACGCGTGGGGCGATATTCCGGAAGAATCGCTGCCCGAGGATTTCAACGACAAGATGGACCGCGGCGACTACGTCGCAGCGCTGCCACCGCGAACTGTGCTGCAGTGGGCACCAACCAATCAGTGGCACAATCCTCTGTACTTCGAAGATCCGGCGCTGGAACGTTACGGCCACACCTACAACTGCTGGGTGCAGCCGTTTGCATCCGGCGGTCGCTTCATGACTCAGTTGGTTGGTTTGCCGTACCAGATGACGCTGCATCCGGTCCATGCTCGCGAGTACACACTGGGCTGGTATCGTCCGGGCGAATGTGCTCCTAAGCTGAAGTATCAGGTTCCGTTCAACGAAGAGGCGACAATCATCCAGACGCTTTCTGTCGTCGGATTGTTTTTGATTATCCCGTGACCGCAACAGGCGAGCCGCGAGGCTTGAGTGAGCCTTCGCGGGAACGACGGGCGGTGCACGGGAACGACGGGCAGCGCGAAGTCCTTCCCGCAGTCGAAATCACAACTCGCAATCCGAAAATCGAAACTGCTCAGCTCACACGTTCCAGCTTTGTGACGCGGCCTGTGCCGACCCACTCCGCCACAAAGATGTCGCCGTCCGGCGTGAAGCACGCATCGTGAGGATGTACGAACTGGCCGTCCTTCCACGCGTCCGGCTTCACTCGCAGGTCCTTTACTTCGCCGAGGCGATCGATGGCCGAGCCAAGCTGCGCGACGACTTCGTTCTTTTCGTTCAGCAGAGTCACGCGGGCCTTCAGTTCCGGAACGACCAGCAGGTTCTTCCACGAATCGATATTCGCCGGCAGGCCGTAACCGGTCAGCGTCTCGATGTACTTCCCGTCCATCGTGAAGATCTGCAGCGTGTCGTGAGCACGGTCGGTAATGACAATTGTCGGTTCGCGACCTTCGCGATTGTCGACCCATAAACCGTGAGCCGTCTTGAACGTACCCTCACCGTCGCCGGGGCCACCGAAACAACTGACCCAGTTCGCATCCTTGTCGTAGCGGTGGATGTAAAACGAACCGTAGCCATCGGCCAGCAGAAACCCGCCGTCATCCAGAAACGCAAAGTTCGTCGGCAGAAAGCGATCATTGCCCCACTTTGCTTCCGTTGAGCGGTCCTCGGCTGCCGCATAGAGGCCGGATTCCATTGGTGCCCGCTTGTACCAGATGGTTTCTCCGGTCAGCGTCATTTTGGCGAAAGCCTTAATCTGCTGATACGCGGCGATGTACAGAAACTCTTCACCGCCCTCCTCGCGAACTTCGATACCGTGTCCGCCGCCCTGAAACTGGCTGCCGAACGCTCGCACAAATTTGCCGTCTGCATCGAACACAAAAATCGACGGATGATCCTTCTGATCCGCGCGTCCTTCGTGGATTACGTAAAGGTTGCCGGATTTGTCAACGGCGACGTTGTGAGTCGTCTGCCAGGTGAATCTGTCGGGAAGCTGTGGCCATGCATGGCGAACGCGAAACCTGTGCTCACCTTCACCAGTGATGATTTCCTCGCTTGTGCGGCTGGCGGTCAAGGCCATTGGCGCTGCCGTCAGCACTGCGGCCGTGGCCGTGGCTGACTTCAGGAATCGGCGACGGGATGCAGTCGTCTGGCTGCAGGTCGTGGTCGCTTCGTCAGAGGCCGCTGAAGCTTTTGGTGCAGATTCTGTCATGTCTGAACGTTCCTGCTGAAGTTTGTGTGACTTTGGGATGACTGCCGGAGTTCTGAACGGCGGCAAAGTTCCCGGAACATAGCGAGCCAAAGGACGCCACAGCCGCCTTGCCGCATCGTTTAAAGGCGAGGTTATTGTGGCGGGCGCACACGAGCGGTGCCACTCAACGGCGCGCTTTCAGCAGGTCACGGAGCGGCGATCGCTGATGAATGACGTTCGGGCGTTGCAGCGCGGCAGTGCGAGCGCTATGATCAATGGGTCTTCTGATTTCACGTCGCCGACAGTTTCAGCACATCATCGAATTCACACCTCGCGGTCGACGAGTGAAGTTGGGGGCCAGGACACACCCCGCCGATGAGCAGTCCGTTGTCGTCTGATTGGGCGGATAATTCGCCACGCGACTACACGCTGACATCAGCACTGTTGCAGCTTACTGATCAGCCACTGGTTGTCGTCGCAAACAGCCTGGTGCTGGCAGCAAGTCCGCCGGCGCTGAGGCTGCTGAATCTGTCGTCGGGAATGACTCTCCGAGGTCAGACCGTGGCAGTGGTCTTTCCGGCGAGAGACCGCGCCGCAGCGCTGAGGCAGCTTGAGTCTGTAGCGTTGGCATCCGCAGGTACGCAGATCACGTTTGACTGCGATGTTGCGCGGGCCGATCAGACCCAGGTTGCCGTTCAGGTTGCCGCGACGCAGTGCCTTGAAGGCAATCAGTCGGTGACACTTTGCCAATTTGTTCGCCGGGATGTCGACGACGATTCTCATGCGACATCAGACGAGGTTCCGCGGGAGAAATCGAAACTTCAGCGATTGGCTGTATTCGGTGCTATTGCGTCCGCAATGGTGCATGAACTG
>CAZHET010000476.1:0-5159 GCA_964531585.1 uncultured Planctomycetaceae bacterium | reverse complement strand
AAGACGTCAGACAGGTTTCCCGCACCTTAGCAGACTCAGTCCATTGTCGCGACGCAGCGACAATGGATCAGGCAACGGAAGCAGCGGTCGGATTTCGACCGTCCCCAGGCGGCAACGCCGTTAAGAGTTTTTCCCCCGGAAAACACGCTCGTTTAACCCGTGGCCGAAAGGCCAGGCCGTCACGGCTTGCACCAACCTGGCCTCTCGGCCACGGGTTAAACGAAAATAAACTCTTAACGGCGTTGCCCAGGCGGGTTGCATCCGACTGGCAACTTCAATCGCTTCGGCACGGCTGTCCACATCAAAGATGCAGCAGCCACCAAGTTGCTCAGTCGTTTCTGCGAATGGGCCGTCAGTGATGTGACGTTTTCCGTGACGCATCCGCAGGCTCGTGGCCGTGGTGACCGAATGCAGGGGTGAAGCGTCGATCCACTTTCCCTGCGAATCCAGTTCATCACTGGTGCTCATGGATTCGAGCAGGCACTCCGTGGGTTCGTCTGCGGTCCAGCCGTCCTCGGCACCATAGATGCGAAGCATGTACTTCGTTCGTGTTCACCTTTCCTGACACCTTCGTGCATCGGTCGAACAGTTTTCATGGTGTGTTTTGCCTGAGATCTGGTGCTATGAGTGTCAGGTCATTCTATTCGCCAGCGGGAATGTCTGATTCGACCAGTCGCTGCAGTTGCAGCAGCGATTCCTGCCAGCCGAGATAACACATTTCCGTCGGGATGACGGAAGGAAGTCCTTCGTGCAGACACTCCAGTTCCTTGCCGCAACTTGCGGTTCGCAGCGTGATGGTTTTGGTCATGTCGCCTGCCAGGCCGGGATTGTCGAATTTGTCGGCCAGACGGATTCTTTCGCCGGAAACCAGTTCCAGAAATCTACTCTCGAACGAATGACTGTGACCGGTTCCGAAATTGGTGAACGTCATGTGGAAGCTACCGCCCACCTGCGGGGCGATGCGATCGATTTTCCCCAGATATCCATACGGCGGCAGCCATCGACATAAGGCGTCGGGGTCGAGAAATGCTTTGTAAATACGCTCTGCAGGAGCACGCGGCACGCGGGGAAGACGAACGGTATTGGATGTCTCGGGCATTGAAAGATTCTCCTCTGTTAGTAAGCCATCGAACAATGGCATTCATTCGACTGGTTCATCGATCGGAACACGCTGAGCAACCGGCCGGCCGGCGGATGAGAATTTACCGGCCGGAAGGCAGACATTTCCGGCCGTCGTCCGCTGCGCGGACAGAAACGTCAGCTCTACCGGAAAATTGTCACATTTTGGTCGCCTCATGTGCCGATGGGGCTCGGAAATCCAGCCTTCTGTTGACCGGTCGAACGCCTGCGGTCTCAATTCGACACTCGGTCCAAAGCGTTCTGATTTTTTTCGGGAAGCCGCTGTCCCACAATTCCCGCCTGAAGGTTCAGTGCGACGGCACACGGGATGAACCCGGATTTCTGTCGTTCCGTGTGCTGACCGCCATCGACTGATTCGGAGCGTCGAGTGCGACATCGGTCACGCAATGACGGCCACGTCGGTCTCGCCTTCTTTCGCATCGACGTTCAGGCCGGTGTCACGAGCATGTCGTCGAAGTTACAGGTGAACTTGTCGCTTCATCGCGTAATCGATAATGTGAGGGATCCCGCAGCGGATTCTGTCGCAGCATCAAGTTCACTCGCCCGGGTGGCCGCCAGGAAACCAGGCACACCGCAGCAACGTCGTAGCAAAACCGGTACTGGCTCCCGGATGAAGCAAATTCATGTTGAATTTTCGGCTCGCAAGGGTGCCTGCCCTGGTTTTGTGAGAGCCCGTAAGCACACCACTGCGAAGTCGAAGACGACACCAAGGGCGGCATCCTGCCCGGGGCGTCGATCAGCGTTAGGACAGCGGCAGAATGCCGCCGCAATGGCCATTACCTTTCAACAGCATGAACAATTTCGTCGGTGGAATGAGATGCTCCATCACGTCAAGATGCCGGAAATCACCGCGAAGCGCCTTCAGGGCGGTCCGTTCGTCGTCGATTTCTCGCATGGTTCGAAATCCCAGACGACGAATGAACGGCAGTGGCGGACACCAGCCCTGGACGGCGTGCTGAAACAGGAATGCCGTCACCGCTATCGGTAGAAAGACCCAGCGGCGATCCACGGTAGCGGCCAGAACGCAGCCGGTAAACGCGAGCGTCGAGGCATTGGCTTCCAAAGTCCGTTCGGTGTCCCATTCCTGGTCGAGTTCGTTCAGCCGCTGACTGATTTGTTCTGCGGAAGCATTGCGATATTGGGCAACTCGCTGATGCATGTTGTGACGGATTCGCTGATTGACGTTCTCGCAGGTATGCAGCGGGACTCGTTGGCTTGTTGCGGTAATCATGTTGGGCTCCTTCGCACAGGTTGATCGAAAACAATGTGGGCCGTTGGTCATGGCAGAGTCTGCAACTGTCGCGCCGATTTCCGAAACGTTTCAGTCGAGGGTTGAGCTGTTGTTACATCTGCATCCGCTGATTTCGAAACGTCCAGCATGGAGGAAAACCGGCCGCGCGACACGGACGCGCGGGTGCTGCCGTGCAGAATGCCTGAGCCGGCACAATGGCACGGCGTGTGCGGGCTGTTGATCTCGGGATGGCTGCCTTCACTTCGGAGCCACTGCGTCAGCGGGATCCCATCCAAACCGTCAACGTCAAAGGAGACCGAGAATGAACAAGCCCAAAGCTGGAGACACATTCACGTGCGGCGAATGTGGTATGTCGATCCAGGTCAGGAAGCCGTGCGAGTGCAAAGATCACAGACCAAAGTTCGAATGCTGCGGCAAACCCATGAACGCACGATGAGGCGGCTTTTCCACGGATTCGTTGGCAGGCATGCACTTGCTTCGTGAATGGCCGGGGTTTGGTCACCGGTGTCGGTATTTGCAAGCGTCAGACGCGAATTCGTGCTGCCTGGAAATGATGGGAGACGTGGCCATCAAACTGCTTGAAAACTTCCCTCAGTACCTCGCGGACCCGGGCGTCACGTTGAAGGAGTATTCACGCAAGGATTCATTCGCCATTACAAAGCGGTGGACATCGGTGTTCGCAGCGCGATCTGATCATCTGCGTGAAATGTACGGACCGAAGGCAATTGACGCATGGCTGTCCACGACGGATGACCGGTTGATTTTGCTGTTTCTGTCGGCGCGAATCACCGCGTTCCCGATTTCGGAGAACAGCAGACCCTGCACGGCTCACGAGTACATCGGACCAGTCCTGGATGTCTCTGCCTTCAACGAGCTTGAGTTTGCGGTGTTCCCGGAGACTTAGCAAACAGCGGAAAAAAAGTGTCTGACCCCAATTGCCGGGAACCGGCCCTTCGGGTGCTTCGCACAATTGGGGTCAGACACTTATTTTCCGCACGATCCTTACGAATGGACTCTGATTCACACTCACGAAGATGGTTCACTGGGCGGTCCGTACTTTATCCGCAACCATGCAGCTTCTAAGAACGCCTGACAAAACCGGCTTTTCCCAGGGCAGGCCGGGCCACCAGGTTTCGTCGGAATGGTTGGGCTGTATCGGGCCGGGAGTTGACCGGCCCTGTTCAACAATTCGGCGCAGGTCGGTTGTCAGTTGCGTGACGATCTCCGGGGACTCGGCCTGAAGATTGGTTGTTTCCCGCGGGTCGTCGTGCAGGTTGTAGAGCTGCACGGGCGGAAGATTCCGTTCAAGGGCCTCGGCTTCGGTCGGGGGACTCCAGCCGCCGGAACCGCGGCACAGCAGCAGCTTCCACGGTCCCTTGCGGACGGCGAAGTGGCCGGACACGGAGTGATGCACGACAACATCGTGCAGTGGTGGGACGACGCCTTTGCCGAGCAGCACCGGGAGCAGACTGATACTGTCTTCCGCTGCTGTCGGCGGCAGCTGGTATCCGATGACGTCAGCGCAGGTGGCCATGATGTCGGCCAGAGTGATTGTCTGAGTGCTGCGAGATCCCGGATTGATGCGGCCGGGCCAGCGAACGACAAAGGGAACGCGATGCCCGCCCTCGAAGGCGTCGGCTTTCCAGCCTCGCCAGTGTTCGTTCAGGTGAACTCCTGCGACATCCAGTTGCGGGAAGTCGGCTTTCGGCGAGGTGCCATTGTCGCAGGTGAAAATCACCAGCGTATCGTCGGCCTGACTTGTGTCGTCCAGAGCACGCAGGATTTCACCGACCGCAAAGTCGGTCTGGATGAGGAAATCCGCGTACTCACTGACATTCGATTTTCTGAGGAACGTCTCGTGAGGCGCGATGGGTGTGTGCGGCGAAGGCATGGGGACGTACAGGAAGAACGGCCGCTGCTGACCGGCACGCTCGCGAATGAACTGCGGCCACCGCTTTGAGTACTCCGCCAGGACGGCGCGAAAATCCCAGTCGGCGACGGACGGCCCGGCGTTCACTCCCAGCATCGTCCCTTCGACCATGTTTGTCGTCAGGCTGCCGAGCACGCGGTCATTTTCGCGCCAGGCGTAGGGTGGCCAGTTGGGAACATCGTCGCCGAAATAGTGATCGAAACCGTGATCGAGCGGGCCGCCTTTCACGGCGGCGGTAAAATCGATTTCATCCAGCTTCTCCGTTGTTCCTCCCCCTGTTTTTGGCCAGTTCCAGCCAAGGTGCCACTTGCCGATGCATGCGGTGTCGTAGCCGTGGTGCCGAAACATCTCGGGAAGGGTGAGCCGGTCATCCTCAATGAGCGGCCGTTCCCACTTGTCAACGATGCCTCGCTTCAGTCGCGACCGCCAGTTGTACCGACCTGTCAGCACGCTGTATCGCGTCGGCGAACACACGCCGGACGTCGAATGGGCATCGGTGAACGCCATTCCTTCGTGTACCAGTCGATCGATGGCGGGTGTCTCCAGCCCCATTTGGTCGTTGAACGCCGACACCGAATCAATACCCATGTCGTCGGCAAGAATGACGATCACGTTCGGACGGTCGGCCGCCTGCGCCTCAGCGGCGGTGATGGCCAATGCCAGCGACGCTGTGATGCATACCAGTGACGGAACAATCATTTTCATCAGTCAACCTGTCTTCGCAGCGGCGTGAAAGCGGAGAGCCTGGTGGAATCGCGACACCCTTAGCCGGACGGCACCAGGTTCCGTGAGCGGCACGGCGCTAGCCGCCGGTTTTTCCCAGCGTTTCTTAATGCA
>CAZHET010000475.1:0-5164 GCA_964531585.1 uncultured Planctomycetaceae bacterium | reverse complement strand
CGCAACGAGTGCCTTGCGAAGGATCTCGTCGGACTTCGTCTCGTCGTCGAAAACAACCCGCAGCGTGTCGAAGAACGAATCGCCGCGCAGTGAATATCCGGCGGACTTCAGCCCTGCCGCAAGCGCTGCCGTCAGGTCGTGAACCCGTTGGGCAATGCGGCGCAGGCCTGTCGGCCCGTGCCACGCGGCATACATCGAAGCGACAACAGCCAGCAGAACCTGAGCCGTGCAGATGTTACTGGTCGCCTTGTCGCGGCGAATGTGCTGTTCGCGAGTCTGCAGCGACAGTCGATACGCCGGGTTTCCGTGAGCGTCTCTTGAAACTCCGACAAGCCGGCCCGGAAGTTTTCTCATGAACTTTTCGGAACAGGCAATCCAGCCGGCGTGAGGTCCGCCGAACCCCATCGGCACGCCAAACCGCTGGCTGCTGCCGACGGCAATGTCGGCTCCCAGTTCTCCCGGCGGCGTCAGCAGCGTCAGAGCAAGCAGGTCGGCCGCCATCACGACGGCAACCTTCGCGTCATGCGCTGCGGTGACGAAGTCGCGAAAGTCGCAGATCGTGCCGCTGGTGTCGGGATACTGCACCAGTGCTCCGAAATAGGTCTCGTCAAACGACGCCGTTTGATAATCGCCAATGATGACTTCAATGCCGACAGGAGCAGCTCGCGTCTGCACAACGGCGATCGTCTGCGGATGGCACTGATCCGATACGAAGAAGCGAGTCGCATTGCGGTTGCCGGAAAAGCACATCGCCATGGCTTCTGCCGCGGCCGTGCCTTCGTCCAGAAGCGATGCATTGGAAACCGCCAGACCGCTGAGATCGCAGATCATCGTCTGGAAATTCAGGCAGGCTTCCAGCCGTCCCTGAGAAATCTCCGGCTGATAGGGCGTGTAGGCGGTGTACCAGCCGGGGTTCTCAATGATGTTGCGTTGAATGACCGGCGGCGTGATGCAGTCGTGATAGCCCATGCCGATCAGCGACCGGGCTACCGTGTTTCTGCACATCGTTGACCGCAGCTGGGCCAGCGCGTCCGCTTCGGTCAGTGCGGAGGGAAGCACGAACGGCTGCCCTCGCCGGATATGTCGCGGTACGGCCGCATCGATCAGGTTATCGACGGAATCAAAACCGATCGCCGCGGCCAGTGCATTTGCGGCATCCGGTGAAGAGCCAAGATGACGATTCTGGAATCGTGCGTACGCATCCACGGGCGGCGCTTCCGTTCGGGACACCGACAACGGAGCCGTCTCAACTGATTTGTTCACGATAAGCTTCCGGGGTCAGCAGTGCATCCAGTTCCGCGGGATCGTCGATATTGATCCTGAACAGCCAGCCCTTGTCGTACGGATCGCTGTTCACCGCCGACGGATCATCGGTCAGCGAACCGTTGCTTTCGGTGATCTCCCCGGACACTGGTGAGTAGATATCGCTGGCGGACTTTACGGATTCCACGACGGCGATCTCGTCCGCAGCTTTAACGCGGCGTCCCGGATCGGGAAGCTCCACGTAGACCAGTTCGGTCATTTCGGCCTGAGCGTAGTCGGAGATCCCAACCGTGAAGATTCCGTCGCCGTCATCACGAATCCATTCGTGCGATTTTGCATACCTGAGATTGTCCGGAACGTTCATGGGAACCCCTGTTACATTGACCTGCACACCCACCAGATTTGCCCCGGTGGACTTCTGCTTCTGCACGACTCGCCGTCGCGGCGAATGCTTCGCCAGGCAAAGCCACGATTCCGTCGAGGACATCTCGGCGGGGACACTCGCTACACAAACGGCTTCCTGACAACCTCCGCCGGAAACCGTTTGCCGCGGATTTCGACGTCAAGCACCGTACCGAACTTCGCCAGCCGAACGGGAACATACGCCATCGAAATGCCGACTCCAAGCGTCGGCGAGACTCCGCCACTGGTCAGTTCCCCCACGTGTTCGTCGCCTGCAAAGACCGGATATCCGTGTCTCGGTGGAGGCGCCTTGCCAGTCTGCCGCAGGGCCACCAGTTTCTGACCGGGCCCATCGGCTTTCTGTTTCAGAAGCACGTCACGGCCGATGAAGTCACCTTTTTCAAGGTCGACGGCAAAGCCCATTCCGGCCTGCAGAGGAGTTATGTCGGGTGACAGATCCCTTCCGTTCAGCGGATAACATTTTTCCAGGCGCAGAATGTCGCGTGCTCCCAGACCGCAGGGCGTGGCTCCGGCATCGACGGCGCGCTGCCACCAGGATTCGGTCTCGCTGACGGGGCAGAACAATTCGAAACCGTCTTCGCCGGTGTAGCCTGTGCGGCAGACAAGAATTTCGTCAGTGTCAGTTTCCAGCTGGGCGATGCCGAATCGTTCGGGCAAAGTCGGATTAAGCCCCGCGACTCCGTCGCGCACCATCGTCGCAAACGCGGTGGCGGAATCGGGGCCCTGCACGGCAAACGCTCCGAAGTCATCGCTGATATTGGTTACCGTCACCCCGGAGTTCGCCGCATGCCGTCGCAGCCACTCAAAATCCTCGTCGACTTTCGACGCGTTGACGACGAGAAAGTAGCTGTCGTCCGCTGTTCGATAAACGATCAGGTCATCGATGACGCCGCCATCCTGATTGAGAAAAAATGAGTACTGGCCCTGGCAGTTCGCGAGCTTGCGAATGTCGCTGGTCAGCAGACCGTTGAGCCAGTCCGTCGCGGCTGGTGCCTCCGAAGAAACGGCGATCTGTCCCATGTGGGAAATGTCAAATACACCCAGCGCTTCCCGCACGGCTTTGACTTCGGGAATGATGCCGGAATACTGCACCGGCATGTTCCAGCCGGCAAACGGCACCATCCGCGCGCCGGCCGCAATGTGAACGTCGCGCAGCGGTGATTCCTTCAGGTCAGTCATGGGTTCTCAAATCCTGGGAGAGCAACCGGGCCGCAGATTTGTTCAGACGTAACCGATGGACGATGGCCTGTCTGAGCCGGTGGAATCGCAGCGACGGGAGCGAAGTCCCATTATGCACAACGCCGAGTTGTTGCGGGACCGTTCCTGGGCGGCGTTGTACCACTCACAGGACCGTGACTGTAGCGACGGCAACTTCGTTCCTGGTCTGACCGGTTTGGCGATCCCGTATGAATTCGACGCACCGGGAGGTTCGCCGTTCACCAGAGGACCGCCGTACCGGCTGAAAATTTCTGAAGTCGGTGAACAACCAGCGCGTTTCCGGAGGTCATCGCACCTGCACACCGCCTACGTGCGAAGTTCGCGAATCGCACGCCAACGGCTAGAATTTGCGGGCGGTCTGGGTTCACGTCTATCCGGCATGAAAGCACACGATGTTGTTCAATCCTCAGATTTCGGCGAAGGCTCTGTATCCGTTCTGCCGTTCGATGGCGCGGATGCTGGAAGCCGGCGTGGAGATTCCGAAGTCACTGAAGACGTCCGCCGCACGATCGTCAGACTCACGCCTGACCGCGGCTGTGGATCAGGTCATTACGCGAACGAAGGCGGGCAACGATTTGACGTCGTCGTTCTACGAACACGAAGACCGTTTTCCGGCGCTGTTTCTGGATCTGCTGCATGTTGGGGAACAGACCGGATCGATGCCGGAAGTCTTCGCGGCACTTGGTGAGTACTATGAAGCCCGCGTCGAACGAGCTCGTGAGTTTCGTTCGGCAATCGCGTGGCCGGCGACGCAGCTTGTGGCCGCAATCTTCGTCATTGGGCTGCTGATCTGGCTGCTGGGAATCATTGCGTCGGCATCACCGGGTGGCGGAATCGACGTGCTGGGATTCGGCCTGCTGGGAACTCGCGGCGCTGTTATCTGGTTCATGCTGTGCTTCGGTACGCTGGCAGGACTGTGGATTTCCTACACGATGTTCAGCCGGACGATTGTCGGTCAGCAGATGCTGGACCCGCTGCTGCTGCGGATTCCGGTCCTTGGAAAGTGCCTGCGGTCATTCGCGATTGCCAGGTTCGCGTGGTGCTTTGCGCTGACTCAGCAGGCAGGTATGTCCATCAAGCCGTCACTGGAATCCAGCCTGAAGGCCACGGCAAACGGGGCTTTCGTTGCAGCGATCCCGGTGGTCTGGAACGAAGTCCATGAAGGGGAAACTCTGGCCGAGGCATTCGCCGCGCCGCGGTTGTTTCCCGTCGAGTTCCTGCAGTTTGTGGAAACGGCCGAACAGACAGGAACCGTTCCCGAAGCGCTCGACCGCATGAGTCACCACTTCGACGAAGAAGCTCACCGCGCGATGAAGACCATGACCGCGGTTATGGCGCGACTGGTCTGGGGCGTAGTGGCCCTGTTTATCATCTTCTTCATATTCCGTATCGCCATGTTTTATGTCGGCATGATCAATCAGGCCGCCAGCGGGGCTTTGGGCGGCTGACGGCCGCCTGCCCAGGAGCCTGCATCGGTAAGGAGGACAATTGGATGCCGGAGGTAATCGACGGCCTGACACTGCGACTGCTGACAGACAGTGACACAGACACTGCCTGTGAGCTTTGCCGGCTGTCCGGCTGGAACCAGTTGCCCGCGGACTGGCAGCGCATGAGAACTTACCAGCCGGACGGCTGCTTCGCTGCGACTGTCGATAACCGCCTTGTTGGAACGGTCACCACGACAACGTACGGGACGGAACTGGCATGGATCGGCATGATGCTGGTGCATCCGGACTTCCGACGCCAGGGCATCGGCAGGGCGCTGATGAAACAGGCTCTGAGCTTTCTTGAAAGTCGCGACGTCGCTTGCGTCAAGCTGGATGCGTCGCCGGAGGGGTTTTCTCTGTACGAACAGCTAGGCTTCCACGCAAACTGGTCGTTTCATCGGTGGCATCGCCACGGTGACGGCAGCGTTCAGGACCACCAACCGGCAGCACAGCCGATCGACTGCACGCTGCTCGACGAAGAAGCCTTCGGCGTCGGTCGCCGCGCGTGGCTGGAATACCTTGCCGCCGACAGCATCGTCGTTGCGAAGCCAACCGGTTACGGGATGTTGAGGCCCGGACATCTGGCGTCGTATCTCGGGCCGGTCGCCGCAGTCGACAGTGACGTGGCGCGAGACATCATCGTGGATCTGCTGAGCCGCACGTCCGGTTCTGTGTTCTGGGACCTGCCGTCACCGAACCAGCCGGCGCTGGATCTGGCCGATGATCTGGGCTTCGAACCGGTCCGCACGCTGACCCGCATGTGGACCGGACGG
>CAZHET010000474.1:0-5165 GCA_964531585.1 uncultured Planctomycetaceae bacterium | reverse complement strand
AGAAACGTACACAGGAACGAACAACGTTCATCCATGAACAAAGCCGGCCGGTCAGACACTTGCTCCTCGATCGGGCCGCGCGTGAGGGGCCGCGCGTGAACTCTACACAGGGCAGAAGTCACATTGCAAGCAAGTGTGCTGAGAAAATTGTAAGAATCGGGAAATTCGGATTCTTCCCGATAATTGACGCCGCATGACACTGCCATCACTCACGGTTGTTGATGTGCATGCGGGCGCCGAACAAGCGTCGCCGGAATCCACAGGACCACCGCCGTTTTCACTGATGCTTCGATTGTGAACGAAATCGCGGTCACACGCCGAACCGGGCGTTCTGCAGGCACATTGAGCATGACTGCCGACGATTCGCCGTCCGCACGCAGCGCGGGCTGATTGCACGGACGCTGCGACGACGTGGTTGGGTCTCGCCAGGGCGTGGCCTGGGCAATGATGAGTTTACCTATGCTTAGCCCGGATTGTATTGGGTTTGTACGACGGGACTCCGATCCCGTCGAATGGATGGTTGGCAGTCGCGACGGTCGCCGCGTCGCGCGGCAAGCGACGGCCTTGGAAGGCCATCGTACGAAGCGCGACGGGGTCGGAAGGTCATCGTACGGGACACCACGGGTAAGAACTCACCTGCCGCTCGCCTAACCAACGGTACGGGTAGCGGCGGTGGAGAGTTCAACCTCCCACGTCGCGCCTTCGGCTGGGCGGCGTTGGATTCGGCGGTGTGGCTGAAGTTGAACCTCCCCCATGCGCAGCGTCAGGGGGAGGTCGAACGAGCGCACCGATGTTCGGGAGGAGCCCGACCGTGCGATCGATGTCCGAGCGACGCAGGGCGATCACCGCGCAGCCGACCCTCCCACGAACTTGCTTCGCTCGTTCGCCCCCTCCCGCGCCTGCGGCTGGGCGGGTTGATGGTGGCACACAGGTTCAGGAACGCATCGCATCAGCATTCGTAAACTCAATGCGGGCAGCGCGCTTGCGCCGTGCCGCGTGGTGAGCAAAACGACGTCCTTCCATGCCACATACCCGATAGCAGATGCTTCAGTCTCGGCGAGACTGAGCTATGAACGTGTGCTGCGCCGACGTGGTCGAGGTTAGGCGAGTCTGAGCGACGAATTTCTTCAGGCCGAACCGAGCGAAGCCGCCGTCACGTGGAATGTCCTGCGCCACGGCTCCCTGTTGTCCAGCGCACTTCCAACAGTGAGGCCCGAGCAGTTTCAATCCCACCCATGTCCCATGATTCGTGCCAGGGGCAAGACTGATTGCTTGTATTGGCTTTTCAGAGCTTTTCGAATCATTTCGCAGCTCCCTGGTCATGCGCGGTCGGCCGCGTCGGGTGCAACCTGCGCGGGAAATACGGAGCGTGGTGTGGGCGGACCGGGTGGGTTTCCGAACGCAGGGCGTCGTCGGCGAGGTGGTGCCTGCTCGCGTGCAATGAACTCGCGGTGGCACACAGATGTCGTACGGAACTTTCCGGCTGTGGAGGGAGTCAGGGAGACGCGAAGGTGCGTTTACCGGGCGCGTCTGAGACACGAACGACTCGGTACACCTGAATCGCCGTCCATGCCGTGTTGACGACCAGTGACGAGCCGTCGTCCCACGACAGGATTTCGTCCTGATCGGCAGGCGACAGGTGATTCCAGTCGCCGTATGTCAGCGTTGCCGGCTCTGTCAGCACGCCATTGCTGACAAGTTCGTTGAACCGGCGGGGCTGAACGTATTCGGTGTAGCCGTAAGATCCCGGTTGTCGATAACGCAGGATTTCGGACCAGTTGACGACGACGTGAGTGATGCCGTGTTCGCTGAGCTTCGTCAGGACCGCGCGGGGATCGGCCATGAATCGCGTGCGAGCGGGCGAGCTTGCGTCATCAGGTAACTCCGTCCACTTTTCGAAAATGTTTTCGTCGAATACGGTGTTGTAGACGACGTCGAAGTCTGCGTCGAAAACTTCTGCCTCGCCAACCATCAGCGCGCGGCCATCCTGAGGGATCATTCGGTTCAGCAGTCGAAAGTCCTGACGAATGGTTTCCTGCTGAAGGGCAGTCAGGTCCATGAGTCCCGCCTGGAATCCGGCCAGTCGCGGGATTTTCCAGAACCCCAGGTTGAACACGCAACAAATCGCCAGAGCGGTGATGACGACGGCGCGGCCCGGCCACCCGCGAAATACCTGCCAGGAGGCTCCCGCCGAAACGGCCAGCACGGGAATGACGGGAATCCAGAAGCGATCGATCCGATGAGTCAGCGCCCACCAGGTGCCGAGCATCCAGAATGTCATCAGCCACAGCCAGCGCACTGCGGGGCGGCGTCGCCACAGCAGCAGCGACGGCACAGCCAGCGCGAACAGCAAGCCGCTGGTCCAGTCGCTGCGAGCCGCCACGTCCGCAATGTACCGCGGAAGCTGACTGATGTCGTGATCCGCCGGACTGTGGCCAGCCTTCCAGCGGGCGTTCAGTTCAGAGTTCCAGTCGACCCCGCCGAAGACACCGTAGAGCAGCGGATACACGGGATTCCCGGAATCGATTGCGTTCTTCGCCAGCCACGGTCCGACTGCGATCAGGATCGCCGATGCATACAGAAGCGAACATCGAACCGCCGTGCGAATTTGTGCGGAAGTCGGTCCATTGGTTTCGGCCGAAGCGTCATGGCTTGCAGCAGGCGAGCTCAACCGCAGCGTCGTCAGCAGCAGGAAGAGTCCGACCGGCATCACGACCGACAGCACACCGGGGTACTTCGCCGCCATCGCGCTGCCGGCGAGCAGTCCGGTGATGAACCACAGGCGGTATGCGTCGCCCCGTACGTTTCGCGCCGCCTCGTGTGCCGCAAGCTGAGCGGTCATCACGGCAGCGATCAGGCAGAACGTCAGCGCGCCTTCCGCGTAGGCGATGATCGAAATCCGAAACGTCCATGGTGTCGTCAGGTAGACGATCGCGGCGACCAAACCTGCCGTACGTCCGAACCAGCGATTCGCGGTCGCGAACACACAAAGCGTCGTCAGCAATGGAAACGTCGCCAGCAGCAGTTTTCCGCTGATCGCTCCATCGCGCCAATCGCCGTGAACGACCATTGCCGCGAGGCTCAGCATTTCGCTCAGGAACGGGAAGCTGGTGTAGACGTTGTGTTCAAGAAACGTGATGCGTCCGTTCTGAAACCATTCCTTCGGTCCCTGCATGTGGTATTCACGAACGTCGAAATCCCACGGCGGTGTCATTGCTCCCAGAATCAGCATCACAACGAACGGTGCCAGTGTGCATCCCGCCAGGATAACGGGCGTTCGGTTGTGCCGTGCCCCCGCAGCCATCCCTGTGCCAGCCTTCAGAACACTGAGAGAGCGACAACGCAGGAGCAGCCATGTCGGGAAGCTGACGATCCCCGGCAGCAGAATCACCCAAGGCGACAGCCACCCCGCTCGTCCGGCGATCAGCACCCACAGCGACAACGCGGACAGTCCGGTGCCCGTCTGAATCACCAGCCGTTCACATCGCATCACTTCGATGCCGACGAGCAGGCGATCGGTGATCAGCAGACCCATTGAAAATGCTGCCAGGAGCAGCAGACCCGCCGTGAAGACAAACGGCAGACGCTGCGTAAGATACTTCCCTCCGGAATCTACGTTCGCAGCCTGAGACGTGTCAAAGTCCAGCGGGTTGGGAAGGCTGTGCCAGCCAGGATAGAACGCACGCCAGATTTCCGCGCGGCTCATCCCGTGCGCGTCACCGTCGTCGCCCTGTTCCATGCCGACTGCAGACGCGGACACGTTCGGCAGTGGTTCTGTGAAGAAGAACCACAGGAACCCGCCGATCCACAGCACGCCGACAAACGGCAGCAGGAATTGTGTCGAGCGTGATCGCACCAGCAGAAGATTTCGTGTTGGCAGAGAATGATTGGCGGTCACCGTCAGTGTAGCTGACGTGGTCGGTTCTACGTCGCTTCCGCGGGCGCCTGTGAGAGGAATCCGGTCCAGGGTTTTCGCGATGCGGAATAACCCGGCCGACTTGTGTGCGGCATTTATCCTGTTCACCGAAGGCACGATCGACCGCCACAGTACTGAAACTTACTGGATTGCTGCCGGTCCGTGTGGCTGAAACATCCTGCCTGGATTTCAACTGGCCGGATGTTCGGTGTGGAGCCGGTTACCTGCAACTAAATTGTGACGCAGGAGAGGATGTCCGGGCACGAATGCAAAACGGCCTCCAGGCGGAGTGCCTGGAGGCCGTTTGAGTTCTGAGTGACAGCGGTTTGGGGATGAACTGGGTTCAGATCGATCCCGCAATCAAGTCGAGCTTAGCGAGCCAGACCGAACAGTCCAGCCAGGCTGCTGCGAACCTTGCCCTTGGAGGCATTGCTCTTGTGCAGACGTGACGGGAAGTACGCCTGAGGCTCTTCCGGTGGTGCCGGTGCAGGAACAGCTTCGCCAGCCGGAGTCGGCTGAGCCGGAGCAGCGTGAGCCGGAGTTCCCATTGCCGGAGCGGCAGCAGGAGCACAACTGTTGCAAGGAGCACTGCAGGCCGGAGCACATGCCGTCTGGCAGGCACCGTTTCCGCAGCCACCGTCGCAGCACCCGTCACCACAGCCACAGCAGCCGTCGACGACTTCGTAGCCGCAAAGCTCCAGTGCTTCTTCAGCCTGACGACGCACTCGGCGATCGCAGTCACCAAGAGCACAGGTCAGAGCCGAAATCACACAGGGGCTGCAGCAGCAGCGATTGTGGCGAATCTGGTCGCCGATTTCGTCGGCTGCTTTCCGGCGAACGCGTTCGTCAGAGTCATTCAGACCGTAGACAAGAGCATTCATGATTTCCGGGTGGCAGCAGCAGTCGTAGCGATCGCTCAGCTTGTGAATGGCTCGGTAACGATCGCGAGCGTAGCAGCAGGTCATGGATTTGTAGATCAGCTTGGCAATTTCGCAGCAGTCGTCGTTGCAGCATTCACCGCATCCGTCGCCGCATCCGTTGCCACAGCCATTTCCACAGCCATTTCCACAGCCATTTCCACATCCATTTCCGCAGCCATTTCCGCAGCCAGCGGGAGCACAGCAGCTCGGATCGCATCCGTTGCCACAGCCATTTCCGCAACCGGCGGGAGCACAGCAGCTCGGATCGCATCCGTTTCCGCAGCCATTTCCGCAGCCAGCGGGAGCACAGCAGCTCGGATCGCATCCGT
>CAZHET010000473.1:0-5188 GCA_964531585.1 uncultured Planctomycetaceae bacterium | reverse complement strand
TCATGTCGTCGCGGCAATGTTCTGCTGCATCGTCTCAGGCTGCGGAGAACCGGTCCTGCCAACCGACTCAGCGGTACCCGAGAACGCTGCAGACGGTCATGCGCAGATGCTGAAAGTGCTGGGTGAAATTCGTGACGCGGCCTCCGTCGATCATCCCTACTTCACCGAATCAGACCTGCGTCCGGCTCAGACGCGACTCGCTCTGATGTCGCCCGTCGGCGGTGATCCTGCGATGAGAATGCAGTTGCAGACGCAGATCGGGCTGGCAAGTCTGCGGCTCGGGAACACGGACGAAGCCATTCAGAACCTCCAGTCGGCCTACGGTCTGTTTTCACTTCACGCCGACCCAGGCGCGCCTGGTGCTGAACAAACGGAAGCGTTGCTGTTATTTCAACTTGCCGTCGCAAATCTGCGAGCCGCGGAAAATCAGAACTGTGTCCACTGCATCAATCACGAAAGCTGCCTGTTTCCAATTACCGGTGGCGGAGTGCATGAGCATCAGCGACATGCGCTCGAAGCTGTCAAATATCTCGAAACTCTGCTCGAACGCCATGCGGATCATTTGCCCGCTGCGTGGCTGCTGAACATCGCTCACATGACGCTCGGCACATTTCCCGACGGAGTTCCCGAACGCTGGCGGATTCCCGCCCATCGTCTTGAATCCACTTCAGCGTTCCCGCGATTCACCAACGTCGCGGGCGACGCGGGACTGGACACGTTCAGCCTTTGCGGCGGCAGCATCGTCGATGACTTCAACGGTGACGGCTGGCTGGATGTCATCGTCTCCGACTGGGGGCCCGCCGGACAGCTTCGCTACTTTCGTAATCTGGGCGACGGAAGGTTCGCGGACGAAACGGAACTCAGCGGGCTGACGGGAATCCTCGGCGGCCTGAATCTGGTTCAGGCCGACTACGACAACGACGGTGATATCGACGTGCTGGTCTTGCGCGGCGCTTGGCTGGGCGACGCGGGGCGGCATCCGAACTCGCTGCTGGCAAACGACGGTCACGGGAGGTTTCGAGACGTCACGTTCGAAGCGGGTCTCGCCATTGAAAACTACCCGACTCAGACCGCTGCCTGGGCCGACTTCGACAACGACGGGGATCTCGATCTGTACGTGGGCAACGAACTGTTTCCGTCGCAGTTGTTCGAGAACGACGGACGCGGGCGATTCACGGATATTGCCGAGCAAGCCGGTGTTACCAACGGAGCAGTCGCCAAGGGAGTTGTCTGGGGAGACTATGACGGTGACCGTTATCCGGACATTTATGTCTCAAACATCGACCGCGAAAACTGTCTGTACCGCAACAACCGCGATGGCACGTTCACAAACCTCGCCGCCTCACTAAACGTCACCGGACCGGTGCGCAGCTTTCCGACGTGGTTCTGGGACTGCAACAACGACGGAACCCTCGACCTGTTCGTGGGCAGCTACTGGGCAGGCATTCAATATATCGCCGCCGATTATCTGGACCAGGACCAGCCCGCCGAAGCCGACTGCCTGTATCTCGGCAACGGAACAGGCGGCTTCACAAATGCCGCAGCGGAGTTTGGTCTGACCAGCGTCACCATTCCAATGGGAGCAAACTTCGGTGATCTCGACAACGACGGTTTCCCGGATTTCTATCTGGGAACCGGCTACACACAGTACGAAGGCCTGATGCCGAACCTGATGTTTCACAATATCGGCGGAACGCGATTCACCGACGTCACGACCGCCGGAGGTTTCGGCCACCTGCAGAAAGGTCACGGAGTATCGTTTGCCGATCTGGATAACGATGGCGATCAGGATGTATTCGTCGTACTTGGCGGAGCACTTCGCGGCGACGGGTTTTCGAACGCGTTGTTCGAAAATCCCGGGTTCGGCAATCACTGGCTGACGGTGAAGCTGGTGGGAACGAAATCCAATCGTTCCGCAATCGGCGCGAAGATTCGTGTCGATATTGTGGAGAACGGCACCAGACGTTCGATTCATCAGTGGGTCAACAGCGGCGGCAGCTTCGGCGCGAACCCGCTGCGCCGGCAAATCGGCCTGGGGCGCGCGGAACGCGTTGAGTTGCTGGAAGTGTTCTGGCCGACAACCGGTGAGACTCAGCAGTTTCGCAACGTCGGTGTCGATCAGTTTATCGAAATCACGGAGGGTCAGAACGAATACAGCATCGGCCCGTCCTGAGGTCCCGCGTGGCCACCATCACCGCGCGCCTTCCGTCATTGCAGCACCAGACACTCCGGCACGGCCTGTTTGAACCGAGCCGCTCCGTCTTGCGTCGTGACCGTCCCCGCCAAATCAATCTTCCTCAGTGTGGACATGGCGGACAACTGGTCCAGTCCGGCATCGGTAATGCCGGTGCCGGACAGGTTCAGTTCTCGCAGTTTCGGCAGGTCGGTCAAGTGCTGCATGCCGTCATCGCCGACCATCGCATTGACCCAGATCATGTCCAGCGCTTTCAGATTTTCGACGTTTCGCAGGCCGTCGTCATCAACCTGAGTGCCACGCAGATTCAGGACCTGCAGCTCGGCGAGCGAAGCCAGATGCTGCAGCCCCGGCCCGGCGATCGACGTATCGGCCAGTGACAACTCGCGCAGTTCACGGATGCCTTTCAAGTGTTCCAGACCTTCATCGGTGACACGGGTGTTGTTCAGCATCAGGGATCGCAGCGCGGCCAGATTCTTCAGAGGAACCAGGCTGGCGTCGTCGATTCCGGTGCCACTGAGGTCGAGGAACTCCAGCTTCTGCAGATCCTTCAGCGCAGGAATGCCGGCTGCGGTGATCTGCGTGCCGTCGAGCTGCAGGCGTTTGAGTTCCGTCAGTCCGCTCAGAGCACTCAGGTCGTCATCAGTCACTTTGCTATTCGTCAGCACCACGGAAACGATCGGTTTGCCCGGTGACCGAAGGTCAATCTCCGCCCGGCCGCCCAGTTGCTGAATCGCAGCGATGACGGTATTCGATGACTCGCCGGACGTGTCTCTTTCGCACCCGGCAATCGCGGCGACGCCGGCCGCGAGAATCAATCGTGCGACGACGCCGTTGCCATTCGAATGCACACGATGAGGCATAGCATGATCTCCGTGAGTTTAAAGCGGTCACTTCTGTCTTGTGGTGCGTCCGGTAAGCAAACCTGCTGCGCGGGATCCCTGCGGCTCACCGGTTCGAAGAGCTGATCGCCGTCCTTGCGCGTTCACCGTGCTGTTGCGAACTTGCTGTCGCCCGTCCTTCGATCACAGTCAGCATCTGATTTGCCGGAATGTCTGACAGGCTCTGCGTCGTTCCGGACGGCCAGGTGATTTCAACCAACGCAACGCGTTCGTCACCGGCCAGCCCGAAGAACACTCGCGGATCCTGAGTTGATGCATAGCTGGTTCCGCCTTTGATCTGGCGGGTCTGCGTTCCGGAGTCCGTCTGCAGCGTGATCCGGGTCCCGATCGCCGAACGATTGCTGACGGTGCCGATCAGTCGCAGTGACAGATAGTTGTTGGAATTGACCGAATCGTTGGCAAGCAGAGCGAGCGGTTCGTTCACGTGCGAAATCACCAGATCGATGTCTCCATCATCGTCGATGTCACCGGCGGCGACGCCTCGTCCCATGTGCGCTTCGGAAAAATACGTTCCAGCACCCGGGGCGACATTGCGAAAGCGCCGGCCATTGTCATTCTCAAACAGCAGCGGCTTTTGTCGCAGCGGCGCGTTCTCCGGATAGCGCACAACGTGGCCGTTCGACACAACAACATCTTCGTCGCCGTCGCGATCGAAATCGAAGAACACAGTCCCCCAGCCAACATACAGGCTGTCAACGGCCGTAATTCCCGTTGACTGGCTGACATACTGAAACAGGCAGTGGCCCTCATTGCGATACAGCCCGATACTTTCACGCTCATAGTTGGTGACCCACAGGTCCGGCCGACCATCGAGATTGAAGTCGGCGAGTTCGACTCCCATGCTGCCTTCGGCAACACCCTTGTCGCTCAGCGCTGTGGCGCTCAGCATGGAAAAATCCTCCAGGTGACCGCTGCCGTCATTGCGGTAAAGGAAATTCTCCGTGGTGTCGTTGGCAACGTAGACGTCAGCATCTCCGTCGTTGTCGAAGTCGCCGATCAGCACGCCAAGCCCCTTGCCGTCCTGTCGCAGCCCGACCGCGTCCGATGCGTCGAAGAACGTGCCGTCGCCGTTGCCGGTATACAACACGTCCCGCTGGGGATCGTAGGTCTTCGGCGGACAGATCTCGCGCTGACCGGGCACCGAAGACATGCAGGCTGTGTCATTCTCCATCGACCACCGCACATAGTGGGCGACGTACGCGTCGAGAAATCCGTCCCCGTTGATGTCTCCCCATGCCGCGCTGGAACTCCAGCCAGTGTCATTCAGTCCGGCGATTGCAGCCACCTGTTCGAACGTGCCATCGCCGCGGTTGTGGTACAGCAGCAGCCCACCGTAGCCGGTGATCAGCAGATCGGGACAACCGTCGTTGTCGAAGTCGGCTGCTGCTGCCCCGTGGCTGTAGTACGGCGCGTCAACGAACCCCGCGTCCTTCGTGACGTCGGTGAAACGAAAGCCACCGTCGTTGCGAAACAGACCAGGCAAGTGCCCGTGGATCGCTCCGTTAGCGCTGAACCCGCCGCCTCCGGGAACGAACAGATCCACGTCGCCGTCGCAGTCAAAGTCCAGCAGAGCGACACCGCCGCCAAGCGATTCGAGGATCGCCACGAATCCCGCTTCCTGACCGTTCTTATACGTGAACGTGACACCGGCTTCTGACGCGCGATCACTGAAGCGTGCCGATGTCTGCACAGCAGGGACAGCGGCAATGGCCGCTGCCGATTCCGAAGCAGCCACGCCGCGGGACGGTTCCGCAGTCTCGTGCGAGCAACCGGCGAGAATCGCGATCACCAGCGCCGCGGCGGGCAGCAGACGAACGATTGTTTCGAAACTCACCGGCATCGGGGCGAAATTTCCAGCGTCAACAACCGGAGAAACAGAGAACATCACCGACGACAGATGCAAGAGCCAATAGGCAATTTCCTGCCTCAATCGGCAATTGCGCAGCCAAGGAGTACGATAATCACCGTCAGGACGATTGACAACTGGCCACCGAAAGCGGATTCTTCTCAAAATCTGAACAATTTCTTCCTGCCTGTGGGAAGAAGCAAGAGTGCGAAAGGGGCTGGATAAGAACTGAGTGTCGTGAAAAAA
>CAZHET010000472.1:0-5200 GCA_964531585.1 uncultured Planctomycetaceae bacterium | reverse complement strand
AATTCCGCGCGAGGCCGTGGTGACTCGCTTCACCGCGACGAATTCCCCGGATTCGGATGAAACCTGCGAATCTTTTGAAGAACCAGGCGAGTCAGCCGCGTGTGACTTCACAGACACCTGTCGGACAGCCCAACGGACCAGACCATTGCGCGATCGGTTGGAACAGATCTACTCGCAGCAGAGGCAGGCCTTGTTCTCGCTGGCATTATCGATCACGGGGTGCCGCCAGTCCGCGGAGGATGCTGTGCAGTCAGCGTTTGAACGACTGTGTCGGGTGCCGGCCGATCCCGCCGGGGAGTTGGTGAATTATGTATTTGCCGCTGTACGAAACTCGGCTCGCGACGTTGCGCGAAACAGTGGTCGTCGTTCAGAAATTCGGGAATCGATTTTCAATGCGGTCCGGTGTCAGACTGCAGCGACGGTGGCTCCGCACGACGAAGTGCTTGCCGAAGAACGCGATCAGATTCTGCGAACCGCCGTCGATGGACTGGATGACGATGATCGCGAAGTCGTAATCCTGAAGATCTATGCGGAGATGACCTTTGAAGCGATCGGCGGCGTGCTGGACGTTCCACTGAAAACGGTTGCCAGTCGATACCGCCGGGCTCTGGCGAAGCTCGAAGAAAAATTGCGAGGGCAATTATGACAGATTCCGTGCTTGAAAAACTGCTGAAGCAGATGCCACTCAAGGAGGCATCGACGGAACTCGACGACCGCGTTGCCGCTGTGCTGAATGCGCGGCATGTGGTTTCGGCGGGCGACGGCAGCCGTGGTCGCTCGTGGGCGATGATGACCGCTGTCGCTGTCGCGTGTCTGGTCGTGGGGGCCGGAGTCGGTCTTGCCGTGGGACGAGTTTCCGCGGTTTCCCGGGACGATAGCCGCCAGGTGGATTTAACGCCTGTCGACAAGCGGAAAGGTCAGGATCAGAGTGACGAATCGACAGAGCCAGTCGTCGTGGTCGACGGCCAGTTTGATCTTTCTGATTTCGCAGCAGTCGATCAGTTTCGCGGTCCGCAGGTGGCGATGCTGTGTGCATTGAACGGTCACTGGACTCCGGACGCGCACGAAGCACGCTGCCTGAGCTGCCATCACGGTATCACGGCCGCTCAGGCGCGGTTTCGCGAGGAACATGTGCGCCTCCCGCAATTTCAAGCCTGCATGTTCTGCCATGACACAACAGCAGCGGGTGAAATCATTCGGTGAGAACTTTTCTGTGTCGTCGCGTCTCGGCGAGACGTGACACGCTTTCCTGCGGCATGCGGTCAGCAAACGGGAGATCGCCGAATGACATGCGGCATGACAGTGGATTCAGTCTCGGCGGGAAAACGCTACTGCAGCAGCCAGTCGACCGCGGCCGTCACCGAGTCGAGCCGCGAGCCCGATGTTGCGACGGCGTTGGCAGCGCTTTGATGAGAGTAAACCGTTTTCACGATCGGCGGCACTTCTGTCTCACCGCCGATCCAGATCTTGTGCGGAGCCGACAGGCTCAGGAGAGTCGGCACGTCTCCATACTTGACGGCTCCGGGAAGGAATGCAGCGTGCTTCCAGTCGGACAGATCTTCGAAACGAAAGCCGGCTGTGTCGATGGCTGCCTTTTCGACTTCGGAACCGGCGATGGCTCGCGCGGCGGCCAGCAGCGTGCCTCCGCCGTTGACGCCGATGGCGTGCAGAGCCTGTGGACTGTGTTCGTCGCCGTTGATCCACGCGATCGTCGTCAGGATGTCGTGGACTTGCCGAGCGAAGATCGTGTCATTGTACGTGTAGGTGAAGCCCGCAAACTGCCGCGGATTCCTGACCGTTGGATTTTCGGTGAGAGCTTCGCCGTTGGTTGTGAATTCTCCCTGGCCATACAGATCGGCTGCCACGACCGAATAGCCCGCGTCGAGCAGGCGGCGAACGTCGGCGTGGATCTGGCCGTTCGAAAACATCCCGGACTTGCCATTACCGTCGACCCACAGGATGACTTTCTGGTTCCAGTCCGTCGATTTTGGGTACAACGAAATGACGGGAATTTGTTCGTTGCGAGTCGTCAGTGTCAGGTAGTCGCCGAATTCCAGGTAACCGGCTTTCTCTTCCTTCCACACCTTCGTGCGCTGAATGTCCGTGGCTTTGGGAAGTTCGCGACCGATCAGCGTTCGCCATCCGTCGCGAACGGTGCCGACATAGTTTTGAACATCGCCGCCTGTCTTCGGCGAATGTTGGAACAGCGCGGCGAGGTCGCGGTCGTTCATTTGCTGAAGCAGCTGCCGTTCGTAGTCCGCATCGGTGGCGGGAGCCGGGTGGGCGCTGTTCCAGACCGTGTATTCTTCCGGCGTCAGCGGTTCCCAGTCCTGTTCGATGATGGGTTCTTCCAGCCCCAGGCCGAGATGTCGGTTCATCCACTCGTACATGATGCGTCGCGACACGGCGTTGTAGTTGTGCGGGAAGTGCAGCATCTCTTCGCAGTAGACGTCGTCGGGCACACCGAGCATCGCGTACAGTTCGCGAAGCTGCGGGTAGCCTTTTGTCATCATGTCCTTCGTCCAGTCGTTCGCAGCCGTCATGGCCTGCGGGCGGGGAGCAAACAGCGCGGCGAGTTCCACGTTGCCTGTGCCGATTCTCAGCAGGCTGCAGTTTTCGCACGTGCAGCCTCCCTGCATGGCGGTCGAAACCATGCCGTTCGGAAACGCGGCGATCGGACGGTCGTCGATCGCTCCCAGCAGAATTGTCTGAGTTCCTCCGCCACTGCCGCCGGTGACGGCCAGCCGTTCCGGATCAACGTCCGGAAGACTCGCCAGAAAGTCGAGCGCCCGCACATCGTTCCATGTCTGCAGACCCATGATGCTTTGCATGCGAGCTTCGGCCTGCGGACTGAAGAATCCCCAGTTCTCAGGCGTTTCGAATTCCGGCCGACGCTCGCCGTAGCGGTGGGCCACGGCCTGAGTGATCTGCTGGCTGTCGGCGTAACCGATCATGTCGAAGATGAACGACACGCATCCCATCCGCGCAAGCTGTGCGCAGCGAGCCAGTTTGGGGAATCGGCCGGATCGTTCGTGCAGTTCGGCTCCGGAAGCGATCAGCGCCGCCATGTTCTCCGCTCCGTAATCCTGCAGCCGACCGCCGTGACCGTGAGGACACAGAACTCCAGGCCGCTTGCCGTCGGCGTTGCCTTCCGGTCGAAACAGCAATCCCGTCACGAAGTAGCCGGGCAGGCTTTCGAAGTAGACTTTTTCGACCGTGAACCCGTCGCGTTCGACCTTGCCGTGAATGACAGCGTTCAGCGGCGTCTTTTCCGGCATCGGCCACAAACCGGTGGCGACAAGAACCCGGCGTCGAAGTTCCTGACGACGCGCTTCCCACGCCGCTTTGGATTCCGGAACGTCAAACGGAAAGTAGCCGTCAAGGTCCTTCGGTTCGCGAAGGCGAATGTCGTCGGGTTGCTGGCCGGCGTCAAAGACTCGATGAGCGGCGGGGTCTCCGGCGAACGATGTGGACGTGAGGACAAGGCTGATGAGAACGAGCAGGGCGGGGCGGTTCATGGGAAGTCTCGGAAGCGAAGGGGGGAGACGTGGAAAGCCATCGATGGAAGTGTATCGCGGGAGCGTCGCATCGTTAAAGCGAGCCTGATCGTCCAG
Source organism: uncultured Planctomycetaceae bacterium (assembly GCA_964531585.1). GTDB lineage: Bacteria > Planctomycetota > Planctomycetia > Planctomycetales > Planctomycetaceae > JAWKUA01. The sequence goes on along the minus strand of CAZHET010000472.1, from coordinate 1,586 downwards.
CAAGTCCCGATAGCGAGCCTGGTGGTCCAGCAGGTCCCGTCATTCCCGCGCAGGCGGGAAGGCAGTAATTCCGGCCACGATGCCATGGTGCATCCCCGTGTCATTCCCGCGCAGGCGGGAAACCAGTGCATATTCGCTGGGTTCCCGCCTGCGCGGGAATGACCAGAGCAGCGTCTGCGTGGCTCTGGACTCTGGAGCTGGGTTCCTGCCTGCGCGGGACTGACGCGCGAGAAATGACAGGCGGAAGTCATGTCCCGCATCCGCGAATTCACTGGCCTGATGATGAGGCCAGATGGTTTTGGAGTCGTTCTGTCGTACAATTTTGTCCCAGAGCCCATATCCCGCCAATTCGGCCCTTCTCGTCTTCCCGCCGCCCACGCTTTTCCCGTTGAAACCTGTAGTCTTCATGAAACGATTGTTCAGGAGAATATCCGTCTGCGTCGGGGCCGTAGCTGCCGTGGTGTTTGCGGTTGGTTGTGGTGGCGACTACGAGATCCGCGAATACGTTGTTCCGCGGGAAAGCGACGAGGTGGTCACCAGCGACGCGCTGAAGAGTCAGTTCCCGAGAATTCCGTTCACATGGCAGGTTCCCGCGGACTGGCAGGTCAGCGAGAATGACCAGTTCAGCACTGCGGCGTGGCAGACCGGGCCGGTGGCTCAGGAGGCTCGCATCACGTTGAGCAAACTGAGTGCGGCGGCGGGACTGGAACAGCAGATCGTTCGCTGGCGGACTCAGTTGAACCTGGAAACGACAACCGAAGAGGAACTTGCGAAGAGTTCAACCGAACGAAAGCTCGGCGAGACGACGGCGTCGTTCGTCGACATCAACAACGAAGAAGAGACCATTCTCGGCTTGATTGTTCTGGTCGACGAGACCATGTGGATTTTCAAGTACCGGGCACCAAACACAACCGCGAAACAGACCGGCGACAGCTTTCGGAAGTTTGTCGACGGGTTGCAGCTCGCGAAGTCGGAATGACCTGAGAACCCTCCCGGCCTGTCACTGGAATCTGGCGAAACCAGCACAGCCGATCGGAAAATACAACCTACCTGCGGATGGCTGCAGCATCAGCCACATGGCGGACGCTGCCAGCGCCCGCGTCGAGCGATTCTTACCCGCCGCTCGCCTGAATGACTTCAACCTGAATGACTTCAATCCGACGAGCACGTCGCACGGAGAACTCACATTATGTCAAGCACCGCACTACCTGATTCGGATTCCCGGCGAGCGAACGTCGCGGCGATGGGACGTGACGCTAACGATGCTGTGTGGCAGGTGCTGAGCGCGCTGGCGTCGCTCAAGCTGACGTGCGTTCTGCTGCTGTTGTCGATGGTGATTGTCTTCATCGGCAGCCTGGCGCAGGCTCGGCAGGATGTGTGGCCCGTTGTCGGGCAGTACTTTCGAACGTGGATTGCCTGGATCGATGTGCAGGACCTGTTTCCTCCGTCGATGTTTCCTGGCCTGATGGATTTTGACTTCAAGGAAAAGCTTGCCGTCGACATTTGGTGGTTTGGTCGACTGCACCTCCATCACATTCCGTTTCCCGGCGGCTGGACGATCGGCGTGCTGATGTTCATGAACCTGG
>CAZHET010000471.1:0-5213 GCA_964531585.1 uncultured Planctomycetaceae bacterium | reverse complement strand
GGCATCATAGGCGAAGCTGGTCCTGGCTCCGTTGGGCTGAATCGTGGCCTTCGGCTTGTTGCAGCAGTCATCGAAGATTGTCGTCGTCCGCAGTCCCGCCGGCTGCTTGCCTGCAGCCACCCGGTACTTTTCCCTGTCCTGCTCGGTCGACGCGTCGGCATCCGAATAGCTGCGGTCGAGGCGGATCGAGTTGCGGTCCGGGCCGTCATCGGACTTGTGCTTCCAAACGGCATTGCGAGATTCCGGTCAGAATTGCGAGAACGTGGCGGCTATCGCTGCTGCCTGGCGATGCATGGTCATTGCGATCGGAGACCTCTGTGCGAACCGGGATGACGCTGATTGCCCGTCAACAGGGCATCCGCGGAACGAGACCAGAAAGGTGAGGAACCATGTCAATCGTCTTCGTTCACGGTGTGAACAATCGGGCCGGTGCGGCCTATGCAGTGGAAGTGGAATCACGGAAGCGATTTCTGCAGCGGCACTTCAGCGGAGCCAGCATCGACGGCAAGACGCTGGGAAGTCCGGTGGACGTCACATCACCGTACTGGGGCGACCTGGGGGTGACATTCAACTGGAACATGGCCTCGCTGCCGAAATCAAAGCTGCAGGCTCTGGGCGGTGCCGGCGGGACCGACGAAGCCGCGCTCATCGCGCTGGTGCATGACGCACTCCCGGATGCGATGGGAGCGGAACCGTTAACGGCTCTCGCCAAACACGATTTCCGGGCGGCAGTCGACGTGATCTGCGAGCTGGCGATCAGCACGGCTCAGCAGGGCAGTGAAGCGCAGGTCGCGGAGTTCGTCGTGGCAATTGCCGAATACGCCGAGGCCAATCCGCAGCCGGACTGGATTGCGGGAATTCAGAATGACCAGTCACTGTTGACAACGCTGGAAGACAAAGTGAAGGGGCAGCCCGGCGTGCAGTCGCTGGGTGTGGGAGCCGCGTTCGGCAAGCTGAAGATGGGAGCGATGAAGCTCAAACAGGCCGCTCAGAACCTCGCCGGATCGGCGCTCGACAAGGCCGGAGACTTCGCATCGACCAAGCTGCTGGCGCGGTCGCGAGCATCCCTGAACGAGACGCTCGGGAGATTCTTTGGGGACGTGTTCGTGTACTTCAATTCCCGCGGCGACAGCGGCAATCCCGGCCAAATCCCACAACGGATCATTCAGGCATTCGACGACGCGAAAGCAGCAGCTCCCTCCGAGCCGCTGGTGATTGTCGCACACAGCCTCGGCGGTGTGATTTCCTACGACATCCTGAGTCACTTTCGTCAGGATCTGAAGGTGGACCTGTTCATCACTGTCGGTTCGCAGGTGGCTCACTTCGAGGAAATGAAGTTGTATCATTCCAGCGATCATACGATCGGGCCTCCCAACCGTGTGAGCAAACCACAGAATGTCAGCCACTGGATCAACGTCTACGACGAAGTGGACATCTTCGCATATGCCGTCGACGGCGTGTTTGATGGCGTTGACCTGGATGTTCCGTACGATACGCGAACGTATGTCATCAAAGCACACGGTGCGTACTGGGAGCAGGCAGCGTTCTACAAACGACTGCGGACACGTGTGGATTCTCTATGACCCTTCTCTGGCAGAACGCGACGCAACCGACGGACCCGATGATGGCTCAGGTTCATGCCTTCATCATCGGAGTGGGCGACTATCCGCACCTTTCCGGCGGATCGGGACACGCGGCCGTTGCCAGCTTCGGCCTGCAACAACTGACGACGACAATTTTTGCGGCGGAAGAAGTCGCCACGTGGCTGATCCGCAACCGGTCGTCACTGGCTCTGCCGCTGGGAACTGTCGAGGTGCTGATGTCGCCGACCGGCACCATGTCGGACGGCCAGGGAAACTCGGTGAGCATCGACGCGGCCACGATGCAAAACATAGAAGACGTGTTCAATAAAGCGTGGTGGCCGCGCTGTAACGCTCAGAAGGACAACATTGCGCTGTTCTATTTTGCGGGGCACGGCCTGAATACGCTGTCGCAGTATCTGCTGCCGTCGGACTTCGGAGACCCGCAGTTTCCGAACCTGTGGGCGAACTGCATCGACTTTGACGGCATGCGTCTGGGGATGAAAGCCAACGCCGCCGACACGCAACTGTTCTTTGTCGATGCCTGCCGCGAAAAGCCCATCGATGCTCTCGCGCAGCTCAACCCCGGCGGCAGGCAGTTGTGCAGTTCGAGCATCTTCGATCAGGTCTCGGCAACGGCGGCGTACTTTGCGGCAGCCGACGGACACCAGGCGTATGGTCCGGCCAACGCCAAAACGTATTTTGCGGAAGCGCTGCTGGAATCACTGGACGGTGCCGGTGCCATCAATCGCGGTGGCCAGTGGAAGGTCGACACGTTCTCGCTGGGCAACAGCGTGGCACAGATCATGGCCAGCCTGGCGAAGGCTCACCGCCAGCCGCTCACCTGTAACCCGGACGTGCAGGGAGCGCCGGCGGCGATCTGCACTGCAAGTGCGGGACTCGTCCGCGCGTCGATCGGCTGCCAGTCGACTCTGGCGAATTCCCAGGCCGACATTCAACTCCAGCGGTTCGCAAAGCAGGTTCATTCGCCTCCCGGTGACCCGCGCCCGTGGACGGGACGGCTGGATGCAGGCGACTGGTCGATCAACATCGGTTTTCAGAACTTCGCACCCGTGGCCGTAACGGACACGCTGATGCCTCCGGTCTATGATCGAGTGGAGGCTGTATGAGTGACCGCATCCGTATCCGGTTCGATTTCGACATGCCGCCGGCTTCCGTCGAAGTGGTGTCGCCCGATCTGCAGACGATCAGCCGGGTCTGGCTCGATCCCGGCCAGACTTCGGATGTGATTGACGTTCCCAGTGAAGGTTCGTTTCTGCGGGTGCATCTGCCGTCAGGCAAGTCGATGATTGTCCGCGATCCGGGCATGGACATCCGCCGCGTCAGCATGGCAGCTCTGGAATATGGCAGGGACGCGGTACCAGGCTTTGAACCGGACGCGTCAATCAGCGCGCTCGCCATCCCGGTCGTTCACGCCGTCACGGCGGAGCCGGAAATGGAGGACGGCACCCGGTTGGCACTCACCTCAGACGACTACCGCGTCGAGGGAGTTGTCCGGTACGCTGGCCGCGAGGTTGTCTTCAGCGATTTCCCCGACGTCGATGCGTTTACGCTTCAGGCCGGGGGCGAATCCTGGACACTGAATGTCCGGCTGCCAGGTCGGGTTCGCAGAGTGGTCGTGGAACTGCAGGATGGTGACGACATTCCGGCGCTGCGGATTGTCGTCACCACGGACAGCCCGCAGGCCGACGTTCTGGCTGGCTACATGGCCCGCGGCGATTACTATTCCGCCGCCGCTATGGTGGACTGGATCGACCGCGCCGAAGAAATGCTGCTGCACAAGACTCGCGACCCGAATGCGGCTGCGGTGGGAGCCTATCTGCTGCTGCGACTTCGCCGCTTCGACCTGATGCGCGACTGGGCCGGCAACCTGGCGAAGTGGTGGCCGAAACTGGCCGACGGACCCATCATTCGAGCCTGGCAGCTGATCCATCAGCGCGGTAACGAAGCCGAAATCGAGAGGCTGCTGCGTACGGCCGCGGAAATCGATCCGCCCGTATTCACACAAGGTCTGAAACTGCTCGGCGAAGGTCTGCGAATAATCGCGACGGACGGCGACGAAACGCGCCAGCGAATGGAACAGAAGCTCGGCAGCATTCAATGGAATTCGCCGTTCACGGCTGCGGTCTGGTCCAAAGGTGATCCTCCGCCACCGCAGTTTCAGATCGGTTACCAGTCGGAAGCCTAAGCGACCCGGGGTCCCCGCCGCGCGGCACAGATGCAGGTCCTTGCAACAGTCGGCGCGGAGCGCCGAAATTTTTCCGTCGGCCAAAGCGCCGAGCCACTCCCGGACGGGAGCGGCTTGGCGGTGGGTTTCGGGAGTGCGTGACAATGTCACAGGAGTTCGTAGTCTTCCTCGCGGCGGCAGTCGGGGCAGAGGCCGAGATGAGTGGCTTCGGCGAGATTGTCAACCGGGCGGATTTCGGTCCAGCCGTCGTCGATCGCCTGCGTCAGGCTTGCGATGTGCATTCCGTCATCGCAGCCGGAACAGGTCAGGCTGGTGAACGGTACGTTCACGGCGGACGGATCGCAGGCGGGGGCTGAGCAGCCGGTCCAGCAGATCGGCGAGGCGGACGGGGGTGACTCCTTCGGGGTGGATATTTCGCTGACCCTGGCGCGTTCAAGGACCAGGGATCCCGTGACTCAGACGATCCCGGAAGACGCCGAAGCGACAGCACTGCCGCAGCGGGACTATCGGGCTCCCTGGGTCCATCCGGAACCAGTCACCGCGTAAGCTGGTCCCGGTCAGCTGCCAGGTGAGTCTCAACGTCACTGAGTACAGCTCCGTGGGCGGTGGTGTCGAAATCCACACCAGGCGTCCTTTCCATCGGAAGGTCCGTCGCTTCATAGGCCACGACGCACCGAATTCTCGGCAACGTCACATCGTGAGCCAGCGGATGAAACTCGCAGGCGATGGCCGTTCTATTGAACAGGCGGGCAATGTACGGCAACCTGGCAAGCGCAGGTATCGCTTGTGGCGTGCCCCGGGTGGTGACCAGTGACACATCCGTCAGCTTGATGGTATTTGCATCAGTCCCCTGAATGGTGCCGGCATAATCAACAACGGCAACGCTGCCACCTCTCAGCACCTCCTCCCGGTCAGAGACAGTTGCCACGATCCGCACCTGCTGTCCCGCCTGCAAGTGTTGAAGATCGAGCTGCGTTGCTCCGGTGTCGATCACATGGAAGCCCGCTTCTACGCGATTCAGCGTCTCCATATCCAGTTCGGCCGCGGTCTCCGCAGGTTCCCGCGACACGATCCTGCTGGCTGACAACTCGGCACAGCCACTGACTGTCAGACACCCGATTGTCACGGCCGCGAAGAGGCGAATCATGTTTATGCCCTTCAGGCGGAATATCGGCGGGGCTCGTGCAAATGCGGACATCACCTGAACAGCATCACACTGAAGAATCTGCTGTGACGCAAGCCCGGGACTGGCAGGGAACCCCGCGGATTCATCATCAACGACAAACGCGAAACGGATTTCGGCGGAAACGGCGACGAATCCCTGGCAGATGTGCAGGATTGCGCGTGTTCTGCGCTTGGTGCCAGCATCAGCACATTGATGCCGTGGTGCGAAGCCCGTTGAATCTCAGCGGCCGCGTAATCCG
>CAZHET010000470.1:0-5221 GCA_964531585.1 uncultured Planctomycetaceae bacterium | reverse complement strand
CCAGCAGTTCTATTACATCTTCCCTGACCGCACGCTTCCCGATCAGTACGAACGCACGCTGCGGGAGATCTTTCCCACCGTTCGGCGAGGCAACTTCACGTGGCACGACGGGATGCAGCAGTGGGTTTGGACCACGTTCAACAGCTTTCAGTGGGATCTGAACTACAGCAACCCGGCCGTCTTCAGAGCGATGCTGGAAGAGATGCTGTTCATCGCCAACACGGGAGTCGACATCCTGCGACTGGACGCTGTGGCCTTCATCTGGAAGCGCATGGGGACCGGTTGTGAGAACCTGCAGGAAGCTCACCTGCTGATTCAGGCGTTCAACCGGTCGGCTCGCATTGCCGCGCCGGGACTCTTGTTCAAGTCGGAAGCGATAGTGCATCCCGACGAAGTCGTTCGCTACATCAGCCGCGAAGAGTGTCAGATTTCCTACAACCCCACACTGATGGCTTTGCTGTGGGAATCGCTGGCAACCCGAAATGTCAGCCTGCTGACTCGCACTTTGAGCCATCGCCACAAGCTGCCCGAAGACACGGCATGGGTCAACTATCTGCGCTGCCATGACGACATCGGCTGGACGTTCGACGACGCTGACGCGGCGGCTTTGGGTATCAACGGCTACGATCACCGCCAGTTTCTGAATTCGTTTTACACGGGCCAGTTCCCCGGCTCATTCGCGCGAGGCGTACCGTTCCAGCACAATCCGCAGACCGGTGATATGCGAATCTCCGGGACCATGGCGTCGCTGGCCGGACTCGAGCAGGCGATCGACGAAGATGACGAACGACTGAAGGACCTGGCGATTCGCCGGATGCTGCTGCTGCTGCACGGTGTGATCCTGAGCATCGGCGGAATCCCGCTGCTGTACATCGGCGAAGAATGGGGCGTGATGAACGACTACGATTTCGTCAAGGATCCCGCCAAGTCCGGCGATTCGCGCTGGGTCCACCGGCCGAAGATGGAATGGAAATTCCTTGAGGATCTGAACGACAGCGTGCAGGCCGGGCTGGGAAAGATTCGCAGGGACATCTTTCGATCGCTGCAGAAACTGATCGCCCTGAGGAAATCGCTGCCCGCGTTTTCCGGGCAGAGCATGGAACTTTTCAGTACCAACAACCAGCATGCTCTGGGCTTTGTGCGAGTCTTCGACGGCAGCCGCGTGATCGTCCTGGCGAACTTCTCCGAAGAGCCGCAGATCATCGCCGGCAATCTGCTGCGAACAGCCGGTATGGGTCGCTTCTTCGAAGACGCGATCACCGGTGCCACGTTTCCCACATCGGAAGACCTGAGCCTTGCCGGTTACCAGATCGCGTGGCTGCGACGCGTCTGAGACGTCTGCGCGTCGTGGAGATTGCACTATGGTTGCTTCAACACAACTGATTCTTGCCACAGATCTGGACGGCACGTTCATTCCGCTCGACGGCAACGAACAGAATCGCCGTGACCTGACCACTTTGGTTGACGAGTTCCGACACCGCAATATCGTGCTGACGTTTGTCACCGGTCGACATCCGGAATCCGTCCGGAACGCCGTCACGACGTACAATCTTCCCGAGCCCGACTGGCTGATCTGCGATGTCGGCACTTCGATTTTCTGTCGCGGCGACAACGATCAACTGCTGCCGGTTTCCGAATACACGGTACACCTGCAACAGATCGTGGGTGACATGCCGGTGGAACGACTGCGCGCGCGTCTGTCCGGCGAACAGCGGCTGAGACTTCAGGAAGACGAAAAACAGGGACGCTTCAAGCTGAGCTATTACGTCGATCGGGATCTCCTGTTCGATGCCGTTCGATCGGTTCAAGACGCGTTGCACGACTCGGGCGCGCCGTATTCTCTGATCGATAGCGTTGACCCGTTCACGGACGATGGCCTGATTGATCTGCTGCCGACCGGTGTTTCGAAAGCCTTCGCTCTGGACTGGTGGACTCGGCATACCGGACATCACCAGGAATCAATCGTGTTTGCCGGCGATTCGGGAAATGATCTCGCGGCGTTCACGTCCGGCTACCGCGCGATCATTGTCGCCAACACGGATCGCGAAGTGGCTCGTGAAGCCGCGGATGCTCATCGAAAAGCGGCGTGGCAAAATCGCCTGTTTCTCGCCAATGCACCGGCCACCAGCGGCGTTCTGGAAGGCTGCCGCCACTTCGGGTTGATCGACTGAGTTGGTTCACTCCGAGAGCCGTGATTAGCGAGCACGGAAACGCCGTTCAGGATTCCGGTTCGCCAAGCCGAGGCGGTGTCGTCTACCGGAAGTCATGCTCCGGAAGTCGTGCAGAGGACATCCGGAAGACTGTCGACGGGGACTTTGAAAGTGTCGAAATTCCCGACGAATTCCGCTGCGACATCCCGTCTCTTCATTCTCGACTTCTCGTCCGCGTCTTTCGTCCACGATGTGCGCGGCCGTCACGTGGACGAACGCAGTCAGCCGCTTTGCCGCTTTCGCAGTTGTTCGACGAACTGTTTGTGCTCGCCGGTCGCCAGCCCTTCATTCAGCGTCTTCGTCACCGCCGCGCCGTCGTGTTTCAGCATGGCGAAGGAATCCAGCCACAGGCCGGAAAACACTTCGCCGCGGTAGACACCGTCCGCGGGAATCGGCTGAAGTTGAAAGCCATCGTCGCGCAAAACGTACCATTCCAGCAGGTTGTCGTCGACACGCCAGATCAGGTATTCGCGAACTCCGTGACGTTCGTACGTTCGGAGTTTGGGGCCTCGATCAAGAGACACGCTGGAAACGGAAACTTCGGCGATGAATTCGATCGGCCCGGTCAGATAGCCGTCGTCGCTGACTCGCGTCTGACCGCCGCAGGCCGGGTCGATGAACAGCGCCACGTCCGGCTGAGGTTCGTTGATCGTGTCGAGGCGGTTGGTTGGATTGTCGGCGTACCGTGCGCCGGGCGTCGCGTTCACGTAGTTTCCGATCCAGTTCAGAAGCCGGGCATGTGGCTCGCTGTGGCGCAAACTGGCGGGCGACGGCATGTAGACGATTCCTTCGATGAGTTCGGCCTTCTTGCAGTCCGGCATCGCGTGGTAGCGGCGTTCGAACTCCGAACGAGTCAGCCGGTCACCCGGTTGCAACAGGGTTGCTGCGGTGCGGGTGCCGGGGAGTTCGGCGATGGACATCTGGATCACTCCGCGAGTTTGTTTTCGTCTACACGACAGATTCTAATCCGTCTCGGCAGTCACTTGAAGCCCTTCTCTGAGTCACTCGGGACAAGACGAACCCATGAATCGACTACTCGCTGTGTTTCTCATTGCTCTGTCCGCCTCGCTGAGCCGCGAATGCCCGCTGTCCGCTCAGGAAGAAGCCTATCCTACGCCGCCGGAAGCCGTGGAACAGGACGGCGTGCCCAAAGGCAGGATCGACGGTCCGCATGAATTTCGCAGCACGATCTATCCGGGCACGGTTCGCAACTACTGGGTCTACGTGCCGGCTCAGTATGACGCGGCCAAACCGCCGGCGCTGATGATCGTGCAGGACGGTCTGGGCAAGGCCAAAGGCTGGAACCTGCCCACCGTACTGGACAACATGATTCACAGTGGCGAGGTTCCGGTGCAACTGGGGATCTTCATCGACCACGGCCGGGTTCCCGCGCCGCATGAGAACGCTCAGCCGCGTTTCAATCGCAGCTTCGAATACGACGCGATGGGAGACCGCTACGCGCGATTCCTGATCGAAGAAATTCTGCCGGAAGTCGCGACGACGTATGCGTTCAGCAGCGACCCGAACGACCGCTGCATTGCCGGAGCCAGTTCCGGCGCGATCTGCGCGTTTACGGCGGCATGGGAACGACCGGATCAGTTCCGCCGTGTGTTCAGCACCATCGGCACCTACGTCGGCCTGCGAGGCGGCAATGAATACCCGATTCTGATCCGCAAGACCGAGCCGAAGCCGATTCGCGTGTTTCTGCAGGACGGCAGCACCGATCTGGATATCTATGCCGGAAGCTGGTGGAACGCCAACCTGACGATGCTGTCGGCTCTGCAGTTCGCCGGCTACGACGTGCAGCATGCCTGGGGCGAAGGCGGGCACAGCAACGCTCACGGAGCTGCCGTGACGCCGGAAGCGCTGCGCTGGCTGTGGCGGGATTACCCGGAACCAGTCAAAGTCGGCAAAGGCAAGGAACGTCGCACCGAACTGCTGATTGACGGCGAAGACTGGCAACTGGTCAGCAGCGGTCATCGCTTCACCGAAGGTCCTGCGGCCAGTAACGCGGGAGAACTTTTCTTCACTGACATTCCCAACAACCGCATTCACAAGGTGGACATCGACGGCAGCGTCAGCGTCTTCGCCGAAAATACGGGCGGAGCAAACGGTCTGATGTTCGGTCCGGATGGAAAGCTCTACGCGTGTGCGGGCACTGATGGCCGCGTCGATCGTTATACCGTCACCGGTGATTCCAGCGGCCAGCGGGAGACGTTTCTCGAAGGCATCAAGCCGAATGACCTTGTGATCCTGCACGACGGCAGCGGCTACGTGACAGAACCACCGGCAAAGAAGATCTGGCATTTCACCGCGGACGGCACCAGGACCGAAGTCGACAGTGGCATCGAATTTCCCAACGGCATCATCACGTCACCGGATCAGACCCTGTTGACGGTCTCAGACACGCGAAGTCGCTTCTGCACTTCATTCAGCATCCAGTCGGACGGCACGCTGACGGCGAAGCAGGAATACGGCTGGCTGCACGTGACCGACCACGGCAAGAGTGACTCCGACGGCATGACGGTCGACACCGAAGGGCGAATCTACGTGACGACGGCTCTCGGAGTGCAGGTGCTGGATCAGCTTGGCCGAGTCCACTTCATCATCCGCAAGCCGAGTTCCGGCTGGCTGTCCAACGTCACGTTCGGCGGTCCGAATCGCAGCACGCTGTACGTCACCTGCGGAGACAGCGTCTACAGCCGAGAACTGAACGCTACGGGAGTCGACACTGCAGGACGACCAGTCGCTCCTCCGAAACCGGGACTGTAGGGAGCAAAGAACGCCTGACAAAACCGGGGCTGGCTGCCGGACGAAGCAAACATCGCGTCGAATTGCCGACTCGCAAAGGTGCCCGGTCTTGTGAGAGCCTCAACGGAACGAGGACGAGCAGCGTAAGGCGAGCGGCAGGTGAGTTCTTACCCGTGCTGTGTCTCTGACGATGGCCATCCTGGGCCGTCGTCAGGAATGCATCGACGGCACTGGAAGGCCAGGGCTTTCAGGGTTATTTG
>CAZHET010000469.1:0-5241 GCA_964531585.1 uncultured Planctomycetaceae bacterium | reverse complement strand
TTTACGAAAAAGCCGGGCTTGCCGTGATGTTCAGAACCAATCAGGTTCGGGCTGCGGGCCGACGGTCCAGGCGGCTTGTCGCAAATCATTGACTTTGAACGTGGTCCACGATGCACATTGGCCGGACGATGCGGAGCAAGTTACAGGCAACGAGTGAAACGCCGGAACTCACGTTCTTCGTACCGGCCCACAGAGAAACTCAGGAAACGAATCTCGCAGGCCTCGAAGGGTCATCAGGCTGTGTGTCCGAAAAAAGCTCCTGACCCGGATTATTCCACTGAGCCGCATCTGCCGAAGCGGGCTCCAGGCGACAGCGGCTCGGAGGAGGCCTCGCCCCCTGAATGCCGCGCCCGGGCGATCGGTGCAATACGCGGCAGACGAAGCATCAGCTCTCAGCGCCTTCGTCGTCACCGCCTGCGTCATCTGCAGCCGCATCTTCGCCGCCCGCATCTTCTTCGGCTGGGGCGGCCTTGTCGATGGTCAGTTCCTTCTCGCCGACGGCAACGCTTAGTTCCAGAGTTTCCCCTGCCTTGACGCTCTGCTCAGACACTCCTGCCAGGATGTCTGCCTCACCGGCCAGGACAACTTTCACGACGTACTTGTAGCTCACTTCCGGTTTCGGAACGGGAATCAGGTAGCTGCGAGTCACTCCTTCTGTCGTCATCTTCTTCTTGCCAAGATACACGACGGCATCTTCCGGCACGTTCAGAATGATGCGGGCGTGCTGATCATCCAGCGGCCTGAGCATTCCCTGACTGAGTGGAAAGCCGCCTGCGGAACCAAACGAGCCGCCTGCGGAACCAAACGACCCGCCAGCCGACCCGAACGATCCGCCTTCGCCACCAAACGATCCTCCTGTGGAACCAAACGAGCTTCCGGTCGGCAGAAACTCGCCACCGGCGGATCCAAATGAGCCATCCGTCGGAATGTAGCCGCCTCCCGCGGATCCGAACGAACCCCCGTGCGACGACGAAAACTCAACAGGTTGCGGGCTGCAGTTGCAGTCCACCTGCGCATGCGACGGCGCGGCACTGAGGGACAGCAGCGCAAACGCGGGCAGCAGTTTTCCAAAGCGAGCTAACATGTGAAACGGCCTTTCTGAGCACAACAGCACGACAAGGAATGGCACGACGAGGAGTGTCACAGCGCGGCAAACATCACGGATCACATTTGCCCGGTGCCCCGTCTTCAGGTCCTGCGACCCGTCCTCAGATTGTGCCCGCCGGATTGCGGACTCGCGGCAAGAAACTTGTCAATCCACTCTGCCGGAAGCCAGATCGGGCGCACAGGCGCACCGTGCGCAAACCCTGGTGAACGTATGGAACGTTCCGGCCTGGTAAACTGTGTTGGCTTCCGACTGACGGTTTCATTGTCGGCTGAGTACTGCGTGGCCGCACCGGTCGAGCACGACGGCGGCTGCGACACCGACCGAATAGCAGACAAGATCCGTCCAGAGAAAGCCGGACCCCAGCACCAGCCCGCCGATCGTTGTGCCACGAATGGCGTCGATCCACGGCGCGTGGTAGAGCTGACTGAATTCCACGGCGAACGAAAATGCCAGTGCCGACGCGGCTCGGCGCGAAGCACGCACGTGCGGCATCAAGACGCTGAGGCCCAGATACACCATCATCGCCCACAGAGTGTCGCCTGCGAATTCACCCACAGCACCCGGCAAATGCTGGCGAAAACGTCGCGACGCCAGTCCCAGGGCGATCACAGTGAGTGTACAGATGAAGTAGATCAGGCGTGGTCGCCAGTCGGGCACAACGATCTCCGGTTCCGACCGATCACCATTACCGCGCTGAACGGCGACGCGGTCATTCATCCGGGCCGCGGCGTTCGGTGTGGAAGTACCAGTTCTCGTAGAAACGTTGCCGGTAGTTCGTTTCCTTGCTCCAGACTTCCACATCGTCAAGGCGAACGGAGGTTCGTTCGGCCGTCATTCCTACGACAGCATAGTGCAATGTTTCGGAGGAATCGTCGGCATCCTGTCGTTGAGCGATCACAACCAGCGCTGTGGGATTCGTCGCGCTGATCGCAAACGAGAAGATGGCTCCGTCTGTGATTCCGGCATCCGGGGCCGAGAAGCGATGAATTGGTGCCGGCAGAGGCCGCAGCTCACTTCGGTCCGGGCCATACACGAACGTGCCTTCAAAGCGCCGAGACAGTGCCCTCATCTGTGTCAGTCGTCTGACGGGTGAATCCTGCGGCATTGCGTCGCCAACGATGGGGCGAAACGTCACTCCCGGCTCCGTAGCTGTCCACGCTGGCTGCCCCGGACGATTGACGGAAATCAGTTCTTCGCTGAGTGACGCGACGCAGTACTGCCACATGCCGCGTTTCGGCGAGTCTTCCACTTTGGCGATCGCCACCGGGGCACCCTCCGCCTCCCAGACCCAGACAGTGGCATCCTTGTAATGATGTTGCAGGTCGCTGTAGCGAAACACCGGCTCGGGGCGAAGCGTTACTTCCTGTTCGGCGTCTGCAGTGAACGCCACCGAGAATTCTTCGGCCTTCTGTCGCATGCGAGCGAGGCTGGCAGCACTTTCAGAATCCTGCGCCTCGTCCGGCTGTGGTTGACCAAGAACGGTCGCCGCGGACAACAGAACCGCCGCAACTGGAAAGGACTTCCACATGGCACCGACCTTTGTCTGAACCCTCAGGCGATGTGTCGTATCCAACGTCGACACCCTGACATTCTGCCTGGCGGCGAAGCGGGTTGCAAGCCGGCTCCCCGCGCAGACACAATTGCTGACGCGTGTTTACGTGCAGCAAGTGGCTTGTGATTGCAGTTCGCGCACGTCATTCAACGGAGCTCTGACACGGTGCAACCTGATTCGGCAATTCCCTGGCGCATGCGACCTGACCTGGTCGTTGTGCAAACGGACGCCGCGACGTCGGAAAGCTGGACCGTCAAGGATCCGCTGCGCCTGAAGTATTTTCACCTGCTGCCCGAAGAGATGACGTTGCTGCAGTTGCTCAACGGACGCATGTCGTGGCGGCAGATCCTGCATTCAATGCAGGCGTCGTTTCCCGACGTGAGATTTTCCATTGAGAATCTCCACGCATTCCTGTTCGCCCTGGCACGCAACGGGTTGTTGGTGAGCACTTCGCCCGGGCAGGCGGAACTGCTGCTGGAACAGAATCATCAGGCGCGGTCTGTTTACTTGTGGCAGCGATTGTCGTCTGTTCTGAGTCATCGATTCCGCGGCATCGATCCCACGCCGATTCTGCAGCGTCTGAACATTCTCGTCGGGTGGACATATCAACCAGCGGCTCTGACGGCGATGGTGTTCGTTATCCTGGTTTCCTGTTTCGTCGCAGTGACACAGGCCGGTCAGATTGCCGCGAAGCTGCCGCAGCTCAGTCAACTGCTGACGCTGGAGAACCTGAAATACGTGTTCGTCGCGGTCGTTGCGATTAAGGTCATTCACGAACTGGCGCACGGTCTGACATGTTTCCATCACGGCGGCGAATGCCACGAGCTGGGCGTGATTCTTGTAGGTTTTGTGCCAATGCTGTACTGCGACGTCAGCGATACCTGGCTGCAGAAAAGCCGCTGGAAGAGAATTCAGGTGTCGGCCGCGGGAATCATGGCGGAACTGCTGATCGCGTCTGTCTGCTTTCTGTTGTGGCGGTTCACCATTCCCGGTGCACTCAACCTGTTTCTGCTCAACGTGACGCTGGTTGCATCCTTCAATACTGTGCTGGTCAATGGTAACCCCCTGCTCCGTTACGACGGTTATCATGTGCTGACCGACCTGCTGAGAATGCCGAATCTGGGTCTCGAATCAAGGCGGATTGCGGGCTGCTGGTTCGACCGCGTCGTGCTGGGAATCCGCCTGCCTCCTGACGTGACTCCGCTGACCCCGTCAAGAATCGCCATGATCGCCTACGGAGTGGCTTCGTCGCTTTATCGCTTCGCGGTGCTGGGTGTGATCCTGTGGGCGATGTATGGGTTTCTTAAGCCGCACGGCATCGAATCTGTTGCTGTGGCGCTGATGATTCCGGTCGTGGCGGGACTGCTGTTCGGCGTCGTGTACGCGAACATCAGTCGGCTGCGGAAGGTTCAGCGATCTGACGATGAGAAGGCATCTGGCAGGGCCTTGATCGGTCTGGCTGCATTCGCGGTGATCGGTCTGCTGATTCTGTTCGTGCCGCTGCCTTATTCTGTGCAGGCACCGTTTTGCGTCAGTTCCGGCGGCGTGCCTGTTTTTGTCGCTGTCGAGGGAAACCTGGAATCGTCAATCTCTGTCGGTAGCGTCGTTCGAGCAGGAGACGTGATCGCCACGCTGTCGAATCCCGAGCTGGCGCGTCGGCTGGTTGAGACGGAATCGGACCTGCAGCTGCGCGAACATCGCGTCGCCGCGTTGCGAGGGCTGCGTTCGACGATGCCAACCGCTGGAGCTGCACTTCCGGCGGCCGAAGACGCCGTCACGACGGCTCGCGAACGGCTGGAGTCGCTGCGAGCCGCGAACGAACAGCTTGTCGTGGTGAGTCCCGTGGCCGGTCGCATTGTCAGCGAGCGAAATATCGCCACAGAACGGATGGCTGACACCTCGCAGCCATTCTGGTCCGGACATGCTCTGGACGATGCCAATCGCGGAGCATGGCTGAAACGCGAAACTCTGCTGTGCTGGGTGACGGACGATGCGGAGTTTCACGGCGATGCTTTGGTGAGGCAGGAAGACATTGCCCTGATTCCCGACGCCGCCGATGCGGAGCTGCGTTTTCTGTCGCGCACCGGTGACAGCGTGGTCGCTCGCGTGGAAACCATCGGCACGAGTCCGGGTACGGATGTCGCCCGCGAACTTGCATTGAACCAGCTTATCGTCGCACGACAGCAGGATAATCACTTCGTGCCAGTGGAAACGCGTTATCCGGTGCGGCTGACGGTGCCCGGTGATGCGGCAGTGCCGCTGTATTCGTCGGGAGTCGCCAGAATTTCCTGCCGTCCGATGTCGCTGGCGGCTCGCGCGTGGCGGGCCATCAGTCATGCATTTGCATTTCGGCTGTAGCGCATGCCTGCGATGGCGTGAATCGCCGTCCCTCCCGGCAGACATTCAACCGCCGCGGTGCATTCGTCTGCCTGGGGCGTGGGGACTTCAATTGGCGTCTGGCCGGCAGCGCGTTAGGCTTCCGCCTCGTCGTGGCCGCACTTTCCATACTTCGGACGAATTCGGACGTTGTCGATGTCGTTGATCGCTCAGGTGTTTCAGCGTGCCCGGACAGAAGGCCGCA
>CAZHET010000468.1:0-5244 GCA_964531585.1 uncultured Planctomycetaceae bacterium | reverse complement strand
AGTTCCGGCCGGGCTGCCTTCGCGTATCTGGTCGGAACTGTCATTCGCCCGCGCTCCGTGTACCTGCCGACGTTTGTGTGCTGGTCGCTGATTTCCGCAATGCAGCGACGTTTTCCGGATGTGGAACTGCGATTCTATTCCGTCGATCAGCAGTTGAACTGCCGGTTCCCGGACGCCCCCGACAACGCATCCGCGCTGGTATTCATTCACTACTTCGGCCATCGGGCGACGGCTCCGGCTTCGACTTCTGTTGAACACGTTGCGATGCTGGAAGACCGGTCGCACCTGCCGCTGTCTGGCGAACAATGCACGGGGGACTATGCGTTCGGCAGTCTCCGCAAGGTGTACCGAGCCGCGGATGGCGGTTTCCTCCTGGGGCGTTTCAATCCCGTGTACGAACCGGCAGCCAAAGCCGATACATGGCTGCGATTGCAGGCACGCGACTGGAAAGACATGCGCGAAGCAGAAAACATGACAGACCGTGACTGGCCAGTCACAGACATTTCCAGCCAGTCGCTCGCGGTCGTGCTGAACGCCGATCACGTGACAATTAAACAGAGACGGCTGGCTCACAATCGTTTCCTGGAAAGCCACCTGTCAGCCGGTCGCCCGCTGCTTCGCTTCGGCCAGGACGATTGTCCTCTGCTGCACAATCGGGTCCTGGAAACCCGCGAGGAACGCGACGAACTTCGGTCGTTCCTGGCGTCGCGAGGTGTGTTCTGTTCGATTCACTGGCCGGTGCATCCGCTGCTGCAGGAACGTCAGGATGAAGTCGATGTGACGGATGCCATCTGGCTGGCCGACCATTGCCTGTCGATCCCGCTGTCGGAGCGGTTCGGTGAGCGTGAGCTGGAAGCAATCTGCACGGCGTGCGATGACTGGATGCGCAGTGGCGGTTGAACGGCGCGTTCAGCTGGGTTCCCGCCCCCGCCTTCGCGAGGGCAGGACTCTGCGCGGGAATGACGGCAGGACAGGCCGGGAATGACGGCAGGACGGGCGCGGGAATGACGGGTGCGAACCCGGTACCGAAGAGAATGCCGACGGAAGCACGGCTGCGACTTCGTGTTTTCCCTCCGCTAAGCGATTTCCCCCAGTTCCGGGGAAAAGAACAACTTGCCGTTCGGTGCCGTCGATGAACACCGGGGGGAGCGCGTCGGTTTTGGCGGCACAGATCAGGGACGATCCGTGAATTCACGCACTGTTCAACAGAAGCTTGCAGACGGGATTCATCGCCATCAAAACGGCGATGTTTCCGGAGCTGCCCGCCTGTACGCGGAGATCCTGAGTGCCCAGCCGCGCAATCCGGACGCATGGCATTTATCCGGCCTCATCGCCTTTCAGCATCAGCAGCACACCGACGCGGAAACGTGCATTCGCCAGGCACTCAGCTTTCGCCCCGGTCAGCCGGACTTCATGGCAAATCTCGCGTCCGTATTGCTGGCGACGAATCGAGCGGCGGAAGCAGAACAAGTGTGTCTCCATGTGCTGGCTCAACGGCCGCAGCATCCCGGTGCGCTCCAACGACTCGGCAGCGCGCTGCTTAAGCAGGAGCGTTACGGTGCCGCCGAACAAATGCTGCGGCAGGCCGTGGAAGGCCAGCCGGACAACTGCGATGCGCTGTGCAATCTGGGAGTGGCCCTGATCGAACTCAGGCGCTTCTCGGATGCGGAGCGCTACCTGCAGCGAGCCCGTGCGATCCGTCCGGAGTCAATGCAGGTGCAACTGAATCTCGGGGTCGCGCAGCGCGAACTGGGAAAGCTTGCCGACGCTGCGGTCAGCCTGGATCGAGCCATCTCGCTGGCACCGAATTCCGCAGAATGCTTTCTGAATCGTGGCAATGTCCGCATGGATCAGGGCGATGCGTCGGGGGCTCTGGCGGACTTTCAGCGTGCGGCGACCCTGAATCCGAATCTGCCAACGGCGCATAATGGACTTGGCCGCGCACTGCACGTGCTGGGAAAGCTTCAGCCTGCTCTGGCGGCATTCGACCGGGCATGCGAACTGGATGCACCAAAGCTGCGGTTCGCCAGCAACCGCCTGTATTGCGCCAGCCTGTCGCCCGAACTCACGCGGCGGCAGTTGTTCGAATTGCATGTCCGCTGGGGCCGCAGCATTGAAGCCACAGTTGCCGAACTTTCGCTGCCGCAGCGTCGGGCAGGACATCGTCGACTGCGAATCGGCTATGTGTCGCCTGACTTTCGCAATCACGCAACGATGCGATTCTTTTTGCCGCTGCTGAAGCATCATTCACGACGCAGCGTGGAAGTTTTCTGCTATTCAGAAACGGCGATCGAAGATTCTGTCACGAACGCTGTGAGACAGAATTCCGATGGCTGGCACTGCACAGTGCCGATGTCGGACGTCGCGCTGGCGCAGCAGATCGCAGATGACGAAATCGATGTGCTGGTGGATCTGGCAGGGCACACCGCGGGCAACCGTTTGGCAGCCATGGCCGCGAAGCCGGCTCCCGTGCAGGTTTCCTTTCTCGGCTATCCGAATTCAACGGGGCTGAGTCGCATCGATTACTTCCTGACGGACGCCGTGCGCGAGTCCCCGGACTCGGCGGAATTCTTCACGGAAGAACTCATCCTGCTGCCGAATGGAGCCTGCTGCTTCGAAGCTGCTGACATGCAGCTTGCCGAATCCGCTGCGCCATCTGACGCAAACGGTTTCATCACATTCGGTTCGACTCACCGCCTGGAAAAAATTTCTCCGCAATGTCTCGCGCTGTGGAAGCGAGTGCTGGACGCGGTGCCGAATTCGCGGCTGCTGGTCTTTCGAGATACTCTGAGCCACGCGGAGATTCGCGACGACTTTCGTCAGCAACTGCTGGCAACAGACATCGACATTCAGCGAGTCGAGTTTGACTGGGAACTGCCGCCAAACCACCTGGCCGTTTATTCGCGAATGGACATCCTGCTGGATGTGTTCCCATGGGGCAGCGGCACAACGGCCTACGAGTCCATGTGGATGGGCGTTCCGATTCCGACAATCGCCGGAGACCGCGGAGCCTGCCGTGCCACCGCATCGATGATGCACTACTGCGGTCTTCCGGAACTCGTCGCGACATGCGCGGATGACTACGTGGAACTCGTCACGCGGCTCGCCCGAAACACATCCCGCCTGCGCGAGCTGAGGACCGGCATCCGACCGGCCATGCAGAAAACGGTTTGCGACGGCCAGCGATTCGCCGCTGACGTGGAAGTCGCATTTCGCGAGATGATGAATCGCCATCAATCGCCGACGCATGCGAACAGGTTGCGGAATATGTCACGTCAGTTCGCCGGAGCCTCCCGATGACCGTTCGCATGCAGGAAATTGCCCGCGGCGGCCTGACAGACACTTTGCCGTCGCTGCGCCAGGTCTCCGCCGAGGTTGCCGAACTGAACGCATTGTACATTCAGGAAGTTTCCCGCAGAGCCCTGGCGCCGGCGGAAACAACGAACGGCTGGCGAGGCGGGACGGTTCATGTGTTCCTGCGCCACGACAAGCTGAAAGTGTTTGCAGTCGCCTGCGACAACCGCGTGGGAATGGCCAACTACGTCGCACTCGAACTTGTACGATACCGCGTTGATGAGGCCGGCCGACGGCAGACTCTGGAGGAACGTGGCCCGCTGCCAAATCGCCGGACGATTCACGCCTGGCTGACCGGTCGCCTGCTGTGGGCCGCCGACAGCGGCCCGCAGCCGTCACCCGAGCTGTGGTCGCCCGTCGTCTACAACCCGGTACGAATGCAGACGTTTCGCTGCGCTGCCACCGACACCGAATGCCCGATTCTCACCTCCAGGTTTGCGCTGCTCACGCCGGGAACGATTAAGGTCTGGTGCGACGCATCCTCGGTTCCCCTCGCATCAGCAGGCAGCCACGACCGTCTGGAGAACGCGCTATGAAACAGCACGTTCATCAGCTGGCCGCCTTCGGCGGAACGCCGCTCTTCGAAACGCCGCGTCACGTCGGTCAGCCCGTCCTGCCCGACCGCGAAACCCTGATGCGGCGCATTGAAAATGTGTTCGACAGCGGCTGGCTGACAAACAACGGCCCTCAGGTGCAGGCCTTTGAATCAGCCATCTGCGAGCTGCTGAACGTCCGCCACTGCGTTGCCCTCTGCAACGGCACAATGGCTTTGCAAATCATGGCACGAGCCTGCAACCTGACCGGCGAAGTCATCGTTCCGGCAATGACGTTCATCGCAACGGCGCATGCTCTGGAATGGATCGGGCTGACACCGGTGTTCGCCGATGTCGATCCTGTTTCACATACTCTGGATCCGCGGTCAGTTGCTGCAGCCGTTACGTCTCGCACGACGGCGATCATGGGAGTTCACGTGTGGGGCAATCCCTGCGACGTTGCGGGTCTGCAGCAGGTTGCCTCTTCGCACCGGCTGCGACTGCTGTTCGACGCCAGCCACGCATTCGGCTGTCGTCTGAACGGCCGCAGTTCTGGAAGTTTCGGCGATGCGGAAGCCTTCAGCTTTCACGCCACAAAGATCGCTCATTCCCTGGAAGGTGGTGCGATCACGACGAACAGTGATGATCTCGCGGACCGCTGCCGACTGCTGAGAAACTTCGGAATCACAGGCCTGACACAAGTCGACGACGCGGGGATCAACGGCAAAATGTCGGAAGTCTCCGCCGCTGTCGGTCTGGCGACACTGGAACTCCTTGCGGCGCGCATCGCAGAGAACAGGGCAAACGCCAGTGTTTACAACGCCGAAATGCTGACCTGCCGTGGTATTCATCCGGCTGCACGCACAGCAGACAATGGTGGAAACGCTCAGTACGTCGTCGCCACCGTCGACGAACCAGAGTTCGGGCTCAGCCGCAACGAGCTGCTGCAGATTCTCCGTGCAGAGGGAGTGCTCGCGCGAAGTGACTTCCTGCCAGGTTGCCATCAGGCGGTGCCCTACAAGAACCAGCCGCAACACCATCCCGTCCCGTTACCCGTGACGGAAAAACTGCTGACGCAGGTGCTGCAGTTCCCGACAGGCAGCGCCGTGGATGCACACGACATTCGTCAGATCGCCGACATCATTCGTTTTGCGGCCCGCCATGCGCGCGAAATCCGACCGCGGCTCGCGGCATCGAACAGCACACATCATGCGCTCACCCCCAACCTGGAACCACCGAATTCACACCATCTGGAAGCTGCCTGGCTGGACAGCGCCAGGTTCCGTGAGCGGCAAGGCGCTAGCCGCCGGTTTCTCCCAGCGTTTTTCAATACAGACACCGGCGGCTAGCGCCGTGC
>CAZHET010000467.1:0-5248 GCA_964531585.1 uncultured Planctomycetaceae bacterium | reverse complement strand
CGGCCCGCACATACGCGACGAACTGGAACCGGCTGATTCTGAACCTGGGAATTCCGGTTGTCGCCGTGGTGGTGGTGTTCGTCTATCTGCCGTTCTTCCGGCGCGTGCGAGTCGCCAGCGCGTACGACTTTCTGGAACAGCGTTTCAACGTCGGCCTGCGAGTCTTCGGCAGCCTGGCGTTCATCCTGTTTCAGCTTGGGCGAATGGGCATCGTGCTGCTGCTGCCGGCGCTGGCTCTGTCGGCGGTTACGGGCATCGACGTCTTCGTCTGCATCATCGCGATGGGAGTTCTCAGCACGCTGTACACCGTGCTGGGTGGCATCGAAGCGGTTGTCTGGACGGATGTCGTGCAGGCGCTGGTGCTGGTCGGAGGAGCCATCGCGGCTCTGGTCGTTATGGCCGGTCAGGTCGACGGAGGGTTCGTCGGCATGGTGTCGACCGCGTTTGAAGCGGACAAGTTCGACCTCGTCGACGACTTCCGCAATCACGACCTTAGCTGGGCGAAGGACGGAATCATCGTCGTGCTGCTGGGGTCGTTTTTCACGTCACTGCTGCCGTACACCAGCGACCAGGCCATCATTCAGCGCTACCTGACGGTGGCAACGGACGAACAGGCTCGCCGGGCGATCTGGACCAACGCCATCGTGGCGATTCCGGCATCGCTGCTGTTCTTCTTCGTCGGCAGCGCGTTGTGGACGTTTTACGCGACCCACCCCGAACGCATGGTTCCGCTGCGGCAGCCGGACCAGACGTTTCCCTGGTTCATCGCCCGCGAAATGCCGGCGGGAATGGCGGGAATGGTGATCGCCGGAGTCTTCGCGGCGGCCATGTCGAGTCTCGATTCCAGCATGCATTCGATCGCCACCGCAGGAACGACCGACTTCTACGAACGCTTTGGACGAAAGAAGTCCGGAGAAGAGTCCCTGAAGGTCGCTCGCGGTCTGACCGTTCTGCTGGGAATCGTCGGCACGGGGTCCGCGCTGTTCCTGGCAACCCGGGATCTGAAATATCTGTGGGACAGTTATCTGGACATTATCGGCATCTGCCTGGGAACTCTGGGCGGGCTGTTTACGCTTGGCATTCTGTCAAGACGAGCAGGGCCGGTTCACGCCTGGCTGGGAATTATCGCGGCGGCGACGCTGCTGGTGCTGGCTCACCGAAGCGGCCGCTTTCACAGCCTGCTCGACGGAGGCATCGCAGTGATTTCGTGCGTTGTTGTTGGAATCGTCTCAAGCTGGCTGTTGCCGATCGGCGTGCGGAAAATTCGATAAATTCCATCTCACAGAAACGCAGGCGACGCGCTATTCGTTGGACGCACTGCAGGGATAAGGCACGCGGCAGTTGCGACGCCACAGCTTTCAGGACGTCCTGCTCGTGACTCCGCCGAGCTGGAAGGAACGTGCAGCCACCCTTTTCGGCCCCCTCACCCAACGCCGTGAAGAGATTTTGTGCAGGAAAGCAAAGCTCGTTTAACCCGTGGCCGACAGGCCAGGCCGGCGTTAGTCGCAACGACCTGCCCTTTCGGCCACGGGTAACTGACGAGTAGATTCTCTTCACCGCGCTGCCCGTCAAGGCGCTCGAGCCCAGTGACGCGGGCGAAGGGCCAATCGCGCACGAATCGGTCATTTCGTCGCATTTTTTCTGAAAGGATTATCGTCGCGGCGCATTTTGAACGTGGTGTTGTGAACCCCGTGTCAGCTGCTGTATGCCGCGCAAAGCAACCGCAGCGACCAGATGAAGTCGCCGCCGGCCTGGTATTCGTCTGCTGCAAAGACTTGAGAGTGAGACTCATATGTCGAACGAAAGAAGCATGTGCTCGGGAATCAAGTGTCTTCTTTCGTTCTTGCTCGCCATAGTCGCGTGCCACCGCGGTGCGGCGGCCGTTGCGGGTGTGACGTTCGGCTACCAGTTCAACACTCCGCAGTGGCGCTGGGACAATGCGCCGCGGGTTCACACGGGCACGCCCGATGGCGATATCGAGCGGTCACTGGCCGGCGGGCTTCGGTACTCGATTGCAGGCGGTAGCGTCACCAGTTTCTACGGCATGTTTTCGTGGAATGTCGCTCCTACTGAGGCCGAATTCGAACAGGCAATCACCAATGCTTTTTCGCACTGGACGTCAGTCGATCCCGTCTCGAATTTCGGGACTTCGCTCTCGTTTATTCAGGATTTTGGCACGGCCGTCGATGCCGGCACATCGTCCGGGGCATTTGGCAACCTGAGACTCGGATCCGAAATCGACCTGTTCGCGACTTCGCTGGCAGCGGGAACCGGGTTCGCTCAGGTCTCTGCACTGGGGACGCAGGTTGAATTGACTTCCGGAGTCTCCGGCTACAACTCATTTGCGATCAGTGGCGCCGATATCCACCTGAGCACCAGCCAACTGACGGTCCAGGACTTCGAGCTGCTGCTGACACACGAACTGGGCCACGCTCTCGGGCTGGCAGACGTCGAACTCGCCGACGGTGCCGCGATCTTTCTCGACGACAATTACGACGGAACCAGCAGCAGCACAGCGCTGGCCACACTGACGAATTCGTGGGCACACCTGATCAATCCGCTTGATCCTGACGACATCGCCGGAAGCGGGCTGAGCCTGTTCTCCGTGGCCAACGGTGATCCCGGCATCGACACACCCGGCGTTGCAATCCTGATGGAGTCCAACAACGCGGGCGGCTTCCCAATCGGGCTCAGGAACGACGACTATGCGATGCGACAGTTCCTGTACCCTCAGTTGTCAGCGGTTCCGGAACCCTCCTCGTGGGCCGCTCTTTCGATACTGGCTGCCGCACTGACCGCAGCCCGGATGCGACGTCGGCGACGGACAGAAACGTCGCCGTAATCAGGCACTGCTACAGAGCTGCACGACAGGGCAAGTCGGTCTATCATCTGCTGATACACTGGTGGCGGGCGACGCTCAACACGTCGCCGCGTTCACAAGTCATACTTCCATCCAGCAGCCGATGACATGCAGAACCTATGAACCGACTCACCGGCCTGATCGCCGCCACGTACACACCGTTCCATGCAGACGGTCCTCTCAACACCGAACCGATTCCGGCCTATGTCGACTTTCTTCTGAAGAACGGTGTCAGTGGCCTGTACGTCTGCGGCAGCACGGGCGAAGGCGTTTCGATGACGACGGCAGAACGTCGAACGCTGGCCGAAGCGTTCGTCCAGGCCGCGGCGGGCCGGGTTCCTGTGATCGTGCAGGTCGGCCACAACAGTCTGCAGGAAGCTCGCGACCTGGCGGCTCACGCGGCGGACGCAGGAGCCGATGTGATTTCCGCCGTGTGTCCGTTTTACTTCAAACCGGCGTCGATCGATTTGCTGGTGCGGTCAATGGCCGAAGTCGCTGCGGGCGCGCCTGGCCTGCCGTTCTACTACTACCACATCCCGTCGATGACCGGTGTCAGTCTGAGCATGACCGAATTCCTGACCGCCGCCGCCGACAGCATTCCGAATCTGGCAGGACTGAAATTCACATCCGCCGCCGTGTATGAATACCAGAGTTGTCTGGCTGCAGATGACGGACGTTTCGACATCCTGTGGGGCTACGATGAAATGCTGCTCAGCGCGCTGGTTGTCGGAGCGAAGGGGGCCGTCGGCAGCACGTACAACATCGCAGCGCCGTTGTACCGAAAACTGATCGACGCGTTTGCTGCGGGAGACCTGACGGCGGCGAAGGAAGCGCAGGCGAAGTCCGTCGCGTTCATTCAACTCATGGCCCGCTATCCGTTTCATTCGGCGACGAAGCGTATCCTTCGAGAATTCGGCTTCGACATGGGAACCTGCCGGCTGCCGCAGGCGTCACTGTCACCGGAGCACGAAGATGCACTGCTCCGCGGTCTCAACCAAATCGGGTTCTTCGACGCGTGTGCGTGCGAACCGAACTCGCAGCGTGTCAATGCCTGAACTGTGAGTTGTGTCAGTCAGCCAGGAGTTCACAAGCCAGGAGTTCACAAGGCACTAAACGGAATGCTGATCGTGAAAGCCCATCACGACCAGAATGCACGGACCGCTGTGAATCACGTTGATGCCGGCCTGCTGCGCTGCGGCAATCGCTGACTCACTTTCGGCTCCCGGCTGCATCCAGATGTGCTGAATCCCCAGCTCAATCGCGTCAGCGACGACTTTTTCCGTCACGGCCGGCGGCGTTACGATCGAAAGTCCGTGGACGGGCCTGCCGATGTCGTGCAGCGATGCGACCGCCTTCACTCCTTCGACAGAATCCGCTTTCGGGTTCAGCGGAACAACGTCGTAGCCTTTCTGCTGGTAAGCGCGCAGAACCTTGTTGCCGTACTTGTCACGGTCCGTGGAAGCTCCGGCAACGGCAAACAGGTCACCGGCCAGAAAGTCTGCGATCTGAGTTTCAAGCTGCATGGTCGTTCGCCTATGACGGGTTGTATCCGAAAGTTGGTGGTCGTTCGTCAGCCGGACCGACCGGCGCGAGTTCCGCCCGGTTCAGTTCCGCCCGGGTTTGCGATGCCGAAGGTCGCTTTGCCTGGTGCGGCCGGCACTTGTTCGCAGGGCAGCGCCAGGTTCCGTGAGTGGCAAGGCGCTAGCCGCCGGTTTTTCCCAGCGTTTTTCCATGCCGACACCGGCGGCTAGCGCCTTGCCGCTCATTTCGACGAAATCCTGCGGATTTTCGATGAATGCATCCAATACGGCGCTGTCCAGCTAGTCCAGTGTATGTACGAGCAGCCCGCTGCGAAGTTTTGGTTCGAACCAGGTGCTTTTCGGTGGCATGATTCGCCCAGCGTCGGACACAGCCATCAGTTGTGCGATCGACGTCGGGTACATCGAAACGGCGCACGCCCATTCGCCGCTGCGGACTTTTGCTTCCAGTTCCTTCGTGCCGCGAATTCCACCGACGAAATCGATGCGAGAATCCGTGCGGACGTCGCCGATGCCAAAGATCGGTTCCAGCACTCGCTTTTCCAGAATGGCCACATCCAGCGATTCAATCGCATCGCTGTGATCAATCGAATCGGCGGGTATGGTCAGTTTGCTCCACTGGCCGTCGATGTCAAAGCAAAACGAACCGGCGGAATCCGGCACCGGATTGTCGGCAGGATCCAGCCGGCCGACTTCCGCGAGCCTGGCCCGAACTTCGTCGGCCGTCTGCCCGTGCAGATCTTTGATGATGCGGTTGTAGGCCAGGATATGCAGTTCCGACGCGGGGAACAGCACGGTCAGGAACCAGTTGTATTCTTCGCTGCCGGTGTGAGCGGGGTTGGCTGCCCGG
>CAZHET010000466.1:4243-5258 GCA_964531585.1 uncultured Planctomycetaceae bacterium | reverse complement strand
GCCTCCGGCTGACGGTTAAACAAAAAATTCCTCACTTCTGACCGTGCATGGTATAATCGAACCACGAGAGACAAAACGTATGTCCGAGCGACGTGTCTTTGCTGCGAGCTGGGTTCTGGCCCTGAGTCTGCTTGGGTACGGATCGTCGGCGATTTGCGCCATGGATGATTCTTCAGGTGACGCGGAGAAGATCACGTTCGAAGACCATGTGCTGTCCATCTTTAAAGCACGGTGTGTGAAATGTCATGCCGGAGCTGAACCTGCTGCCGGACTTCTGCTGACGACGCGGCGAGATCTGCTGCGAGGTGGTGAAACGGGGCCTGCGATTCGGATCGCAGCCGCTGAGTCCAGCCTGCTCTGGGAAAAGCTCGCTTCAGACAAAATGCCGAAAGGAGGCCCGCCTCTCTCGACCGAAGAGAAGGGACTGATCCGCGCGTGGATCAACGACGGCGCGATCTCCGTAGCCGCTAACGATGACACTGCCGATTCGACGATTCAGGGATTCGACGGTCAGCAAAGCGATCACTGGGCGTTTCGTCCGCCTGTTCGTCCACCAGTGCCGACTGTCCGACGCGCGGAACAGGTCCGAAACGCGATCGATTCATTTGTCATCGCCGCGCTGGAAGCAAAAGATCTGAGTCTGTCGGAAGTGGCGAGTCGCGAAGTCCTGTTGCGCCGTGCTTCGTTTGACCTGATCGGATTGCCGCCATCGCCCGACGAAGTGCGGTCGTTTCTGGCGGATCAGGATGACGATGCCTATGACAAGATGGTTGATCGACTGCTGGAGAGTCCGCACTACGGTGAACGCTGGGGGAGACATTGGCTCGATGTTGCGGGGTATGCGGATTCAGCGGGTGTGCTGTCAGAAGATCGACCGCTGCCGCTCGCGTTCCGTTATCGTGACTATGTAATCCGAGCGTTCAACAGCGACAAGCCCTACGACCGTTTTCTCCAGGAACAAATTGCGGGTGACGAACTGACCGACTACTGGACGGCATACGAAACGCTCGATCGG
>CAZHET010000466.1:0-4233 GCA_964531585.1 uncultured Planctomycetaceae bacterium | reverse complement strand
TGTCGAGGCAGTGACTGCGACCGGGTATCTTCGCTGTGCTCCGGATTCCAGCCGTCCCGATTTTTCGACAATCAAGAACGCTGACGCACAATACTTCTATCCGACCATTAACGACACACTGCAGATTTTAGCTTCATCGACAATGGGACTCACGCTTCAGTGTGCCCGCTGTCACAGCCACAAGTTCGATCCGATTCCGCAAGCTGAATACTACCGCATGCAGTCGATCTTAATGTCGGCGCTCCGTCCGAAACAGTGGATTCCGCAGATGGAACGCCGCATTCTGGTCGCTACGGCTTCCCAGAAGAAAACTGCGGCGGAACGAAATGGCAGGCTTGATGCCGAAATCGAGCGGCTGAAGAAAGAGCTGGCGGATTTGCGGAGTCAGTACAAACAGAAACTTTACGACGATCGTCTTGCGACAGTCCCGGACTCCATTCGCAACGACGTTGTGCTGGCGCTTGGTAAATCAGTGGATCAACGAAGCGATGTCGAGAAAGAGTATGCCGAAAAGTACGCTTCGTTACTGCAACCCGACGACAAAACGCTTGATACCGTGTTGCCCGAGACTTATGCCGATTACAAGGCCGGGGCTGAAGAGCGAAACGCGGCAATCGCGATACAGGAAAAGCAGCGGACGCACTTTGACGAATTGCGAGCCCTCTATGATCAGCCTGGGCCGGTAACGACGCCACTGTTGCATCGCGGTGACGCATTGACTCCAGGGCCGCCGGTAGAGCCGGGGGTATTGTCGTCGCTGGCAACGCCGGTGGCATTTGAATGGACTCCGCCCGCGACGGACGCGAAAACGTCCGGCCGACGACTTGCATTCGCGCGCTGGCTGACACAGCCCGATCACCCATTGACCACGCGGGTGATGGTCAATCGAATCTGGCTGCATCATTTTGGAGACGGCATCGTTTCGACACCGGAAGACTTCGGCACGCTTGGTGCATCGCCGAGTCACCCGCAACTCCTCGACTGGCTGGCCCGTGAATTCGTTGAAAACGGCTGGAGTGTCAAACACATGCATCGGCTGATCATGACGTCGAGTGCCTACCGTCAACGCTCAACCAGCGATGCGGCAAGTTATGAACGGGCCAGCACGGTTGATCCGGACAATCGATTGCTTTGGCGGCAGCGTCTGCGGCGAGTCGATGCGGAACCGCTCCGAGACGCGATGCTGGCCGTATCCGGTTTGCTCGACAGATCTGTTTTCGGTCACGCGATTCCGGTGGCCCGACGTCCAAATGGAGAGGTGAACATCGCCGACGGCCAAAACAATTATCGTCGGTCGATCTATGTGCAGGTGTTGCGTGGTAATCCGCTGACCATGCTGCACGCGCACGATCAGCCGGTGATGGAAACCAACTGCACTCACCGCAGCCGTTCAACCGTTTCAACACAGGCGCTGACCATTCTGAACAGTGACGATGCGGTTGCGTATGCACAGGCATTCGCGGATCGAGTGCTGAAAGAAGCACCCGATGCGCCGATCGCCTTCGCGGTACTCGTCGCCTGGTCGCGCGAGTCGGCCGCAGATGAATTGAAAGTGTTGAGTGACTTCGTGACCGAACAGCAGTTGCGATACTCGGCTGGCGGTGAGCAGCCGGATGCCGCCCGTCGCAAAGCGCTGGTCGATCTGTGTCACATGCTGCTGGCGTCAAATGAGTTTGTGTACGTGGATTGACGTAGGATAGGCTTCCAGCCTGTCGTCTTGAATTCATCTGCTTGCAAAAACCAATTGACATAGAGAAGCGGTTTGAACGGAAAGAAGAAGGAACGGAGACAAAATAGAAAGCAAGGAAGAGAAAAAGCAAGGAAGAGAAAAAGGAAGGAAGAGGAAGAAGGAAAGTGAAAACAGACAGGCTGGAAGCCTAGCCCACGGAGAACACCATGAACGACGACGGCATTTTTCGACGGAGACATCTGCCGCACTGGGATGTTGAAGGGAAACCCTTTTTCATCACTGCGTGTCTGGATGGCAGCATTTCTGCGGCCGGGCTGAAGCAGATTCGGCAGTACCGAATGGAGCTCGAAGAACGTTCGAAGCCGGATCAGATGTCGGTGGACCAATGGGAACATCACAAGCACAATTTGTTGTTTGCGATGGTTGATGATCTGCTTGATCAGCACGGCCCCGTCCGGCATTTGGAGGATGAGCGTCAGGCTGAGATTGTGCAGAACGCGTTCCTGCACTTCGCCGGCGAGCGTTACAAGTTGCTGGCGTTCGTCGTTATGCCGACGCACCATCATTGGCTGTTTCTGCCCGACGAACAGTGGTCTGTCACGGCTGTACAGCGTTCGATTCAGGCGGACGGACGCCGCCGCACGCCTCGGGAGATGATCTCACACAGTATTCAGAGCTATACTGCAACGATGTGCAATCGAATTCGCGGTGTGGCAGGCTCATACTGGCAGACCGAGACGTTTGACCATTGGGCTCGGGACGAAGCCGAAATGCTGCGCATCATCGATTACATCGAACACAATCCGGTGAAAGCCGGCCTGGTCGATCGTCCGGAGCTGTGGCAGTGGTCATCGGCAAGCCTGCGGTTGCGTGCCGGTATCAGACCAGGTGAACCGATTGTTAAAGTGGGATAGGCTTCCAGCCTGTCGAGATCCGGAAAAAAAGTGAATGTGATGCAGAGGACTACCATGAAAAGAGCGGAAGAAAGACAGGCAGGAAGCCTATCCCACGTGAGTCGACGTGACGTCATCTCGCGCATCGGCTGTGGCTTCGGTGGGCTTGCTCTTGGCGCGATGCTGGGTGAGTTCGATCGCGCAGCATCAGCGTCGGAGGGAACGGGCCATGACTTGCTTGCAAAGCGGACTCATCATCAACCGCAGGCACGGGCAGTCATTCAGCTCTTCATGCACGGAGGTCCGAGCCAAGTGGACTTGTTAGATGAAAAGCCGGAACTGACTCGGCTGAGCGGTCAGGCTCCTCCAGGCGAAGTCGCTGATGACGAAAATCGCACGACACATCTTCTCGGCAGCCCGTTCAGGTTCACGCGGCATGGCGAAAGCGGGGTGGCCTTTTCCGAGGTGCTGCCAGGCATCGCCCGGCACGCGGACGACATGGCCGTCATTCGTTCGATGTTCACCGAGCATCGTAATCACGAGCAAGCGATCTGGATGGCCAACACGGGGCTGACTGTATCCGGTCGCCCAAACATCGGATCGTGGGTCGCTTACGGACTTGGAGCGGAGAATCAGAATCTGCCCGCGTATGTCTCGCTGCCTGATCCGAAAGGAATGCCCGTCGACGGTGCTCGAAACTGGTCGAATGGCTGGCTGCCTCCGGTTTATCAGGGGACGGCGATTCGGTCCGAGGGAATGCCGATCCTGCATCTCCAGCCGAAGGTGGCACGAGTTTCGGACATTGATCACGGGCGAATGGAGCTGTTGCGGAAGCTGAACGCCAGGCATCAGCAGGCTCGGCCCGGTGAACTCGAACTGGATGCCCGCATCGCCAGCTTCGAACTCGCCGCGCGAATGCAGCTCTCCGCCACCGATGCGCTCGATCTCAGCCAGGAAACAGCGTCGACTCAGAAGCTCTACGGCCTCGATCAGGACAAGACGCGTTCGTACGGCAAACGCTGCTTGATGGCTCGTCGTCTGGTCGAGCGTGGTGTCCGCTTCATCCAGATCTTCATGGCCGGGCAGCCCTGGGATACGCACGCGAACAACGTTGCCGGCATTCGCAGTTGTTGCGAGCAAACCGACCTGCCGATCGCCGGGTTGCTCACCGACCTCAAGCAGCGGGGCCTGTTGGATTCCACGTTGATCCTGTGGGGCGGCGAGTTTGGCCGAACGCCGGCCGCCGAACAGCGCGAAAGCAACAAGACGCCCGGCATCGAGGGCCGCGACCATCATCCTTACGGCTTCAGCGTCTGGCTCGCCGGCGGCGGCATTCGTGGCGGCCAGGCTTACGGAGCGACCGACGACTTCGGCTATCGCGCGATCACGAAGCGTACACAAACCGCCGACCTGCACGCCACGATTCTGCACCAATTGGGCCTCGATCACGAACGACTGACCTTCACTCACAACAGCCGAGACGAACGTCTGACCGATGTTTACGAAGCTCGCGTCATTCCGGAACTCGTCGGCTAGAAAACACAGGGGACTCCAAATGACATCACGTCGAAATGGTTGCCGCAATGAGGATCATCCGCAGATCGGGCGTCGAGACTTGCTGCAGGTCGGCGGCATGAGCCTGTTTGGTAT
>CAZHET010000465.1:4615-5267 GCA_964531585.1 uncultured Planctomycetaceae bacterium | reverse complement strand
GGCAAATAATTTTGCTGCCGCCTCGGATTTCGACACTTCTGGGGAAGTCGGGCTATCGCGTCATTCCTGGGGACGTCCGGAAATCCCCGACAACCGGCATAACCGCTAAAGTCTGCCTGTCTTACCAGCCGATTTCTGTTTCAGCAATGCGCGAAATTCTGCGCGCAGAATCAGGACGGACACAATGAGACATCATGTTTCGCATTTCTGCGGCCTGCTGCTGGCGTCGACTCTTGTTGGCTGCTGTATGCCGGTGCCGATGTGCATGAGACACCCTGCAGATCGCTGCTCACCGTCGCCTTTTGTGTGTCTCGTGCCGCCGCCGTTCCTGCAGCCGGGCCGTGGATCGGCCGCGTGTGCCGGTCAAGGCAACTCATGGAGTCGTCCGGGCTACCAGCCGGCATTTGGCGGCGGCAGCACCTTTGGCGCTGTCAACACGTGCGGCGTTCCCAGCGACCATTCCTGCTGTTCCTGCTCGGCGTGCAGCGACTGCGGCGAGACCTATGCTCAGTGCGACACGTGCGGCGATACGACTTCGTCGCAACCCGTCTATGAACAGCCATACTATGGTGTGCCTGCGGAAAGTGAATCGACATTCGAAAGCCAGATGCCGGTCCCTGACTATTCGCTGCCGTCGGAACCAGTTCCGGCG
>CAZHET010000465.1:0-4605 GCA_964531585.1 uncultured Planctomycetaceae bacterium | reverse complement strand
CCCGCCACATCGGCGCAGCCGGTGCGTCGCATCAGTCACTCAGCACCTCAGCAGGCTCCGCAGGCTCCGCAGGCTCCGCAGGCTCAGCCGCCGCAGCCGCGAGCGTATCCGTCACCCGTACAGCATCCGTCTGCGGAGACGGCGGCCGTTCCGGGCCGTCGTGTCCAGTGGCGAAAGATTGAATGACAGCCCGAGGGCCTGCCTTGGTGTCGAGCGGCGTCGCGTCGAGCGCTTTTCGTTGAATCTGGCGGCACTGGCTGAAATTACCTGGGTTCCGTTTGCTGGAGCATGACCACCTGAACACACCTGCGGCAATTTCATCAAATCCTCAGGCTGTTCGACTCATCAGTGACACTGAGGGAATTCGTGGCGGAAGTTTTCCCTGCGCTGGTTCAAACGCAGGAACAGTACAACCGGACTCGACCGCATCGCCGATACTTAGTGGCAGATCCGGCCGAAGCGTTGCGAGATTTGACTGACCGACCGATCCCGGCGCGTCGATACAAACTTCCAGGGTTCACTGTCCTGTGAGATCGGGAAACTTTTCCAATGAATGCTCGCGTCTTCCTGCTGGCTCTTGTCACTGGCCTGTTCATGGCCGCATGGAACGGAGACCAGGCCGCGATGGAGGCTGCCGTCGCCAGACGCGATGAGTCGCGAGCGTCCGGCGTTGCCCGCATGCTCAGTGAGCCCGGTCTTCCCTACCGGGCGACGACGCTGCAAACCGGCTCGGCTGCAGTAAGGCCGGGCCATTCAGGCAGTGCCGTGGCCCGAAGCGAGCGAACCTTGCCCTTCGCGCTGCCAGCGGGGATCTCGGCAGGAACGTACCAGGCCGTCAGTGACCACGGCCGGACACGGGAACTGGTCGTTGACGCTGCTCAGGCAACCGGCAGTGTCGACCGGGACTTGTTCATCACCGACGCAGCAGACGGCAGCCGCTGGTTTCTGATCCGCCAGCGCTGACGCATTGGGTCTTGCCCGATTTCGCCGATTCCGGAAGAATCACGCGGATTCTTTCTTAGAGGCCCTAACAAAACCGGGACAGGCAACCTCGCAAGTCCATAATTCCATGCGATTTGTGCTTTGTCCGGCAGCGAGTCCAGGTTTTGTCAGGCGTTCTTACTCATCGGCCTCATCGGCGCACGGATGCCCTCACCGTCTGACAACCTGGTCCACCAGCTTATCGAATCTCAGCTTTGTTCGCGGCAGGATATTGACGCCTGCGAACCGATCGTCCGGCGCCTGTGCCACGATCTGCCGGATTTCGATTCGGTCTGGCTGGACGCGCTGGTGCAGCGACGAATTCTGACACCGTGGCAGGCATCCACGCTACAGTCGGCACATCCTGAGCGACTGCATCAGGGAGGCTACCGCCTGCTGGAACCGCTGGGACAGGAGACATTTCTCGGACGGTCTGTTACCGGCGACCGGCTGGTGGCGCTGCGGGAAGTCGCTGAGGACTACACTCCGAGACCGGGCAGCCATCAGGCACTGGAGCTTACAGACGAGCGAACCGGCGAAGCACCAGACTCGCAGCAATGGCGGTTGACCTGGCTGGAAGACATCGTCGAAACGCTGGACAGAAATCGTCGCGGAGCGCCGGCGTCTCTGGAGCTGCCGACGCAGGTGTTTCCGCACGAAGGCGCTGAAAACAAGCTCTGGCTGATCAGTTCGTATGTTCACGGCTGGCGACTCGATGAGCTGTTGGTGCGAGGCGGCCGGATGCCGTGGCCGGCGGTGGTGGAGATCGGTCGTGACCTGCTGGCCGCTGTTCAGTGGCTGGAAGGTCTGAAACTCGTTCACGGCGATATCTCCCTTCGCAACATCCGACTTCGTCCGAACGGACAGGCCGTGCTGGTTGATCCCTTCGTGGCACGGGTGCTGCGACCGTCGATCAGTTTTCGAACGGACCTGCTGCTGCGAAACGTGGAGTTCACGGCTCCGGAACTGGCCGGCACAGCTCGCCCCCCGGACAGCCGCAGCGAACTGTATTCGGTTGGCTGTGTCCTGTGGCAGATGCTGACTTCGCGGTCGGCGTTCCTGTCCACGGATGCACTGACGCGGCTGCTGAAGTCGCAGGAACGTGACGTCGACGACGTGCGAACGCTGGTGCCTGACTGTCCGGACCAGGTCGCCCGCTGCATTCAAAGTCTGACTCGCCGCAGCCCTGAACTACGTCCGGCAACGGCCGCGGAAGCTCTGCGAAACTGGTCGGCGTGCAGCGGAAAAGGTCACTCGCGCACTCGCCGACTGCTGCAGCGCCTGCCCGATCGCCGGCAGCAGCTACGGTCTCCGGCCTCACGACGCCGCCTGGCGATGCGACGTCGGCTGGCAACCACGGCTGCCGCAGCGCTGATGGTGGTGCTGGCGGTCTTCGTCGGCATCGAACGCGGTGTAATTCCGAAAACGCTGCGCCTCGGGCCACACGTGGCGGAGACAAAACATCCGGACCACGTCGCTGCTGAGAATGTCGCGTCCCAGACAGTCGCGACTGCACCTCGCGTTGAGAACGTGACACAATCTGAGCCGCCGCTGGTGAACGGTATGCGACCGCTGCCAATCGCCAACGCCGCGGGAATCATTCGCCTGCAGGCAGGAATACCGTATCGAGCAACCACGCTGACCGGGCGGGGCAGTCTTCGCATCGAGTGCAGTGATGCGAAGCCCGCCGTCGTGGAAGTCGACACAGCAGCATCCTGGCACCTGCAGGCTGACCAGGTCTCGCTGCGAAACATCGAAGTGCGGCGTCGGATGGATGCCGTTGCGCCTGGCACTGCCCTCCCGGATGCGCTGCTGGATGTCACTGCCGCTGAGGTGGTTGTGGCGGGCTGCCTGCTTCGCAATGGCAACCGGCACAAGACTGCGACTTGTGTGGTTTGGCAGCCCTCCACAACCAACTCCGCGACCGCAGCGACTTCCCTGGAACTCGCCGACTGCGTGCTGACAGGTTCGGGGTGGGGACTGTTTTTGAAGACTCCGGCAGACCGATGCCAGCTGAACAACGTGTTGGTGAACACTGGCCGGGCGGCGATTCGCTGCGATGTGGACGATGCCGAAGGCGCGGCCCTCTCGTACGAACTGACTCGCGTTTCGCAGGTTTCCGGCGACAGCTTTCTGGATGTGCTGCTGTCAGGCGACGAGGCGGCTCCGGGCGTGCTGGTGCGGTGCAGCAGCGGTGAGTCGGTGCTGGCAGTCGGCATCGGGCTGGTGCGGTTTGTGTCGTCCGCGCAAGTCTGGTCAGCGGAAAACCTGCAGGTGGAGTTTCCGCTGCGGGATCGCGGGAATCCGACAATTGTTCCGGTTTCGGTAAGTCCCGCGGTGTACTTCGATCGTTCTCTGGCGTCAGTGGTCCAACTGAACGCCGCACAGACGGAGATCGAATCGTTGCTGTTTGCGGACCCGGTTTTTCGAGGTCAGTCGACGTCCGCAGGAGCGACTTCACCATTCGCAGAATATGAGCTGCTGGACTACGAAGGCCCGAAGCTCAGCAGCGTGAATCTGCCCGGCGCGGACATTCGGGCGTTCCTGAATTTTGAATTGTGAATTGGTATTCACTGTTTGTTGTTTGTTGTTTGTGACTTGTGTTTGAGACTCGCCATGTATCGCGAACTGGATGTCGAGCGGACGATCGAGACGATTCACACTCTGCGAAGTCGGGTGGGTGAGCGGTTTCCCGATTCGAGTCTGCGGGCAGTGTGCAGCGAACTGTCGGATCTTGCCGGCGAGATTCGCAAACGCATCGAGTGGATCTCACGACCCAACACTCTGATTCGCTGCAGTGTCGCAGTGGTGGCTGTTCTGGGAATCGGCCTGATCGCCCTGATTTTCGGCAGTGTTATTGCCAGCCGGAACGACTCGTTCGGAATCGCAGATCTCGTGCAGGTGACTGAAGCGGCAACCAACGAGATCGTGCTGATCGGAGCAGCGCTGCTGTTTCTGTTTACGATGGAAGTCCGTATCAAGCGAACACGAGCACTCAGCGTGCTGCACGGCCTGCGAGCGATGGCTCATGTGATCGACATGCATCAATTGACGAAAGACCCGAACCAGATTCTCGGTTCGTCTTCGACGCGAACGAAGTCATCGCCGCGGCGAACACTGACGCCGTTCGAACTGACTCGCTATCTGGATTACTGCAGTGAGATGCTGGCGCTGATCGGCAAACTGGCTGCGCTGTACGCTCAGAGCCTGCCGGATTCCGTTGTTGTGGGTGCCGTGAACGATATCGAAACGCTGACGAACGGCATGAGCCGCAAAATCTGGCAGAAGATCATGATGCTGGACAAGCAACTTACGGAAGTCGCAGGTGACGGAGTTGCTGGTGGGGGACTTGCGACACAGGAAGTTGCGAGTAACGCAGACGCGAGTGACGCAGACGTGAGTGACGCAGACGTGAGCGAGTGACCTGACATCGCGCCGTGAGCAGAGTCGAAGAACGCAGCAAGTCTCCCGTCGCCATCGCGCATTCGCGTTTTCGTGTGAGGCAACCCCGACTCCCGACTCGTTAGTCGAGTGGCATGTGAGTTCTTTCCCGTGGTGCTCCGTACGATGGCCTTCCAGGGCCGTCGTCGGGACTGCATCGACGGCCCTGGAAGGCCATCGTAC
>CAZHET010000464.1:0-5267 GCA_964531585.1 uncultured Planctomycetaceae bacterium | reverse complement strand
CGACAATGTTTACGTGGCCGATGATCAGAACGAAGCGATTCGCAAATATGACCCAAAGGCGAAAATTGTCTCGACCGTTCTCGGTCGGGGTCACGGCGACAAACGCATCGGATTGCTGCATCCACACGGAGTCTGCGTGGAACGCGGCCAGCTTTATGTGGTCGATACGGGACACAATCGAGTGTTGCGGCTTCTGGAGAAGTAGTGCAGCGGCATGAAACCAACCGGGGCAAGCCCGCTGGTTTCCTGATTTTGCACGACTTCATCTGCTCGATCCACGATCGGAAGCAACGCCGAGTCACACACAATTACAGCCCCCGTCGGGGCAGGGGGC
This sequence comes from uncultured Planctomycetaceae bacterium, assembly GCA_964531585.1. Lineage (GTDB taxonomy): Bacteria > Planctomycetota > Planctomycetia > Planctomycetales > Planctomycetaceae > JAWKUA01. The sequence continues at coordinate 4,933 of CAZHET010000464.1, read as the reverse complement.
AGGCAGCGTGAATAAACACGAAGACCAGATCATTGCGTTCCTTTCCGAACCCAACTACCGGCCGATCGACGTCAGCGCGCTGTCGAAGAAGCTGGGGATCGGGAAGAAAGGCGCTTCGAAATTTCAGGCCGCCGTCGACGAACTTGTGCAGGCCGGACGCATTCGTGAAGGGAAAAAAGGGCGCCTGCAACTCAAGACGGCCGAGGGCTTCGTCACCGGTGTCGTCAAGAAGATCAGCAGCGGCTCCGCCTTCCTGATTCCTCACGAAACGTCCGCGGAACTTGGCGGCAAAGACGTTTACATCGACGCGCGCGATCTGAAAGACGCTCACACCGGCGACGAAGTTCTGGTACGGCTCACCAGCAAACGCCGCTCCGGAGGCCAGCGGTGCGGAACCGTGGAAAGCGTGGTTGAACGAGCGAACCACGTCTTCGTCGGCACGTACTACGAAAAACGCGGTCAGGGGCATGTCCGCGTCGACGGTGACACGTTCCACAAATCGATCCACGTCGGCGATCCTGGCGCGAAGGGAGCCAAAGCTGACGACAAAGTTGTCATTGAAATGCTGCGGTTTCCGACCGCCGACCAGGCTGGCGAAGCCGTGCTGACGGAAGTTCTCGGCCATCGCGGTGACCCCGGTGTCGATACAATGACCGTCGTTCACAGTCTGGGTCTGCCGCACGAATTCAGCGAAGCCGCTCTCGACGATGCTCGTGTGCAGGCCGACCGCTTCAGCGAATCGAACCTCAATGGGCGTCTGGATCTGACGCGCGAAAACATTGTCACGATCGACCCCGCGACGGCCCGCGATTTCGACGACGCCATTTCGCTGCGACGCGACAAACGCGGGCACTGGCAACTGGGAGTTCATATTGCCGACGTGGCTCATTTCGTCACGCCCGGGAGTGCGCTGGAAAAGGAAGGCCGCGATCGAGGGACCAGCGTCTACCTGCCGCGACACGTGATTCCGATGTTGCCGGAGATCATCAGCAACGGCCTGGCAAGTCTTCAGGAAGGCCAGGTTCGTTACACGAAAAGCGTGTTCATCGAGTTCGACAAACAGGGCCGACCGCAGGGAGCCGAACTGGCCAACACGGTCATCAAAGTGTCAAAGCGTTTCGCCTACGAACAGGTGATGCCGATCATCAGGACTCCAAAGCAGCACGCCGCCGAGACAGGTACAAAAGTTGTCCAGCTTCTGCTGCGCATGCATGAACTGGCGATGCTGCTGAGAAAGAACCGCTTCGAAGCCGGAGCGCTGCAGATGGGCATTCCGGAGATCGAAATCGATTTCGACGACGATGGCAACGTCATCGGTGCTCACGAACGGCACCACGATGAAAGCCACGAAATCATCGAGGAGTTCATGCTGGCCGCGAACGTCGCGGTTGCTCAGATCCTGGCATCGAAAGACATTCCGTTTCTGAGGCGCGTCCACGGATACCCGGACGAGCTGCGGCTGAAGAATTTTCAGGAATTCTGCGGTGGTCTGGGTTACGACCTGGAGAAGTTTCAAAGCCGAAAAGATATCCAGCAGGTGATTCATGATGTCGAAGGCAAACCGGAACAACGGGCAATAAACTTCGCCTTGCTGCGTTCGATGAAACAGGCCGAATACAGTCCTGAAGATCTGGGCCACTACGCATTGAACGAAGAGGACTACTGCCACTTCACCAGTCCGATTCGGCGCTTTCCGGACCTGACAATTCATCGCGTCGTGGGCGATCTGGCCGCGGGGAAAAAACCAACGTTGGCCAGCATGGCCGAACTGGTGCAGCTGGGAAAACACTGCTCACTGACCGAACGCCGGGCCGAACGCGCCGAACGTGAGCTTAAGAAGATCAAGCTGTTGCGGTACATGTCCACGCGCGTCGGGGAAGAAATGGACGCATTCGTCACGGGAGTCGAAAGCTTCGGCATGTTCTGCCAGGGAGTCAGCATTCCGGCAGAGGGGCTGATTCACATCAGTGCGCTGGCTGATGATTTCTACACGTACGAACAGGCGTCGCGAACGCTCACCGGCGACCGGACAAAGAAGCAGTATCGACTGGGTGACCTGGTCCGCGTCGTGATCGCACGAGTTGACATCGACCGCCGCCAGCTCGACCTGCGGCTGTCGGACAAGCAGCCTCCAAAGCCTGAAGCCGCTCGCGGTCGGCAGGCGTCACCGGCGAAGCAACGGCCAACGTCGTCTTCGGCACGGCCGAAGAAAAAAAACGCATCGCAGGGGCGAAGAGCCGCAAGCAAAACATCGGTCGCTAAGTCTGGCGAAAAGGGCGGCCGGACCACGCGACGCAGGAAGCGGTAGGATAAAGGCGGCGTGGCCGGTCCTGCGGACCTGGCGGACCGCCTAAGAGAGTCAGATTCCCGCGAACTGCTGTCAGTCATACCAGACATGAATCGCGACGGTCTGTCCGTCGTCAACAATGGGCAGCGTGGCTCGCACGCGAAACTCGGGATGTCGATCCAGCCACTCGCTGAAGTTCCGGTTCAGCCATCTCGACAGATGTTCCGGCAACGGCTGATTCTCCGCCGCTTGAAAACAGGCCCACCCGGTTCCCATGTCGACCCGTTCGATCGTGACGGTGGAGCGTGGTTCATTCATTGACTCGGTCCTCTAACATCGCCTGATCCGCTTCATCACTGGCTGCGATGCTGTGTCAGCGATTGTCGCATGGCGATTCCGGGTTTCCGCCTGTGGCCCGTGGGAACGTGCATGCGCGACGCGCGACAGCATCAGTGCCAGCGCTCACTCTCCCATTGCCCGGCTTAGATTAGCCAGGTCGCCGCCCACGAACAAATGGGATCGCAACAACGCCCGTCAGGGAGGCTCTGGTGGCGCGCAAATCGTCGGGATCACGCAGCACGTTCACTCGCAGCGTCGTGAATGTGTCGATAAGGTTCACGCGCTTGCTTCCCGTTGGTCAGCGTTCTGGAGTTTGCAACATGGCCGTTGGTGATCCTGATTCCGCTTCGACACCGGATTTCGCCGCGAATCCCGCTTCCGCGAAACCCGAACTCACTTTGCGTGTGATCGTCCTTGGGCTGATCCTGTCTGTCGTGATGGGCGCGGCCAATGTTTATGTCGGTTTGAAAGCCGGCATGACGGTCTCCGCGTCGATCCCGGCGGCTGTGATGGCGATGCTGCTGTTCCGGCTGCTGTTCAGGAATTCCAGCATTCTCGAAGCCAACCAGGTTCAGACCTGCGCGTCGGCGGGAGAATCGCTGGCGGCCGGAATCATTTTCACCATGCCCGCCATGATTCTGATCGGCTACTGGCAACACTTTGACTACTGGACAATCACGATCATTGCAATCACGGGCGGCCTGCTGGGAATCCTGTTCATGATTCCGATGCGGAAGGTGTTTGTCATTGGCAACGACGAGCTGGCGTATCCCGAAGGAGTCGCCTGCGCGGCGGTGCTGACCGCCGGCGAAGATTCGACCAGCGGCGCGGGGCGAAGCCTTGTTGTGGGCGGGCTGCTGGGAGCAGCCTTTAAAGTGGCTGGCAGCTTCCTGGGACTCATCAGCGGAAACCTGGAAACCGCACGGGTTGTTGGTTCCCGGATTTTCTACTTCGGCGGCGATTTGTCACCGATGCTGATTTCCGTCGGATTCATCGTCCGGCTGAACGTCGCCATTCTGATCTTTCTGGGTGGCGCGATGTCGTGGCTGATCGGCATTCCGTTGCTCGGAGGAGCAGACTTCAGCGCGGAAGCGGAGTCTCCGGTTGACCAGGCGTACGGGATGTGGAAAAGTCAGATGCGCTACGTCGGAGTCGGGGCGATGGTCGTCGGCGGTTTCAGTTCGCTGATTTCCGTTCGCAGGGGACTGCTCGCAGCCATCGGCCACCTGTTTGACGGATTCACGGGAACGACCACCGACGACAGTTCAGGCCGAGACATTCCGTCATCGGTGATTCTGGTGCTGGGGCTGACGTGTGCAGCCGGGCTGGCGTATGTGAATTACTCGTTCACTCAAAGTGGCGGTATCACCATGCTGTCGACGGCCATCATGCTGGTGATGGGGTTCTTCTTCACAGCAGTCGCCAGCTACATTGTTGGCCTCGTTGGCAACTCGAATAGCCCGGTGTCAGGCATGACAATCACTGCCGTGCTTGTGGCTGGCGGACTGATGTGGCTGTTTCGCTTCACGGGTATGGACGCGATGGTAGCCACGCTGGGGATCGCGGCGATCGTCTGCTGCGTCGCCTGCACCAGTGGTGATGTCTGCAACGATCTGAAAACCGGTTCCATGGTCGGAGCCGCTCCTTATCGCCAGCAGATCATGCAGATTCTGGGAGTCATCATCGCTGCGTTCGTGATGGCTCCGGTACTGACTCTGCTGCACGAAAACACGCCCGGCGGCATCGGGGGAGATGAACTGTCCGCGCCCCAGGCGCAGTTGTTCGCGAGTCTGGCGAAAGGATTTTCCGGGGAAGGTACCCTGCCGTGGAAACTGGTGGGCATCGGCGCAGGACTGGGCGTTGTGATTTTGATCCTCGACGAAGTTCTGAAGCACAGCCGAATTCGTTTCCGAGCCCATCTGATGCCGATTGCCGTGGGAATGTATCTGCCGTTCGGATTGGCAATGCCCATCCTGATCGGCGGCCTGATCGCTCACTACTACAGTCGTGGCCGGCCGGAAGAAGAACACGACAGAACACTGCACCGTGGCGTCCTGTTCTCATCGGGAGTCATCGCGGGCGAAGCACTTACAGCGGTCGGCATCGCGGCGCTTGCCGCCTTCGGTGTTGGCACGCTGACGGCATTGATCGCACGCCTGTCACCGATCCTGGGAATTTCTGCTCCGAGCGTGACGTTTCCGGACGCCGTGGTCTTCGTGTGTTCAATCGCTGCGGCGATCATGGCAATCGGCGCGTTCGTCATGTGGACAAAACCCGATTCGAAATAGAGATCCTTTGAATCCGCCG
>CAZHET010000463.1:0-5274 GCA_964531585.1 uncultured Planctomycetaceae bacterium | reverse complement strand
CAGCAGTGCGGCTTCTGCACTCCGGGTTTCGTTATCGCTGTTCGTGCATTCCTGAACAAACACCCGAACGCGACAGATGAAGAGATTCGCAGCGGCCTGAACGGAAACATCTGCCGCTGCGGGACGTATGCGAACATCATTCAGGCCGCGACCTCGCTTGTGAAAGGAAACTGACATGGCTGAAGTGCAATACCAGTGGCCCGAAAACCATAAGTCACGGCTGATCGGCAAGCGAGTCAACCGACTCGACGGTCCTGAGAAGGCAACCGGCACCGCGAAGTACACGTACGATGTGAATCTGCCGAAGCAACTGATCGTCAGGGCTCTCGGCTGTCCGCATTCTCACTGCAAAGTTGTTTCAGTCGACGCATCCGAAACTCAGAAGGTGCCGGGCGTCGTCCACGTCCATTTCCTGAATGCTCCAAAAGCCGGCGAAGACCCGATTGAAATTCAGACGGACGGCCAGCTGCTGGTCGCTGTCGCTGCCGAATCGGAAGCTGCCGCCGCTGAGGGCGTTTCCAAACTGAAGGTCAAGTACGAACTGCTTGACGTTTTCGTCACGGAATCCGATCTGCAGGCCGCCGAGGCGAAAGGTCGCACCAAGCCGGCCGGTGGCGGCATCGAACTGGACGAAGCGCTGGGCGAACCCGGTGATGACGACGATGAAGAGGAATGGGAAAACAACAAAATTCAGGAACTGTTCGACACGGCGAAGTATGTCGTCGAAGGCGAATACGGCATTGATGTGATTACTCACTGCTGCCTGGAACCACACGGCAGCACGCTGCAGTGGGAAGGCAACAGGCTGAAGGCTCATCTGTCGACTCAAAACGTGTCGCAGACCGACGACGGTTTCGCCGGTGGTCTGGGGATCACCGCGGATGATGTCGATGTGCACTGCGACTACATCGGCGGCGGCTTCGGCAGCAAATTTCAGCCGAACTACTGGGGCATTGCGGCCGCTCAGATTGCTAAAGAAACCGGTCGCCCGGTCAAGTTCCTGCTGTCACGCGATCAGGAACTGAAGATCGGCGGCAGCCGGCCCTCCGGGTTTATCAAGGTGAAGCTCGGCGCGGACGAGAGCGGCGTGGTCACCGTGTGGGATTCGCAGCACTGGGGAACTTCCGGCTACGACGGCAGCACCGTCTCCGTCGGCAATTTTCCCTATGTGTTCAAACCGAAGAACGTGCGTCGCAAGGCGACCGGCATTATCACCAATAACGAACCCGCGGTGGCGTGGCGAGCCCCCAATCATCCGCAGGCGTGTGCGCTGACGCACACTGCTTTCGATGATCTCGCTGCGAAGATGCAGGCCGACAGCCTGGACATTTTTCTGAGAAACCTGCAGAACATCGACACGCCCGAGAAGGCTTCTGTCTACGCCGAACAACTGCGGATCGCCGCGGACATTATCGGCTGGCGGGAACTGTGGCACCCGCATGGCAAGGGCAACAGGCACGGCAGCGTTGTTGAAGGACTTGGCATCGGTCTGCACAAGTGGTCCGGGACCGCCAACAGCTCGAACTGTCTGCTGAAGATTCACCCGGACGGCGGTGTCGAATCGTACTGCGGAACTCAGGATATCGGGACGGGTACCCGCACCGTCTGCGGCATGATCATCGCAGAAACGTTCGGTCTGCCTCTGGAGGCGGTCAAGGTCAACATTGGCAGTTCGACGTACCCGTTCAGCGGAGCATCCGGAGGCAGTACAACCGTCGGTGCAGTCAGCGAATCGCACCGTCGAGCCGCTCAGGACGCGCTGGCTCAGATTCTGGAACTGGCTGCGAAGAAGCTGGAGGTTTCCGCCGATCAGCTCGAAGCCGCCAACGGCCGGATTTCTGTGGCCGGTTACGGTGGCAAGAGCCTCTCCTGGAAGGAAGCGTGCAGCCTGATCGGCATCAAGCCGCTGGAGGTGAATTCCACCTACCAGCGTGGTGCCGACAGCAAGCTTTCCAGTGCGAACGTCGCGGGCGTCCAGATGGCTCACGTGGCCGTCGATACGGACACCGGCGTCGTGAAGATTCGCAAAATGGTGGCGGTTCAGGACATGGGCCTGATTATCAACCGCAAGACCGCGGAAAGTCAGATTTACGGCGCGCTGATCATGAGCATCGCGGCGGGGTTGTTCGAACAGCGAATCTGCGATCCCGAAACCGGTGTCTTCGTGAACAGCGAACTGGACTCGTATCGCCTGCCACGCCTTGGTGACGTCGGCGAACTTGTCGTCCATCTTCACGAACCGGAAAGTGAACGCGCTCGCGGCGTGATCGGACTCGGCGAACCACCGGCCATCAGCGGTGCGGCTGCCATTTCCAACGCGATCTGCAACGCCACCGGCGTCCGCGTTCCTGTTCTGCCCGCTACTCCCAAACGCGTGCTTGATGCACTCCGAACTGCGAAAGGTTAAACGCCATGAAGAATTTCGAGTACGCTCAGCCGGTCACAGAATCTGAGGCCGTTGAACTGCTGGCCGACGACACCGTTCAGTCAGCCGTCCTTGCCGGTGGAACCGACCTCGTCGGCCTGATGAAACGGATGGTGGTCACGCCAGACCGAGTCGTCAACATCTGCGAAATCGAGTCGCTGCGGCAGATCGATTCCGATGACGACGGTAACCTGTGGGTTGGAGCCACGGTCAGGCTGGACGAGTTTCTGGATGCCCGGCAGACAGATCTGTTTCCGTCGGTGAAACAGGTCATTCAGGGAATCAGCAGCGTGCAGTTGCAGGCTCAGGGCACTCTGGTTGGCGAAATGCTTCGCCGTCCGATGTGCTGGTACTTCCGCAACGGCCACGGTCTGCTGGCCGATGCCGGCAGGCGAGTCATTGCCGGTGATAATCGCTACCACGCAATTCTCGGCAATCGCGGAGCAGCGAAGTTTGTCAATGCGTCCCGCCTGGCCCCCGCCCTGATTGCACTTGGTGCCAAGGTCCGCGTGATCGGCCCTGATGACGAGTCCGAGCAGTTCCTGAAACTGGAAGAACTCTACCGCACGCCGTCGTTTGAAGGCGAATCGGAAAACGTGCTGCGGCGCGGTCAACTGGTGACGCACATCATTCTTCCGCCGAATCGCAATCGTCTGACGGCGGCGTACGAGGTGCGTCATGGAGAAGGACCAGACCAGCCGCTTGCGGCATCAGCCGTGTCGCTGGATGTCGTCCTGGGAACCGTCCGCGATGCTTCGATCATGCTTGGTCAGGTGGCACCGGTGCCGTGGAGATCCGTCGCAGCCGCCCGGGCTCTGATCGGCAAGTCCGTTACCGAAGCCACCGCGGCAGCCGCCGGTCTGGCCGCCGTGAAAGACGCCATGCCGCTGAGCCAGAATGAGTACAAAGTTCAATTGGCTCAGGTCGCCGTCAAACGGGCGGTCCTGAGAGCAGCCGGCATGGAAACCGGCGGGCTCGACTTCCCGGTGCCCAGCAAGTCGTACGAGAAAATTGAGGCCACCAACCTCACGTAGCGTCGCTCAGACGGTCCTTGTTCGTGCGGTGCAGTAATCGCCCACAGCCTGCCGCGCACGCCTGACACTGTTCTTATTCAGGAAAGCCAACGATGTCATACCAACGCAAGTTTGAGGGACAGCCGACGTCACTGCTGCCGGTCTGCATGAACCTGCGCAGCAAGGCGATCTATGTCACCGGCAACCCCGATCCGCAGTGCAAAGCGGAAGAAGGCAGTACCCGGTTCAACTGCTGGTGTAACAAGTCCCAGCACGTGATGGGACCGGACAACCAGCTCGTCGACCGCAACGCCTGCACCGAAGGCCGTGAATGCTTCGTGGCCCGCGGGTAGCTTGATTCCGCATGATCGGCCAGTGGGTGCATGACATTTCGGCGCGTGCTCATACCGGATGCCGAGCGGCAAGACCCCCGGAGACAGCGTTTTCTACTGGCCATCCAGCGGCAGGCCGCTGGGGACGGACTCGGGTATGGTCGACTGAAGCCGTTCCTGCAGATTCGGGGCAGTCAGCGTTCTCAGAAAGCCGGCCAGTTGCCGCACATCCCGATCGGACAGAAAAAAGGGAAGCTTCCCGCGGTCGATGCTGAACAGCACTTCGATCTGATTCCGAAATGACCACGTATCGCGAATTTCCGTCTGGTCGATGTGCTCGTCCGGGTTATACAGCAGCAGCGAAATCAGCGGTTGCGAATGATGACGGATCACTGACTCGATATCGGTGTACGCCCCGTTGTGCATGTAGGGCGCGGTGACTTCACAGTTTCTCAGCGGAGGCGTGCGAAACCGGAAACGGTCGACTCGCCGGCCGGTCTCTCGCCCGCGACCGTGATCCAGTGGAGCCTCGGCACCTTTTCCCGGTCCAAGCTGCGGAACGCCGATGTTGTAGTGCTTCTGGTCAGTCAGCAATGCTCCGGAATGGCAACGTGAGCACCTGGCTCGGCCGTAGAACAGCAGTGCTCCGCGTTTTTCGGTCGTCGTCAACGCCGAATCGTCGCCGGCCACGTACCGGTCCCACGGACTGTCCAGGAATGTGAACCCTCTGATCTCGAATGCGCCAATTGCGTTCGCGGCGTGTTCAAAGCCAAGGTCCTGCGATTCCACTCCTGGGTAAGCGGCCGAAAACAGATCGCGGTAGCCGGGAATCGCCAGCAGCCGCGTCATCAGTGCGTCCCACATGGCGGGAAAATCGTCGTCCGGGATCAGCGCCAGCTCATTGAGCTGGCCGGTTGTTCCGACGTCACCTGCGCGGCCGCGCATTTCGTCTCGCGAGGTCACCGGAAACATCGCCTGAACCGCAACTAAATTGGGCAGTCCCGGAGGAAGATCGTCACCGGCCGGGCTGATGAATTCCCCGCCGATGGCCACTAACCGACTGTCCCAGAACTGTGAGAACCACTCAGACGAACCGCGATTAAAGACTTCCGGAGCATTTCGCGGCACGAATTCGCGCCCTGCCCCGATTTTCCGCTGCGGCCCGAGCGCTCCGGGAACCGTTGCTCCGGTGCCGATGGGCAGAGACAGCTCGTCCCCCGTCGCCAGCGTGGGATGATGGCACGTGGCGCAGGAGATGTCGCGGTTACCGCTCAGTTCCCAGTCGAAGAACAGCGCCCGACCCAGTTCCGCCTGTGCCGAATCCTGAGCCGGCCCCGGATCGAGCGGCCCGACATTTTGCCGTTCAAGAAGTCTGCGAAGCTGCCGGTCGAGCGATCCGCGTCCCGGTTCATGCCTGCCCGCCGACTGGGCATGCACCGGCCCCGTACAGGCCAGCAACAAAACGGCGATGAATCCTCGGTGCATGTTGCAAAGCCACATCGCA
>CAZHET010000462.1:0-5309 GCA_964531585.1 uncultured Planctomycetaceae bacterium | reverse complement strand
GGGTTCCAGGCGAGGAGCCTGCGTTCGTCTTCCCGCACAAGGCGCTGGACGAAAATCGAAAGGTGAGAGAATGTGTCGTCTGTGGACACATCGCCCAGTTGATAACCGTCTGCCAGTTCGAGCAGCAGGTGAAACAGCTCGGCACCCAGCCGCAATCGTTCTTCCTGACCATCACGATACTGATAGACCAGATTCACCTGACGGTGCAGGCGTTCGATTCCGGCAGCTTCAGGAGGCAGATCGGCTTCCAGTCGGAAGCTGGCCAGTGGCTTTTCCACCCAGAATGCTGTTTCTGTGGGAGTTCGTGGTGTGATCCGCAGAGGAACAACTCCCTCACGATCCAGCGCCTCCGGCGGAAGGTCTTCCAATCGAGATATTCCCGCGCACAGGCTCGCCGCCACGTTATCGAGTTCCTCCGCCTTTTGCGCCAGGGGAAGGTCGCGGAACATCTTCACGTGCCGTCCACGAGCCAGGCCAAGTGCCTCGATGTCGCCCGCGATCTTTTCTATATCGTCGGGACTCCATTCAAAAAACGCCCGACGCCGGGCGGATTCCAGCAACAGGCCCTCGAAGTGAGGCACGGTTCTCGAACTGTCGGTGACGGGCCGGCTCAGCAGGTATCGATCGACCTGAGGATTGGCTTCGAGTGCCGGATCAAACCTTGCCAGTTCTCGCAGAACCTCACCCTGACGAGACGGTGAGTCGGCGGCGAACGCTCGGTCCCAGAATGGCAGCGTCGCGTCAACTCCCTCGTGATAATCGTCGCAGTAGTGAACTCCAAACAGGATATACACGAGTGCCGCACGTAGTTCCCGCACGGTAATATGAGTTTCGCCACGCAGATGAACCGCCTGGAGTGCCTCAAACAAACGTTGTCTGGCGTGCTTCCGGACATCCGATGGTTGAGCTGCCGGAAACTTTGCGGGGCCGAATAATCGTCCCGCTTCAAACACTCGACATCGCTCTTTCGCGGAACACGACAGGCAGGGTGTCCAGGTTTCTTCGACGTCCGATGTGCCGTACAGTTGATCGATCAGCATATCGAGAAACGCTGTGTTGATGCTGCTGTGATCGCCGGGGATGCCACCGACCAACGAACGTTCGTTGAGACTAATGAAGCGGATGTGTGATGCGTCGGATTCTCCGTAATCCGGCTGCAGCAGTTGGTACAGCGCTGTTGTGAGCGCCGTTTCGCGACCCAATCGGTCTTCGACACCTTCCAGCCATTCCAGGAGTCGGCCATCGTTGACCGCCAGAAGATGCACGATGTCGTCCTTTGGAGCACCATTCTGGAAAGGTCCCAGAAAATCGTCCAGCAGTTCGTCCGCCGACTTGCCCTGCCACGCGGCCGATCCGTCCAGATTCATTCGTACGCGAGGGCCATTCTTCACGCGCCCTTCAAGGATCCGTTCTGACGAGGAATGCCGCCCCAGCCCGAGTTCCTGAGCAAGATGCTGGAGCAATGCCGTTTTGCCATCGCCGGCATTGCCGCAAAGTATGATCAAACGCACTTCTCGCTGTTCAATCGCTTCCAACAGCGAATCTTCCAGCGGCGTCGTAACGTAGGTTTCTTTAGCGAACTCAGAATCCAGCCCGCGCGTCTCCTGATTTCCCCACCGCGATCCCGGATAAGACTGAAGCAGAGACTTGAGCCAAGGAACATGCTGCTCACTAAGCTTCGTTGGTGCGGGAACGGATGTGGTCGATGTCGTTGAAGGTGGAGAATCAGTCGGTGCCGTCGTGGCTGATGTGTCTGGAACGCTGTCGGATTGATCGGATGAGGGCTTTGTTTCAAATGTTGCCGAGTCAGAGGAAGTTGGCGGGCCGTCTGCGGAAACGTGATCTGGGTGTCGAGCAAGTGCCTTGAGCATTTCTGCGGCTGTGGTGAATCGTTGTGTCAGATCTGGATGCGTTGCGGCATCCAGAACATCACGCAGGATCGCGTACTGCGAACAGTCAATGCCTTCCCAGTTCAAGCCTTGTTCTTTCGAGATCGTACCGCCGTGCCGAAACGGTTCCTTGTCGGATAACACGTGAAAGAAACTGGCCGCCAGCGAGTACAGGTCGTCCGACGCCGTGGACGGTCGCTTGCTGGAGCGCTCGATGGAACAGTAATTAATCGTTCCCGGTGCCATTGGTGGTTCACCGATCCGAGTCACGAAATCGTAGTCCGTCAGAACGAGGCCGGCCCCGGAAACAATCAAGTTGCGAGGACTGACGTCCCCGTGAGTCAGTCCACCGCGATGCAGCACGTCCAGGGCTTCGCAGATCAACCGTAACCATCGAATGGCAAGTGACTCTGGTGTCGTTTCGTTCTGGTCTTCGGCCAGTAGTTCGAATACACCGGTCAACTCACTCAACGGCGTACCGTCAATCCATCCCAGCAAGGCAACGAACTGGTTCTCCTGCCATTCGCTGGGGAACTCGTGAATCGGCGAGAGAGCCTCGTGCCGACCAAGGCGCGGACGTGCGAGACCGTATGACCTGAGAATTCGTTGCCCCGTTGATGCTTCGTGCGCGATCTTTGCGACGTAGGTTCCGAGTTCCTCTTTCGTGTCACGGTCGATCTGAACGACTTTGAATGCCGTACCGACGCCGCCCGAGCCGAGTCTCGCGACGATGCGATAGTCGCCGCCGTGAAAACGAATCGTCTGGTCTTCCGTCCAGAAACGCGCCGGCGGAGGTGGCGGTGGCGCGACGGAGTCGCCCAGCAACTCGGACAGTGCGGTATCAATTTCATCAAGAGTCGTGCGTTCTTCCGCTTTATCCGCGAGTCCCAGCGTCAGGATTTCCCGTGCTCCGGCACTAATTCCGTCTGTCGCCGCAGCGAAGAGACAATTCAGACTGGCGCACAGTGAGTAAACATCCGAACGCTGGTCGGCAATCACGAGTCCCTGCGCCTGAACTTCCGGAGCGACTGTCTGCGGGTGCTGACTGACCGGCGGAGTGCTTGATCCAACGCTGACGTCCGACGGGATTCTTGTGCGGTCAAATCCCGACAGGATCGGCGAATTATCGTGACGAACCAGAATTGTCTGAGGCGTCAGATTGCGGTGAATCATGGGCTCATCGGATTCGCCGGCCTCGTGAAGTTCGCGAAGAGTTCTGACGGCGTCCCGGGCGAACATCAACCGGTGCATCGGTGACCAGCCGGCATCGGATTCACGTTCCTCAATGCACGGCGCGGCCGGATCGACAACGGTGAAGAAGAACATCTCGCCTGCGTACCCCGGAGCGTCCTGCCACGAATCCAGAATTCGCGGTGCCCAGGGAAACAACTGCAGACGCTGCAGAGCGTCCGCTTCTCGTTTGGCCTTTGCTTCGGCGTGTTTGTCGGTGCCGGCTGACAGGTCGTACAGATGCAGCACCACTTTATCGCGGCGGACCGGGTGGCTGCCGTTGTAGATTCGGTGGAATCGCTCGTCTTTCGGCGTCTGCAGTTCCAGATTCACATAGCCCGCCAGCTGTCTCAGAGAACCATCAACCGCAACGCGCGACTTCGGTTCGAGCGCGTGACCAAGCGATCGAATCTGCTGTGGCATCAACACGTGCGGTCCATCAAAGCCGATGGCGTCTTTCCACTGGTTCAATGAGTGGAATTTGACTCCCCGAACGTGACGGCCGTTCAGCTTCTTCACGCTCGACGGCGGACGAGTCAGCAGGATGGTTCCGTCGACGCGGCTAAGATCTCGGATGACTCGCCGCAACGTCGTGCCGATTTTCTTTGCTTTGGTCGTGAGCTTGTCGCATTCTTGTTCGACCAGATCGGCGTGACTATCGACCCAGTTCGTGGACCAGTGTTTGACTTCAATCACGCGCACGCCGGGAGGGCCGATGGCGATGAGGTCGACTTCATCCGACTGAAACTGATGCGTCACCGAGAATGCCAGATTCGTCAGCAGGATCCATTCGTCCGTGCCGCCAATGATCTGCAACTGGTGTCTGAGATGCTCGATGGCCAGCAGTTCGCTTTCGTTGACCGCGACGCCGCACGGGAAGATGGTGATTCTCATCGGTGCTCAGTGCTCACTCAACCGGAATGGTGGCGTTCGAAATGACGTGCAGCTGGCTAAGGCAGACATCCGTGGCGATGGCGTGAAAGACTCGAGACCCATTTGATTTCGAACGGGCGCGACTTGTGCCAGCAGTGCGGGCAGGTGATGCGGGAGAGGATTCTCGATCCTGATGCGAGCGAATTCATCAACTCTTTCGTTCGGTGAATTGAAGACAGGCGGTGAACTGAAGACAGGCATCGCCTTGCGCGGGTTCCGGCAACTCGCATCAGGTCTCCGTACCCCATTATGCTGCCTTTACGTGCCAACTTCAACGTCGTCCTGCTGGCGGCTCAGCGCGAAAATTCGGGTTGTTCACGCAACCGCTGCGGCAATTCTTCGAGAATGAAGAAGACGGCTGCTTTTGCCGACTCACGATGATTTTTCGCGGCCGTGTGGCTCGTTGATGCCCGGTCGGAATTGTCATCGCCGGAACCCTGCCAGACGCTGACATTCGCAGCGACGAAGGAGATTGCCATGTGTGAAACTCGCTACCGGTGCGCGCACCGAAATCTGAAGACAGCCATGTTCGTCGCGATGTTGCTGGCTGTTGCCGGGCTGTTCGCGGGGCCGTCCGCGCTGGCTCAGAAGCGATCGCTGGGATCGAACTTCAAGGGACAGAAGTCGACGCCGTTCAACATCGGCCAGGCGTTGCAACAGTCCACGAATCGTCCGGCCTACAACAGTCCGTCGCGGTCACAGCTTCCGAACCAGCTTCAGAACCAGATTTCCAGCCAGATCTTCGGACAACGGCTTCCGACATTTCCGTCGCAGAAGCATCCTTCGCACGGCTCTTCTTCGACTCACGTGCCGGATCGGCCGACTCATCCTTCCTGGCCGGGGAATAACAACGGCAATCACGAAAACGGAAACAGCGGACATGGAAATAGCGGACATGGAAACCACGGGCACGGGAACCACAACAACGGAAAACACAACAATCACGATCGCTGGCCGTTTCGGCCGGTGCTGCCAAAGCCGAACTGGAACCCTTTGCCGGTGACGCCGGTGTACCCGCGAGTTCCGTCGTGGACGCCGCTGCCGGTCAATCCGCAGCCGGTCAATCCGCAGCCGGTCTTCGTGCCTTCCAACCCGTTGCCAGTGACCGTGGAAGCACCGGTGGCGGTCGTTCCGGAAAACGCTCTTCCGCCGTTGCCTCGGCCGGCTCCGCGGCTGCCGGAAAACGTCGCGCCGAGTGCTCAACTGCAGTCGGCGGACAAAGCACTCACGCAGGCGGTTCACGCGGATGTTGAGCGG
>CAZHET010000461.1:0-5349 GCA_964531585.1 uncultured Planctomycetaceae bacterium | reverse complement strand
GATGACATCGGAGGACCGCCGGATCGTATCCAGACTGATTCAGAATGCCGATTCGAAGGGCCTGATGGAAATGGGAATTCGATTCCGCCAGGCAGCGGGGATTCGCTGACCGAGGTCTCGCGCGTTCCCTCTCCGGCTGCGGTCGGCGAGGGGGCCGCGGGACTTTGAAGGCAACTGACCGGTTATCCACCTCATGAGAGCTTCCGCCATGAAACAAATCATTATCGTGCCGCTGTTCCTGATCACATCCGTCGGTGGAGTGCGCGGACCGGGAACGGCGAATGCAGATGACGAATCGCTGCCACCGGACCTGGTCGCGTTGGCCCGCCTGGACGCATCGGACACCTACGAGTCCCATGTGCCGAGTTCCTGGTCAGTAGCGTCTGAACTTGACAAGTGTGTCGAGGCAATTCGCGGGTCAGCGGATCAGGATCTGCGTCGGATCGCTGACAAGTTGATCGGAGCACGGCAGGCAGTCGCGGTGTATGACACGGCGATCATCGCGGCGGCATCGGAGGCCCCTCTGGACTCCGCAGTCCGTGCAATTCGCGACAGGTGGCTGATTGAACCGGGTGCCGACCAGCAAGCTTCGTTCGAGATATTTCAGGGCTACCTGAACCGCTTCGCGCAGATGGAATCGATCGCGGCGATGCAGAAAGCCCGTTCGGAGCCAGTGGAATACATCTCGAATGCGTGGTTCGAACATGGTCTTCCGAAACTGGAGACCCTCGAACTGCTGCAACTTGAGGCACCGATTCGATTCGAGCTTGGGCTGATTCAGGACATTGCCTACGGCAGGATCACGAGCGTGAGTGAAACGCCGCTTACGAACGTGATCATTGTTGTTCAATACACCGCAAAGGGTGAGGAAGGCCATGCGACTTTCTATTGCAGGCAGCTTGAGAACCGAGACGACCTGGCCGTGCTTTCGCCTCAGCCGGTCGCCGGATGGGGCGACTGCATGCTTGAGCAAAACTCTCGAAACTTCAACAAGCCTTTGAAAGATGGGCGGGTTGAGTTTCGGATCTCGCTGTATTGCGACCAGGGCAGGTGTGATTCGATCAAACCCACGATCAAGGAGGGACTGACACTTCGCGGCAATCTGCTGAAAGCTGTCCTGCGAAAGGGCGCAGCGTTTCGTTCAGCCGACGGAGGCGAAATTTCCATCGACCGTGTGAACGGTCGTTCGTCGACACTTCAAGTCTACTTCAATGACGGAGCCCATGTCGGGACGATACGAAACTCGTGGATGCCGCAGGCTCGCAGAACGGATTTCGAACCACACTCCACAGCGTTTCGCATCACGCTCAGTAGGGCCGGAGTGCGGGGTAATCGAAACCGCGGCCCGTTCGCGTTTCAGCTTCCACCATTCTCCTACGAATGGCGTGGCGGTTTCCTGATCTTCGGTCAGACAATCTACCTGCCTGTTGAGGAATGACAGGGCGTCGATTCAGTTTTCTCGCACGAATCCGTGCATAGCATCTTGAAAGGAACTCCAACAAATGTCAGACAGCAAGAACAATCCCGAGTATGACCGCTTATATGGCCGCACCGAACAGCGACGAGACGCCGGGCTTGAGACGCCGCCGGGCCTGGAGGGATTCCGGAGGGACTCGGGAAATTCCGGCTGCCTTGTCGTAATTATCCTTTTCCTGGCCCCGATAACTGCAGGGATTTGTTGCTACCTCATCTGAATACTGGTGCAGATTTCCGTCAGTTCCCCAACGACATACGATCGCTTGATCAAACTTGAGATTCGATGGGATGACTTGTCGAGCAGTGCTCTCGTGACGAATCGGCCTAACGCAACAAACCAAAATGCACAGCCGCAGCTTGGCGAGCTCACTGAAACCGGATGGGCCGCCCGGCGAAGCAAGCCGCGATTACTTCAGCAGGGCCGATCGAACGGATCCAGACGACGTTCGACGCGGCTGAGCGCTCCCGCCGGACAGACACTGGCGCACTACATTGCGTCGTCGATCAGTCCATTCACAGTTTCTCTGATCCTTCGCATCACGCGGGCCTTGGCAAGCATTACAGAATTCACGGTCATGCCCAACTCAGCAGCGACTTCGGCGGCAACTTTGCCGTCAACTGCGTAGCGTTGAAATGCCTCCCAGGTCCTTGGCTGGACTTCAGATCGAATGAGCTGCTGTGCTCCTTCAAGAATCTCCAGATCGTGCTCAGCGTCCCATTGTTTCGACAAGCTGCTCGAGGGATCGGCGAGTTCTTCAATTCGACTGCTCTGCGCTCGGTCAATGACGTCCTTGCCATTCCGACGGTTTCGGCGTACGGCTGCCTGAAGCTGGTGCAGAGTGATCAGTCGCAGCCATTTGCGAAAGCTCCCGGTGCGCCGGTGCTCAAATGCAGGCAACTCACGCATGACGACAATCAGCACTTCCTGGAGGATGTCGTCTGCCTGGTCATTCAGACGAGGAAACGACTGAATCCACTTCCCAATAAACGGACGGTAGAGCGTCAACAGTCGTTGCCAGTCCGCGTCAGATCCCCCCTGAATCAGCCGCTTCAACAATGTGAGTGACGTAGGTTCGGGCGATCGATCGGACATGGTTCGGCCTACGGCATTTGATCCGAAAATTCCGCCGACGATGCCTCGCAGCGCGGCATCCGCTACTTACGTTGCGTTCAGTGCAATCAACTCGGCTGTTGTCCGTTTCAGGCAGTTCCAAGTGAAGTGCGAGGCAACACGCCACCACCAGCACCGCCTGTTTACGCCAGCACGTCCTGCACGACCTGACCGTGGACGTCGGTCAGGCGGTAGTCTCTTCCCTGAAAGCGGAAGGTCAGGCGTTCGTGGTCGAAGCCCAGCAGGTGCATGATTGTGGCCTGCAGATCATGGATATGGACCTTGTTCTCGACGACCTTGAAGCCCAGTTCGTCGGTCTGGCCGTAGTTGAAGCCGCCTTTCACGCCGCCGCCGGCCATCCACATGGTGAAGCAGTCGGGGTAGTGGTCTCGGCCGAGAACCTTGCTGTTCGCCGTGCGTCCTTCGCGGAACGGTGTGCGGCCGAATTCGCCGCCGCAGATGATCAGCGTGTCCTTCAGCATGTCGCGCTGCTTGAGATCCCGAATGAGCGCGGCGATGGGTTTATCGGTCTTCGCAAACTTATTCGTCAGACCGTCTGTCAGCCCTTCGCCGGGGCCGGTGCCGTGGAAGTCCCAGCCCCAATCGAACAGCTGCACATAGCGAACTCCCTGTTCCACCAGCCGCCGAGCCAGCAGGCAGTTGTTGGCGAAACTGCTTTCGCCAGGGACGGCTCCGTAAGCTTCCTGAGTCTCCTTCGTTTCCTTCGTAATATCCATCACATCCGGGACCGACGCCTGCATGCGAAACGCCAGTTCGTATTGAGCGATTCTCGTCAGCGTTTCGGGATGCCCCAGTTCCTGAGCCTGGAGTTCATTGAGCTGCTTCAGAGCATCCAGCGATCGTCGACGCAGGTTTCGATCCATTCCCGCCGGATCGGAGACGTAAAGCACGGGATCGCCCTTGGATCGACACTGAACTCCCTGGAACACGGACGGCAGGAATCCGCTGCCGTACGAGTTCGCTCCGCCGTTCGGCTGGACTCCGCTGCTGATGAGCACGACGAAGCCCGGCAGATCCTGATTCTCCGTTCCCAGGCCGTACGTGACCCAGGAACCCAGCGACGGCCGGCCGGAACGCGGCGACCCGGTGTAGATCAGCAGTTCGGCCGGAGCGTGGTTGAACTGTTCGGTGTTCATCGAATGAATGAAACACATTTCGTCGACAACATCCGGCGCGTGGAAGTTGGGGACGGCGTCCGACAGCCAGGTTCCTCCTTCGCCGTACTGAGCAAACGTACGCGGCGTTCCCATCAGCTTCGGGACACCGGACGTGAAGGCAAACGTGCGACCTTCCAGAAATTCGTCCGGACAGTCCTGCCCGCTGCGTTTCACGAGTTCCGGCTTGTGGTCGTAGATGTCCAGGTTCGGCGGCGACCCGGTCAGGTGCAGATAGATGACTCGTTTGGCTTTCGGTTCAAAGTGCGGCTGACGCTCGGCCAGCGGCTGCATGGAATCAATGGGAATGTCCGCACGAGCCGAACCGCCGGACAGCGACGAAAGCGCGATGGCCCCGAGTCCGACGCCGGACGTGGAGAGAAAATGGCGACGGGTGTTGGATTGGAGGTTGGCGAGGAATGGGTTCATGGGATTACCTCAAACATGCGTGGATCAGATGAAGACATAGCCCGCGAAGGCGGGCGTTTCATATTACGGACTGAATGCCAATGTCGCGCCTCTGGAGCTATGGTGTGTCGGGAACGCTGTCACCGGGCTGACGCCCGGCGCTAATGCAGTGTCGTCCCTCCGGGACTGCGTACAGCCCTGGCGGTTGTGAGTCACGTGACCGGCTGAACTGAAGATTGATGGACTGGCCATTGGTTGAAAGCCCCGGAGGGGCGGTCCTCGGTTAGCACTGGGCGTCAGCCCGGTGTTCGTTGGTGTTCATTCCTAATCAAAGCCCTGGAGGGGCGACATTGCCTCGACGCATGCATAAAACGCAACGTGGTGGCTTATCCGGTATGTTCATCCTCAAACAAATACCGCGTCTCGAACTGAATTTGGTGTCTCTGAAGAAGTCGGATCAGTTCGTCCCGGAATGTCATCTTCTCGTGATGTTGTTTCTGGCTGCGAATGTAGCTCCGAACGGCGTCCAGGCCGGAAAAGCTGACGGTGAATGCGCCATACCCGGTCTGCCATTCAAACCGCGATTTCCGATCCGGGCGTGCATTGACCCATTTCGACGAATTCGACTTCACCAGCCGCACCACGTCGGCCAAGCAGGTTCGCGTGGAGAGGCCGCAGAGAATGTGAAGGTGGTCGGTTGTCCCATTGATCTGCAAGGTGATGCCGTCGTGGTTGTTGATGATCCCGGCGATGTAATTGTGGAGTTCAGATTCAAGGTTGCCATCGATCGCCGGTCGACGATACCGAGTACCGAAGACGATGTGGTAGTGGAGGCTCGTGAAGGTGCTGGCCAATCGTATTACCTCGCCTGAACAACGGGAGGCGTTGTCAGCGAACGCAGAAATGTCGCTCCTCCGGAGCTTTGGTGTGTTGGGAACGCAGTCACCGGGCTGACGCCCGGTGCTAATGGAGGGTCGTCCCTCCGGGACTGTAGATTCATCTCTTCAAAAACATCTCATCCAGATTCAGCAGCACGTTGCCGACCACCGTCATTGCGGCAGTGTCGAGCGTGTCGAGGCCTGCGGGGACCGGGCCGAGCGGATCCGTCGCCAGTTTGGCGGCGTCTTCCGGAGTTTCGGATAACCGGGCTTTCGTATCGTCGAACAAAGCCGTCAGCGA
>CAZHET010000460.1:0-5357 GCA_964531585.1 uncultured Planctomycetaceae bacterium | reverse complement strand
TGGTGCGTTCACTGAACGGGTTGAGCAGCTTCGTGAGCTGATTGGCGGCATCGTAGGTGTACGTGAATCGGCCGGAGAGTTATTGTCAGAAGTCGTGTTCTGGAGGTGAGAGAAAAGGTGGCGTATCCTGCTGATGGTTTCAGACTTCAGCGGCCCGACGCGGGCACAAGGATACGCCATGAGCAAGAGTACGACAGCGACACGGACAACACCAGTCGAGGAACTTCCGGACTCGGAGGTTCTTGAATTTCGCGAGAACTTCGCAGCATCGAGTCCGCTCGATGAGATCGTTCGGGAAGGGGCCAGACGCATGTTACAGGCGGCCATTGATGCCGAGGTTGATGACTTCCTCGCACAGCACTCGGATCGACGGGATGATCGCGGACGGCGGCTTGTTGTGCGAAACGGACATCTGCCGTCAAGACAGATTTTGTCCGGGGCCGGGCCGCTGGACGTGTCGCAGCCTCGGGTGAGAGACAAGTCGCCCGACGTCGCAGCGCGTGTGGTCTTCTCGCCGAACGTCCTGCCGCCGTACCTTAAGCGGACCTCCGCCATTGAAGAACTGATTCCATGGCTGTATCTCAAAGCCGTGTCGACGGGTGACTTCTCCGAGGCGTTGCAGGCGCTCGTTGGCAAAGCCCAACGGGCAAAGCCCACAGGGGCAAAGCCCAACGGGGTCAGGTCTCTTTTAAGGGGCAGGGTGCAAAGAAAGAGACCTTCTTTGTTCCACCTTACCTCAAGTGCTGGTCTGCGAAATTCATATACTGATCCCAGTCATAGTCGGTGACATCGTGTTCGCCGGTGCGGATGTGATAGGCGACGTCGGTGTGAATGGGCTGGTTGACGGGTGGCATTTCGTCTGAGGGCAGGCCCTTCTTCCCGAACAGTTCGAACACCGGGCCGGCGTGGAACAGCGACAGCATTTCGCCTTTTGGATCGGCCCACTGATCGCCTTCGGCACTGGCGACATAAACGGGGCGCGGAGCGATGAGGGCCATCAGCATGTGGTGGTCGACGGGCAGCGCGTCTTCGTTGCCGTTGTACTGGCGATGGTTCAGGCAGAACCAGTGCGGGAAGGACGTGTTGATACGTTCGACGGTCTCGCCGAAGCGACGACGAGCAATGGCTGCTCCTCCGCAGCCGCTGTTGTTGGAAATCACCAGCGCGAATCTCGGATCAGTGGCTCCCGCCCACAGCGAGGTCTTTCCCAGCCGCGAATGACCGAACACGGCAACTCGTCCGCCGTCAACCAGCGGATCGGTCTCCAGGACATCGAGTGCGCGGCTGAGCCCCCAGGCCCACGCGCTGATCGAACCGCCAGCGTCGCCGGATCGTTCGCCGCTGTCTTTGAAGAGGCGGTGAATACCGTTTTTGAAGCCATCGTCGAAGTCGGGATCGATGTCGCCGTAGTAGATCGTCGCCACGCCGTAGCCGCGGGCAATGATCTGCGACAAAGCCCATCGGCTGCTGCTCTGCCCCCGAGACGCTTCTGTCGCTTTGTGATCGATGTTGCCTCGGGCTTGGTCCTCGCGAACCCACGATTCGGTGATGTGAATCGCAGGATCGGGATCAATTGAATGATTCCCGTGAAAGTTCAGCCCCAGAAATGCGGGAACGGGTTTCGTTGCGGCGACAGGAGTGTAAACCAGGATGTCCATCGCCGGGCCGTCATCGTCGTCCGTGAAGAAGACGGTGATTTCCCGCCGCACGGCTGTGCCGTCCAGAGCGTCGTCCACACGCGAACGCAGGCGGGTTCTCAGTCGCGGTGTGTCTGGCGGCAGTGTGCCGTAGACGTGCTGTTCAAACAGGCTCAGAATTTCCGGGCGACGTACCTGGTTCCAGGCGTCCACAGTCGTAATGCGTTCTCCGGCTGTCGTCACCAGAGAATCCGGAAGTTGGTACTCGGGAACTTTGGCTTCGTCATAGTTGAAGCCAGCGGGTTGAGCGTCAGCAGTCATGGGAATCAGCAGGCAGGCGGCGATGGCGGTCAGGTAACTTCGAGCGGTCAGGTAACTTCGGGTGTTCATAGCAGCTTCCATTGAGAAGGAGTTGTCGTTGCGAAGGCGTTGCATTCGGGCACGCCTGGCAGAAACGAGCACGTCACGTAAGTAGCGGCCAACGGCGGTTCGGCGGTTTCGCACGGTCGGAGCCGAAAGGCGTGGCTGATCGTATCGGCCGGCGTACACGAGTGCAAAAGTCAGCGGTCGGACATGGCCGCAGGCCTGCAGTCTCGGGGCGCGTCCGCAAGCCGCACGACATGGCTCACGGCCGCGGGGAATCCGTGTGCTGCAGCCGTTTCGTCCTTTGTCTGCAGGACGCTACGATGCGGAGATGTCACTGACGTGATTGCGTCGGCGAACCGCCTGCTCCGTTCATCACACCGCACGAGAACAATGGGCGTCAGATCCCGTTGTGCGAACCACCTTTCAGGCCGTTCCGGCAACGCGACCCGCCCCCATTTTCCCCTCGCGTTATAAGTGCAACGTGACTTCTTACGAGATTGATATTGGCAACTCACAGACTGCGATTTCAGTCGATATCGCACAACTGCGACGTGACCTTTGCCGCGCGCTGGAGCATGAACTTGTCGCGTCGGCTGTGCTGAGTGTTTCGGTTGTCGACAACAGTCGAATCCATGAGCTGAACCGTCGCCACCTGCAGCACGATTTTCCCACGGACGTCATCAGTTTCCCGCTGGACTGGTTCAGTGAGACCGCGGACAGCCCCGCGAGCGGACCGACAGGACGCTCGGCCGGAGCCGGCATTGAGGGAGAAATCGTCATCAGTGCCGAATTCGCGGCGGAGTCGGCCGTCAGGTGCGGCTGGCCGGTGCAGTGCGAGTTGACACTTTACGCCGTTCATGGAATGCTGCACATCTGCGGATATGACGACCTTTCACCGGATGAAAAAGCTGTAATGCGCGCACGCGAAATCTCGATCCTGTCGGCTCTGGGACTCGAACCTCGCTATCCGGACGATCTGCGCCGGCCGGATGACTGCGACGATGAGCCTCCAGGTGCGTCACCTGCAGGCGTTCCACCGCAGCTTCCGGAGGACCGGTCGTGAGCGGACTGCTCAACACGCTGCTGATCTTCAGCGCTGCATCCGGCGTTCTGCTGCTGGCTTTGCTGTGCTTCAGTCTCCGGGACTTTTCCCGCAGCCGCCTGGAAGAAATCTGTAAGCAACACGACCGGCTTGACCGTTTTGGACAGATTCTGCGAAACAGCGAACGTGCGTTGCTGCTGCTGGAACTGCTGCTGTTGCTGGTGGTGATCGCCTGTGCCTGGTCGGCGGCCCGCAGTCGGGCCTTTGCAAGTTTCGGGGTTCCGCAATCGACCGACTGGCTGCTTATTGCCGAATGGCTGATTCGTCTTGCCGGCATGTCACTGCTGGTTTCGATGCTTTACATCGTGATGCCATGGACCGTGTCCCGCGTGCGAGGCGAATCGCTGCTGTATCACCTGTGGCCTCCGGTCAGCCTGCTTTGCCGAATCACAGCGCCGGTCTGGGCCGCGGCAACACGGCTGGACAGGCTGATTCATCGCGTCTTCGACGTTCCGGAACCCGATTCCGCACCTGCCAGCCTGCTGGCCGATGAATTGTTGTCCGTCGTGGATGAAAGCCAGCGTGAAGGAGTCATCCAGTCTCAGGCGTCGGCGATGATTCATCGAGTGATGGATCTGTACAACGAAGACATCGCCGCCATCATGACACCGCGAACCGACATCGTGGCCGTGGACGCATCGACGACGATCCGGGATGCCGTTCCGATTATCGTGGAACATGGTTACTCGCGAGTTCCCGTGATCGGCGACAATGTCGACGATGTCGTCGGTATTCTGTACGCCCGCGACCTGCTGGCCTATGCGCTGAATCAGGACGCGGATACCACATCGCGCACGGTGGATACGATCGTCCGCGATGCGTTTTATGCACCGGAATCGCAGGGAATCGACGATCTGCTGGAAGCCATGCGGCAGAAGAAAGTTCACATGGCCATCGTGGTCGACGAATACAGCGGTGTCTCCGGCCTGGTCACTCTGGAAGACATCCTGGAAGAAATCGTCGGCGAGATTTCTGACGAGTACGACGAAGAAGAGCAGCCGCTCGTCAAGCGCCACAAGGACGGCCACACGGAAGTGGACGCGCGCTGCCCGATCGATGACCTCAACGAAGAGTTCGACCTGACTCTGCCGGAAGACGAAGAATTCGATACCGTCGGCGGGTTTCTGATGAGCTGCTTCGGCCGCATTCCCGAAACCGGTGAGTCTCACCACTGGCAGAACCTGAAGCTGACCGTTCTGGAAGCTGATGAGCGTCGCGTCCTGCGAATTCGTATCGACGTTGAGGTGAATCAGCCGGGGCAGGAAGTCGAACAGCACTGACATCGCGCGGCCGCATCGAATCGCCTGCGATCAGTGCCCGGCAGCGCGCCAGCAACCTGAAGTCTCATGCAAATCCGATCGCTGACAGCCTTCCATGTCCCCATCGCTCTGAAGAAACCGATTCGCCACGCATCGCACGTGCGCACGCACAACGACACGCTGATCGTGCACTGCGAACTCGATGACGACAGCGTTGGCTGGGGAGAAGGGTTGCCGCGAACCTACGTCACCGGCGAAACGATCGCATCCGTCTGGCGTCACGTTACGGAAACAGATTTTTCCGTCCTTGCCGAAGCCGAGCTGTCGTCGCCGGGTGACGCCGTCAACAGGCTGGATGAACTACGTCTGGCCGACGTGGAACCGGACGCCGGAATTCAGACTCGGGAATGCTTCGGCAATTCTGTCCGCTGCGCCGTGGAAGTCGCGTTGCTGGACGCCGTGTGCCGTTCCGCGGGAATTTCGCTGGGCGATTTCATTCGTACGCTGCCGGAAGCCGCGGAGCTGGCCGAGAGCAGCGACGACGTTTTCTACAGCGGCGCGGTGACGTCCGAGTCTGCTCGCAGGCAGTGGGTTTCTGCATGGAAGATGAAGCTGTTTGGGTTTCATCAGGTGAAAGTCAAAGTCGGAGCCTCCGGAATTGACGACCGGGAAATCCTCAGCCGTGTCCGACGCATCGTCGGACCGAACGTTGATCTGCGTCTGGACGCCAACGAAGCGTGGACGTGCGACGAAGTAGTTTCCAGGCTGCAGCCGCTGTTGGAATTCAACCCGACGTGTCTGGAACAACCGGTGCCTCACTCCGCTGTTGCCGGTCTGGCAGACGTGCGGCGAGAATTCGGCAATGGCATCAACGCACGCGTTCGCGAAGGCGTGGCTTTCGATGGTTCGCCCGCGGCCGGCAGCGCGCAGCGTGGCGTTCCCATCATGCTGGACGAATCCCTGTGCTGCCTGGAAGACGCCGAGCGAGCAATT
>CAZHET010000459.1:0-5358 GCA_964531585.1 uncultured Planctomycetaceae bacterium | reverse complement strand
GATCGCCGGATTCGTTATTGCTACGGCCCCGTCCCGAAATTCACGTGTCTGAACGGATTCAGACAAGCGTTCTCCCCGAATCTTTTCTGACGCTGCATCTTCCCACCAGCTCCATGGAATTCGTGGTTTCAGGCTGCCTTTTGCGAATCGCAACGGGGGGCTGATTACGTTTGCCATGTGTCGCGCGGCGGAAATGACTCATGCCTGTGCTGCGAACACGCCACCAGCCGTTGCTGCCGCTGACTCGTTTGACGGTCCGGTGCGCGCTGCTGGTTGTGGCGTGTATGGTCGGCATTCCGGCAATACCTGCCGTTTGTGAAGAACTGCCGGACCGCATTGTCGATGTCCGCATCGAAGGCAACGAAACGATTCCGTCTTCGGTCATTCTTCAGAAAATTCAGACTCAGCCCGACCGTGACGTGTCCAGCCGGCAAATTCGCGAAGACAAGCGGTCACTGATGAGCACTCGCTGGTTCTACAGCGTGGCGGAACGTTTCGAAGGCACTCCACAGGGACCGGTACTGGTCTTCCGGGTTCACGAACGTCCGATCGTCAGCAAGGTCGAGTTCCTCGGCAACGACAAAATCAAGACCAAGCAACTGGCGTCGTGGACCGGGCTGAAGGTCGGCAGCCCGTTCGACCATATGGCGAACCGCGAAGCCGTAAAACGCATCGAGCAGGAATACCGGGAGAAAGGCCACTACTTCGTCAAAGTGGAACTGGTCCGGGGCGGCGAGCCCGGCGACCGCGAAGTCATCTTTCGCATCAGCGAAGGTCCGAAAGTGCGAGTCACCAGTCGGGTCTTCGACGGCGTCGGCGACGTGACGTCCGCGGGGCGGCTCAAAACCAAACTGGCGTCGAAGCAGGCAATCCTGGGAGTTTTCGGCGGCCTGTATCGCCCCGACACGCTGAAGCAGGATGAGTACGCTCTGAAGCAGTATTACAACGATCTCGGCTACTTCGATGTCGACGTTCAGGCCGAACCGCTGTTTTCCCGTGACCGGTCGAGTGTCCGGCTGCGGTACACAATCAGCGAGGGAACTCGCTACCGCGTTCGGGATATTCGCTTCGAAGGCAATGGAGTCCTGTCGGAGACTCAGTTGGCAGCGATTCGCGAACTCAACGAAGGCGACTACTTCAACGCGCTGCCGCTGTCGAAAGACGTTCGGTACATGCTGGGGCTGTACGGCGAGCGTGGCCACTATTTCGCTTCCGTTCGTCCCGTGTATCACTTTACGGAAGAGCCGGGCATCGTGGACCTGGTGTTTGACGTCGACGAAGATCGAGTCCGCTACATTCGCAACTTCGATGTGGCATTCATGACGGAGCAGTCGCATACGAAACAGACCGTCATCCTGGACCGGATGCAGGTCGAACCGGGCGATCTGGCGAATCCGCAGCTCATTAACCGCGGACGTTCGCGAGTCAACGGTGGCGGACTGTTCGAAGGCGTGCAGGTCAACGTGATTCCAGTAGACCCGGAAACGGAAGATTTCCTGCCGTCGATGTCATCCGGCACGTACCGCGGCCAGCAGCCGCTCGGCGGATACTCCGACGGTCAGCCGGACTGGAGTGATCGCTTTGAATCCAACGTGCTGTCTCCTCACCGACGGCGTGCGGCTGAACATGATTCGTCCTCAGAATCGACTTCACAAAGCGGCTCGGCCGCGAAAGTTCCGTACGGTCACGCTGTTCCGGTAGCTGCTCCGCCGATCGACGATCAGGTGCAGTTGAACCTTCCTCGCTCGACGCGCGCTGCAATTGACGGCGCGGTGATGTCTGGCGTGCAGGGAGTCTCGTCTACGTCGCTGCTGACGTACGAACTGGCTCAGCCGGCCGCAATTTTTCATCAGCCGCCCGAAGATCTGCTTGTTTCCAACCTGCCGCCCGCCGCGCAGGATGACGAACCGGTCATCCGAGGCCAGAGTCCTGGTGGTTCGTTCTATGGCCAGCCGGCGACACCTCAGCCCGGCGACGCCATTCTGCAGGGCAGCCCGTTCAACAATCAGTTCCAGACACCACCGCCCGGCTGGGTCGACCTCGACGTCCGGGCGGCGGAAGGACGCACCGGCCGACTGATGTTTGGCTTCGGCGTCAACAGCGACGCCGGCGTGGTCGGATCGTTCGTGTGGGACGAAAGCAACTTTGACCTGTTCCGCCCGCCTCGGACGTTTGCCGACATCATCGAAGGCCGGGCGTGGCGTGGCGGCGGTCAGCGGTTTCGTCTGGAAGCGGCTCCCGGCGACATCGTCAGCCGGTACGCTCTGCAGTGGACCGACCCGTACTTCCTGTACTCCGACTACAGCCTGAGCGTCAGCGGTTTCTTCTTCAACCGCTTCTATCCGGACTGGGATGAAGAGCGTCTGGGCGGTCGAGTCGCCGTAGGTCGTCAGTTGACTCCGGAATGGTCGGTCGCCGGGGCTTTGCGACTGGAAGATGTGGAACTGCGCGGCGTGGCTCCGGGAGCACCCGCGATTCTGCAGCAGTCCGTCGGTTCGAATTTCCTGTCCACCGCGCGGTTCTCTGTGACTCATGATACTCGCGATGCCATCATCATGCCGGGAGTCGGACATTACTTCGATGCGGCTTATGAACAGGCGTTCGGCGACTTCACATTTCCGCGTGCCGAAGGTGAGTTTCGGCAGTACTTCACGACATACCAGCGGCCCGACGGCAGCGGTCGGCAGGTGCTGACTCTGGCGGGCAACGTCGGCTGGAGCGGCGATGACACACCCGTCTTTGAACGTTTCTTCGCCGGGGGATTTCAGTCCTTCCGCGGCTTTGCGTTTCGCGGTGTAACCCCGCGAGTCGGCAATGTCGGCATCGGCGGCAACTGGCAGGCTTTGGCAACGGCCGAATACCGCATTCCACTGACAGCCGACGACATGATCAACTTCGTGACGTTCGCCGATGTGGGAACGGTCGAAGAAAGCGTCGGTCTGGATAGCGTCCGCGCGACCGTTGGCGTTGGCCTGCGAGTCGTTGTGCCGGCGATGGGACCGGTTCCGCTGGCCTTCGACTTTGGTTTCCCGATTAAGAGCGAATCGTTCGACGACGAACGCATCTTCAGCTTCTACGTCGGCATCAACCGCTAGCCGCATCGGCTACTGCCAGCGTCCGCACCGGGGACTCACAACACAGCCAGGCACCCGGCCATTCAATCCGTGCGCCGGACGGGCACAATTCACTACGCCTTGAAAATCTTCGCGCGGCCTTCGTTCACGTTCTTGGTGGCGTTGCGAGTATCCAGCACCATCCGGGAGTGCCTGACGATAAAGTCGTAGTCATAGGCCGAGTGGTCCGTCGCGATCAGCACACAGTCCTGAGACGCCAGAAACTGCGGAGTCAGCTCGGTGCTGGACATTTCGGGGACGTCATGGTGCCGCATTTTTGGCAGTGACGGAATATGCGGGTCGTTGTATGTCAGTTGCACGCCGCGTTTCAGCATCAGTTCCATAAGTTCAAAAGACGGGCTTTCGCGCGGGTCGTCGACGTCCTTCTTGTAGGCCATGCCCAGCAGACAAATCCGGCTGCCTTTCAGCGGCTTGCCAAGTTCATTCAGGAACTCCGCCAGTTGTGAGATGACGTAGCGGGGCATCACGGCGTTGACTTCGCCGGCCAGTTCGATGAACCTCGTTGACATGCCCTGACGGCGAGCCAGCCAGGACAAATAGAACGGGTCGATGGGAATACAGTGTCCTCCCAGACCAGGTCCGGGATAGAACGCCTGAAAGCCGAAGGGTTTCGTTTTGGCTGCGTCAACAACCGACCAGACATCGATACCCATGCGGTCGAACAGAGTCTTCAGTTCATTGACCAGAGCGATGTTGACGGCTCGATAGGTGTTTTCCAGGATCTTGCAGGCTTCAGCGATTTCGCAACTGTCGACAGGAATCACCTGCACAATCGCGTGAGAATACAGCTTGCACGCCAGATCGCGGCTATGTTCGTCCGCTCCGCCAACGACCTTGGGAATGCCGGCCGCGGAATAGTCCGCATTGCCGGGGTCCTCCCGTTCGGGACTGTAGGCAACAAAGTAGTCCCTGCCGCATTTCAAACCGGCCGGATTGGATTCCAGGATCGGAATCATCACGTCACGGGTCGTGGTTGGATAGGTGGTGCTTTCCAGGACAATAAGCTGGCCCGGACGCAACGTTGCGGCGATGGCTTTGGCGGTCCCTTCAACGTAGGCCAGATCCGGATCGCGGCTTTCGCTCAGCGGCGTCGGTACGCAGATCAGCAGCACATCGGCCTCGCCCAGTCGCTGCATGTCGGCAGTGGGTTCCAGCACCTCACGCTGAATCCAGTCTGCGATCGTCGTGCCGGAAATGTGCTTGATGTAGCTGCGGCCAGCCCTCAGCGCGTCGACTTTCTTCTGGTCAACGTCGTAACCAATACACTTCATTCCGGCGTTGGTAAACGCGCTGATCAGCGGCAGTCCGACGTAACCCAGACCGATGATCCCGACGATCGCGGTCTTGTTTTCGATCCTGTCCTGCAGTGTCGCGGCGGGAGAACTGATTTCTGTCGTCTGGCTCATCGGGAATCTCGGTGGAATTCGGGAACGGTTGTGCATGAATATGGCAACGCCGCGACCGGAATCAACGGTCTGTTGGCAAAACCCCGGAATTTGCAGGGGAAACACAGCGACATGCGGTCGCCGTTACGCTCTGGCGTTCGCATTCGCGTGGTCTTTCCCTTGTTCGTCCGCGGCGATCATCGGCGGCCTACAGCGGTCTTGCCGGCCGTTTTTCCGCCACGTGCCTCAGATAATCACCGTAATCGTTGGGATACTCACCTGCCAGCGTCAGCAAGTGGCTTCGATCGATAAAGCCCTGGATGTAGGCGATTTCTTCGGGACAGGAAATTTTCAGCCCCATCCGTTTCTCGATGGCAGCGACAAAATTTCCGGCATCCAGCAGGGAATCGTGTGTGCCGGTGTCCAGCCATGCGAAGCCGCGCGACAGCGGTTCGACGTGCAGAGTTCCTCGATTGAGGTATTCGCGATTGACGTCGGTGATTTCCAGCTCCCCGCGAGCCGATGGTTTCAGGTTGCGCGAAATCTCCACGACCTCGTTGTCGTAGAAATACAGGCCGGGCACCGCGAAATCGGATTTCGGGTGAGTTGGCTTTTCTTCCAGAGACACGGCCCTGCCGGCATCATCGAATTCCACCACGCCGTACTGGCGGGCGTCGCGAACTTCATAGCCGAAAATTGTCGCTCCATCCTTCAGCGACGTCGCCCCCGCCAGAATCTGACGAAAGCCGCGCCCGTAGAAGATGTTGTCGCCCAGCACCAGGGCCACATGCTGGTCGCCTACAAAGTCCGCACCCAGGATAAACGCCTGAGCCAGACCT
>CAZHET010000458.1:0-5362 GCA_964531585.1 uncultured Planctomycetaceae bacterium | reverse complement strand
GCGGAGCCGGTGCCCTGACACTGCAGCAGCCGATCATCGAGAACATCACTGTGTCGACCATCGTCAGTGTTCCTGACGGAGGTACCGTGCTGCTGGGCGGCATCAAGCGACTTCGCGAAGGCCGAAATATGGCCGGCGTGCCGATCCTGAACAAGATCCCGTACATCAGCCGGCTGTTCAAGAACAGCGGTGTGGGCCGGGAAACGGAAAGCGTGATGTTGATGGTGACACCGCGAATCATCATTCACGAAGAGGAGGAAGAACTGATCCTGGGAACTTCAGCTCAGTAGTCATGACGGATCGACTCGGCAATGCGGGTCCGAGTCGATCAGTCTGCCCGGTCCGGGTGCGGCCCGGCCGGGTGGGAAGCGTCTGAAACCACTGAATCGTTCCTCACTGCCCACTGGAAACAGAGGTGCAGTTCCGGGGTCCGAGCCGTCGCGAAATGCGGGTTTCGCGGCGGCTTATTTATGCGCGGTCGGAACCACGCCACTCACAGCCGAGCAGCGCGACGTCAGTCCGCTTTCACGGCAGAACTCGCAACGGCAAAACGCACGACGACGCAACGGGGTTCGGGACGATGGCGGACTTACGTCGCGCCGCTCGACAAGACACCGTGGGGACGACTTGCCTCTCCGCGTTCCACGTCGTTCAACGACCGTCCGTCGATCGCTTCAACACGATAAACCACCCGTTCGTTCGATCGGGCAGCACCTCCCACTTTTCCGGCTCCCGCAGCAGCTCGCGCATCTGATCAGGCCGCTTGATTGTGCTGTAGCGGTGGCCGGTATCGATCACGATGTAGTCCGTGTCAGCGGGCACTCGATCCTCGTAGTTGCTGACGGCCCGCGGATAGCCGCTGTAGTCGTACGACCGTTCGCGGTGAGTCAGCCGGGTGTGGATGTAGTCAGTTGACGCCACGCGAGCGTTCATGGGAATCTGTTCCAGCACACGAGGCACCATTGACGCGCGTTCGCCAGGCGTATACAGAAACCGCCAGCCGTACGTTGATTCCGCAGACCAGAATGTTGCTCCCGCCGGCGTCAGCGACCCCGTAAAACCAGTGAACAGGCAGCACAGAAACACCAGACGCGCGACGTTGCGCGAGCGCCTCGGATCAGCGATTGACGATTGAGTCATGCGGGCCGAGTCGTCGCCGCGGCCTGCTCCGCGTGCGAACGGAAAACGGAAAACGAAAGACGCGCCGCTCGCCGCCGCACATGTGGCCCAGAACAACACCGGCAGCAGTGGTGCATGAAAATGGTGGTAGGGTACCGGCGGAAATCCACCAGCCTCGTCACCCAGTTGCAGCAGTGACAGCATGCCAAACGTCAGCACTCCGGCTGACAGCAGCAACGGCCTGCGGAAGGGAACAAGTCCCAGTGGTGCCGCGAACACAACAATGTACAGCAGCGTGCGGAGGCTGAAGACGCGAGCCAGCACACGCGTCGGCTCAGTGACCGCTGTCTTCGCAAGCTCCGCGGGACTGCCTCCCAGATCACCGAAGTACCGGCTGTAGTGAACGACTTCGCCTGACCGAAACGCGGGAATCACCACCAGCACCGCCAGCAGCAGGTACGCCAGCGAAAACCCGGCAACGCCAATTCCCCACCAGAAACCCGCCTGCGGGGCTGGTTCAACCGTTTGCAGGCGAACATCGCGAAGCTCGGCGGCACTGGAATTCTGCCTGCGGCTCCGCAATGCAAACACGCATCCCAGCGGAAACGTCACGAGAGCGACGTCTTCTTTCGCACTCAAAGCCACCAGCAGCCACAGCGTCGCCCAGCCAATGCGGCCTCGTTCCGCACAATCGATCATCCAGAACAGGAACGGCAACGCCAGCGCGATCGGACGGAACGTCTTCTGATCGATCGCAATGTCCAGGTAGTGCATCGGGAAGAACAGCAGCCACGCCAGCCCCAGCAGCACGGCCGCCTGTTCATCACCGCCGTGGCGCTTCGCGATGCAGTAAACAGGAATCGCACAGCTCGCCAGCGCCACTGATTCCGCCAGTTCCAGCAGCAGGTGAGACGGCCACAGCATATGCAGCGGCAGCAGCAGCAGGTGAATCACCTGCACATGCTCACCCAGAAACAGCCCCTGATCCAGATAACTGCGAAATCCTTTGCCGTGCCAGACGTTCCACAGATGTTCTTCGTACATCGCGGAATCGCCGTGAGGAATCAGCAAGCCAACGTAAAGCCGTTCGTTCATCCAGAAGGAAACCGCGATCCACGTCACGACGAATGCCACCAGTACCCACCGAAGCCGTGACCCACTTTGCAGTTCCGCAGGCCGGTCCGACCGATCACAGGCCGTCTGCCACCAGATCCACACCGTTCCTGCAGCGGTTGCCATCAGCCACAGCGGCAGCACCAACGCCAGCCACCACTGCAGGCCGTCTTCCGGCAGCAGGTCGCTGAGCATGAACAGCGGCCACCAGCCGCAGCACGATAGCCACAGGCACAAAGTTCGCCGCGTGGCCGTTGTCACAACGACGGCATCGACCCGGCGCAACGTCGCCCACGCCAGTGCCGCGAGCGTCAGCAGCGTCAGCCGCAAAGTCACCGCCAGCGAGCTGACTTCTGCGTGTTGACCCGCAACTGAATCTTCGACGACGCGGCCGCCGAGCAGCTCAACCACTGCCCGGTTAATATCCGCGGGCCAGAGTGCGTTGGCGAGCTGCGTGTCGCTCAGCCACTCAGAAACCGCCCAGCCCAGCATCCAGCAGCCGCCCAACAGCGCCAATCCGCTGGTCAGCAAGCGCGACGAATTCTGTGGGACGGCCATTCACCTGATTCCGCAGTGCGACACGTGTTTCGACACGGGTCATACGCCGCGATCCGCGAAATCGCAAACGGGAACAGTCGCTGAGTCCCTGCCACACGCACGTGCGTTGCCCGAAGCCACACCGCTAGCCCGGATGATTCATGACTTCGTACGACGGGATTCCGATCCCGTCGAATTGCAGCGACGGGAACTGAACGCCGGGGATCGTCGTCAGAATGTCAATGCGCAAGGGAGGATTCCCCATCTGTGTGATCTTATTCTCCTGCAGAAACAGGTCGGGGCGCAGATTCGGTGTGTCGAACCCGAACTCGCGGATTGCTGCCACAATACGCTCGGCGTTTCGCACAGACATGCCGATCCAGATGTCGATGTCCTGGGTTGCCCGCGGGTAGCCGTGAAAGCCAACCGCAAATCCGCCGACAAGCAGATACTCAACCTGGTGGACGTTCAACAACGACAAGAACTTTATGAAGTCGTCCGGCAGCCTGATTACCATAGTTCATTTCCCGAAGCACCATCATGTGTCGCAGACGAGCTTCCGGAGTCTGAGCATGCCACCAGTGCCTGGATGTCTGGTCGTCGAAATCGTCCGACACCGCGAATGCCGTTCTGTCGACGCGGGCCGGTTCTTCAGCCTGGTGAGTGACCGTGTCGTGTGGCGACTTCGCTTGCGTCACGGACTTGCTTTCCCGCTGATCGCATCGATCGTTTCCTGAATCGAGTCTCGCAGGCGGCGGCTTTCGGTGTCCAGCATTGCTTCCAGCACAGGCAGAGCTTCGCTGGCGTCCGGACCAATTTTCTTCAGCAGAAAGATGGCATAGAACTGCTTGCGGCGTTCGTCGGACTGCAGGCCGCGAATCAGCACAGGGACTGCTTCCGGGCCGGCCGCGTCGATGTCTCGTATCGCGGAGCGGGCGAAGTTGGTGTCCTCTTCGTTGTCCAGCATTTCGAACAAAACCGGCACCGCGGCTTTTGCAGCCGGTCCCAGTTTGCCAAGTCCTTCTGCGGAGTTGCGGCGCACGTCCCACGAATCGTCCTGCAGTGATTCCACAAACACGGTAGCTCGCTTTTCAGCGTCGGGTTCGACGGCGGAAAACGCCAGAATCGCGGCGGCTCGCACGGTCGCTTCCGGATGATGCAACAGCGCGGCAACAGAGTCAGAGATGCCGGCGGCGTCCTGCTTCGCGACGGTGATCGCGTTCAGTGAGGCCAGCAGAACGGACTCACTCTGTTCTGTCAGATTCGCCGCCAGCGCCGCCCGAACGGTTTCGGTGTGACGCCCGGTGTCTGCAACGGTATTGGCCGCCGCAATCCGCACGGCGCGGTCGTCGTCGGCCAGTGCCTGGGCAAGAGCCGTCAGAACCGCATCGCTGACGTCGGCCGGATCAAGCGCGCTAAGCGTGCCGGCGGCGGACGCTCGCACGACCGGCGATTCGTCCGACAGCATCCGGATGATTTCTTCCGTACGAGCCTTCACCAGCGGCGGGCTGGATTTCAACGCTGCCAGCACATTCGATCGCACGTCGGCGCTTTCGTCTGCAATGGCGGCATTCAGGACGGCCGTGACCGCTTCCGGCGAGTACTCAAACGCCGCGATTCCTGCCACGGCGGCAGCGCGTACTTCTGCGTCAGCATCGTTCACCGCGTCGGCGACGTTCTGCGCGGCGAACTGAGCGAGCTGCCCGGCATCGACCAGCGCTCGCGCCGCGGCCGCACGCACTGGTACGGATTCGTCTGACAGCACTGTCGCCAGCGTCTGCAGCACGTCGGTCGTGATGGGACGGATGATCCCCAGCGCTCGTGTGGCGGTAAGCCGTACGGCCGGGTTGGCGTGAGTGCTCGCCGCTGTCAGCGATGGCACCGCCGGGCTTCCGATCGCCGCCAGAGCATCGGCGATCACGGAGGCCGCGGCAGGGTCGTCGCCGGCGGCCTGCAGTAACTGCGGAACCGCGTCCTGTCCCATTCCCACCAGAGCCGCTGCAGCCAGTTGCGGATCGACCATTCCGTTTCGCAAAGCCGTCAGCAGTTGCGGCAGAGTCGATTTGGCGTCGGCATTCAGGACCGCCAGAGCGCTGACGAATGCATTGCGAACGTCAGAGTTCTCATGCTGAAGATGTCCGGCCAGAGATTCGGCAACCTGCGGACTGCTGATGCCGGCCTTTTGAAGTGCCGCCACCGCAGCCGCTCGAACTGACGCTTCCGCATCCTGCAGCGCAGCCTCGATGTGACTCAGCTGCTCCTCCGCCGGAATTTCTGAACGGGCCAGTGCCAGCACAACCATCGAACGAATTGCCGGATGAGCATCGTTCGCCGATGATCGCAGGATTTCCAGAACGGTTTCCGTGCCGGCACCAAAAGTCGCCAGCGCTTCAATGCCGGTTCGTCGCACTTCTGCGTCTGTGCTGGAGACCATCAGACGGATGAGGGATTCGTCGCGCGGAGCAATTCCGACAAGCGCTTCGGCGGCGGCTTCACGAACACCGCTGTCGCCGTCATCAAGAAGTTTCTGCAGAAGTGGAACGGCGGCTTCCGCCGACGGACCGATCAACGCCACCGCCTGCGCCGCGCTGCG
>CAZHET010000457.1:0-5377 GCA_964531585.1 uncultured Planctomycetaceae bacterium | reverse complement strand
CATTCGCGACCGGGGACTTTCCCGAAAAAGCGGGCAATTCCGCAGGTGATATCGCGCGCCGATCGGGATCGTTCGCAGCGGCTAAGTCAAGCACTCTTTGGCAGTTGCGCGAATCGGAGATACTGGGAAGCCTGTATGGAACACGGCCGTTTGACCATGCGGGAATTCGGTCATATAGTCGTTTTGTGATGCACCGCCGACGGTCCCCCCGTTTATGCTGAGCGTCACGAAAGCCATACTTGCTTTCAGTCCGGTCCGGCACTTTCCTTCTCGTGCAGTCGAATCCGCAGAGACATGTGCCTTCCGTCTGTCGGCAGTAAGCACCAGGTAAGGCACAAGCACGACCGTAAGTCTTCAGCCGCTTCAGGATCGAAGTGGCCGCGGCGGAAGTCACGCGAATGCCGAATTCTGCCGCGCGGGACGTTGTCTGGCGCGGCGTTCCGCAGAGGGGACGACCAGGCTTTCGGCGAAGGGCCAGTTCACGGGAGGAAACACGGATGCATGATGCATTCCTTCGCAGACACCAAGTCTGAGTCTGCTGCGCCGCTGACGACTGCTGTCACGGCGTGGTGAGGGGAAACATCATGCAGCGAAGACGTCTGGCGTGCTGCCTTCTGGCAGTGATTGCCCTGCTCACGCAATTCATTTCCACTGCCAGAGCTGCCGACCCGGTGGATCTGTCGACGTTCACGTCGGCAGCAACGGCTGCCAGGCACGGGGAAAACCTGGAAGCTGGGCGCCAGTGGATCGATGCGATCCGGTTTTACGAGACCGCGCTCAAGCGCTGGCCGGAAGACGAAGATTTGCGGTACGGGCTGCGACGCACACGCATTCAATTTGGTGTCGACCGACGCTATTCCGACCGCAGCTTCGAGGAGCAACTGCTTGCCAGGGGGCGCAGCGAAGCACTCGATATGCTGGAAGACGTCATTCGACGCATCCAGGATGAGTACGTCGACGAAATCTCAACAACCCGCCTGGTGGCTCACGGCACCGAGAGCCTGTACATGGCACTCACGAACGACCGCTTTCTGGAAAAGCATGGTCCTAACATCGCCGCGGACCGCATCGACAAGCTCAAAAAGGAACTGATTCGCAGCTATTGGAATCGCCCCGTCGCCAGCATCCTGGAAGCACGCTCCGTCGTGACCACGGTGTGTGAGCTTGTCCGGCGCGAGCTGGGCATTCGCGACTCGGTGGTTGTGATGGAATACATCTTCGGAGCCTGCAATGCTCTGGATGACTACAGCGACTTTCTGACACCTGACCGCTACAACGACCTGTTTGGCAGCATTCAGGGTGAGTTCGTCGGCATCGGCATCGAAATGGAAGCTGACAAGGGCCGCGGCATGCACCTGGTCAACGTGCTGCTGGACAGTCCGGCCGAAGAGGGCGGCCTGCGTCCGGGCGACCACATCATTGAAATCGAGAATCAGGACTGTCGCGATATGTCGACCGATGAAGCAGCCGGACTGCTTCGCGGCCGATCCGGCAGCACGGTCCGCCTGAAATTTGAATCACTCGACGGCAGTGTGTCTTCCGGCAGTTTTACACGTCGGTCGGTGCAGGTTCGCAGTGTCGCCCGGGCACTGATGATCGACGATACTCAAAAGATCGGATACATCCGGCTGACCGGCTTCCAAAGCTCAACGGCCGAGGAAATGTCCGGTGCATTGCGAAAGTTGGAACGCGAAGGGATGCGAGCGCTGATCTGGGATTTGCGAGGCAACCCGGGCGGCCTGCTCGACACCGCCGCAACGGTCGCAGATCAATTCATCGAAGTCGGGCGGCTGGTGACGACGGAGGGGCGTTCGTCCAGCCAGGATCAGACCTTCAGTGCTCAGTATTTCGGTACCCGCAACTATCCGCTGGTGCTGCTGGTCGACGAAAACAGCGCGAGTGCCAGCGAGATTGTTGCCGGAGCAATCAAGGATCACAGTCGCGGCCGAATCGTCGGTCGCAGAACGTACGGTAAGTGGTCCGTGCAGAGCATCATCCAGATGCCGGGCAACACCGGCCTGAAGCTGACCACCGCGAAGTTCTTTTCGCCCAATCATCACAATTACGCCGGAAAAGGGCTGGAACCAGACGAAGCGGTCGAACTCCCCCGAGGCGTGCAGCGGTCGTTTTTCCGCGGCCGAACGAGTGACGAGATCAGCGAAGATCCCGATGTCGCTCGCGGGCTGCAGGTTCTGCGTTCGCAGATCGCCAGCGGTGCGGTGGCCGACCGGGTTTCGGCACCGGCGCGACAGGGCTTCGGCAAGTAGCCGTGCCCGCATGGCGGGATGGGCCAACGGACTGTGACCCCGCCACGAGTTGGGGCGGGTCAGAAGCCCTGGCGTCCGGAATTTGTGAGGAACAAGACGTTGTCCAGCGGACTGCTTCAGAACAGCCACGGCAACAAGCCACAGGTTGTGCAGGACGACATCTTTCCCGAAGGGATCGTCGCGATCGACCACGCGGCGGAATCGCGATCGCTGCTCGTCGGCACGCGGGCCGGCCACATCACGCTGCTGAATTCCCGTGGCGAACAGATTCGCACCGCCCGGAGCTATTCCGGACTGCGCAAACTGGTCTGGAGCGACAATGGAATGTTCGGAGCAGCCGTGCTGGGACCGAGTTCGCTGGTTTGCTTCGGAGCAGACCTGAAACCAAGGTGGGACGCGCAGTTCACCGGCAACATTGTCGGGCTGGCAGTGTCTCCCTACGGAAGTCACCTGGCCGTCAGTTCCGACTCCTCCCGCACGCATGTTGTCACGACGGATCGCCGGGAGGTTGCTCGCTTCGACAGCCCGCGACCCCTGGACTTTCTGCACTTCCTTCACGAAAAGCCGCAGCTCCTTGGAGCCGCAGAATTCGGCCACCTGTGCTGCCAGGAACTCGACGGCACGGAAGTCTGGGAGGAACGGATTATGAACAATGTCGGCGGCATGTCCGTGTCCGGCTGCGGGCGACGAATACTGCTGGCTGCCTTCAATCACGGAATTCAGGTGTTGAACAGTTCCGGCAAGCAGCGCGGTTCGTTCATGATCGATGGCATCCCAAACGCAGTTTCCGCGTCGGCAATCAAGTCACGATTGGCCGCAACAACACTGGAATCGCGAGTCTACTGGCTGAATTTCGATGGCGAACTGATCTGGGCCGCCGACCTTTCGCAGGACCCGCCGCAACAGATTCTGGCCGGACCACTGGCCGACCGAATGTTCCTGACGACTCAGTCCGGCCGTTTACTTCAGTTGGTGTGGGGAATGTAGACACGCGGTGGCAGGGAGCATCAGTCTGCCGCTTGTGCGTTGCCCCGTTGATTCCGCGATCAGGGCAGGTAGAATGCAGTTGACTGTCTTCCCCCTCCTGCGAATCCCTCCTGAGAATCTCTCTTCCGCTGCAATTTTCGGTTTTTGAACCGGTATAATCTGCCTGCCCGCGCGTTAGGGTGCGGGCCACCAACTCTGTCTGGAGCTTCGATACATGGCTGATCTGTTTTCACAACTTACGTCTGCACCGACGCAGGCTCTGATCGGCATGGGAGGGCCGGTGGAACTCGCGATACTGGCGGGAATTGTGCTGCTGTTGTTTGGAAATCGTCTGCCGGGAGCGGCCAAGTCGCTCGGTCAGAGCTTCTCCGCGTTCAAAAAGGGCATTAAGGAAGGCGAAGACGAACTGAACGACAGGGATGCAAACGACAGACTCGAGAACAGAAAAGACGACGACGCCCGCAGCAACATGCGTGCGAATGAGAAAGTCGCGAGTCACTCGTAGCCCTGGCGGCAAATGCAAATGTCGCGTCTCTGCCTGGCCGCGTCTCTGCTTGATTGTGAT
Organism: uncultured Planctomycetaceae bacterium; assembly: GCA_964531585.1. GTDB lineage: Bacteria > Planctomycetota > Planctomycetia > Planctomycetales > Planctomycetaceae > JAWKUA01. The sequence continues at coordinate 1,558 of CAZHET010000457.1, read as the reverse complement.
GGCGACACGGGCTGCGATGGAGACAACAGCATGGCAGGAATCGACGGTTCAGGCTTGCCTTGCTGCTTTGCTTTCCTGAATCCCGGTCCGCAGGAAATGCTGATCATGGGCATCATCGCTTTGCTGCTGTTCGGTCGCCGTCTGCCGTCGGCAGCACAGCGAGTTGATCAGAAGGTGAGTGAGGCCCGGCACCGGCTGGCCGAAATGCAACATCCGGAACTCATTGCGGGTTTGCTCATCGGGTCACTGGTAATTGTGCTGCAGGTGCTCATTCTGGCTCGACTTTTCAGCCTGCATTAGCGTGTTCAGTTCCAGGTTACTTGAATCCAGTTCTTCCGCCAACGGCATCCGGTCATGATCTTCTCCGACATTGTCAGTGTGCTTCCCGTTGTTGCGTTTCTGAATCCCGGTCCGCAGGAAATGCTGATCGTGGGCATCATCGCTTTGCTGCTGTTCGGTAAGCGCCTGCCTGAAGTCGCTCGCAATCTGGGCAAGGGGTTCTCCGAATTCAAGAAAGGCATGGCAGGCTTTCAGGATGAAGTCCGCTCCGCCTCTTCAGCGTCCGCCCGAGCGGTGGACTACCGGCCCGCAACCAGTTCAGCGTCAACCACTTCTTCGGCGGCAAACCGTCCCGCGGCAGACGTGACAGCGACTGAGGACGACGAATTCAAGGCTCCCAAATTCGAGCTGGAAGATTGAAATCGGTGGCTGTGGACGTGTCAGGCTTCGTGGGGAAGTCGCGACCAGCGTCCGTTGCGACACGGCTGCTATTCTGCACAGCGCTGCTCCTCGTCACCGCACACTGCACTGCAGCCGACGATCCGGCGGGCGATCGTCCCGCATCGATCAGCATTGTCGCCGCAAAGCTGCAACAAGCGACTGTCCGCATCGTGTCCGGCACCGAGCGTGCTTCCGGTGTTGTCGTGTCGCAGGACGGCCTTGTGCTGACAGTAGCTCATGGCCTGCCCACCGGCGACCGGCCGGTCCACGTCGTGCTGCACGACGGATCAATGCAACTGGCCACCGTACTTCGGAGCGACACTGCACGCGACGTGGCACTCCTGCAGCTCGAAGCCTCGGACTCACTGCGTCCACGGCCGCTGCTGTTTGGCAAGGGCCACATCCCTCAACGCAGCGAGTACGTCTTTGCGTGCGGATGTCCGGGCCGCGAAGCGGACGACGTGTCCGGAGTCGTACGACTGGGACAGGTCGCCGCTGTCACGGAGTCCGTGATACGCACGACCTGTTCACTCACCGTCGGCGATTCCGGCGGCCCGCTGGTGAATTCAGTCGGCGAACTGATCGGCCTGAATCAGCGCATCGGTGCCGCACCTGATCAGAACCTGCACATCCCAGTCTCGACGTGTCTGGAAGCCATGGCCACCTGGCTCGGGCCGGAAAGTCGCCGTCCACACTCGGCACCGGCGAGTGTGGCGATTTCGCTGGATGCAACTGCCACAGTCCAGGCATCGCTCCGCAATTGTTCGGCGACGCTGATTGTTACCGGCACTCCGTCCGGATCGTCCGACCACGAGCTGCGAATTCCGGCAACACGAAT
>CAZHET010000456.1:3686-5392 GCA_964531585.1 uncultured Planctomycetaceae bacterium | reverse complement strand
CGGGTTCTCCAATCAGTACCGGATTGTTCTTGCGCCGGCGCGACAGCACCTGGATGACCCGCCGGATCTCTGTGTCACGGCCGATCACCGGATCGACTTTTCCCTGCCGGGCGAGTTCGACCAGATCCTGGCCATATTTTTCAAGTGCCTGGTATTTGTCTTCGGGATGCTGGTCCGTCACGGTTTGTCCTCCTCGAATATCTTTTAACGATTCCAGAATGTCCTGCTGACGAACTCCGTTCAGTTCCAGCAGCCGCTTTGCCTGATCTTCCACCTGAGCCAGCGCGATCAGCAGGTGTTCGGTGGATGTGTATTCATCGCCCATGCTGTCGGCTTGTTTCTGAGCCGCGTTCAGAACCTTGACGGCTTCCGGCCCGGCACCCACGGGTTCCTCAGAACCAGATGATTGCGGCAGCCGTGAGACCTCGCCGTCAACCATCGAACTGAGCTGCGCGATGTTCGCCCCGATCTTTTCAATCAGTGGCCGCATGATGCCGTCCGCTTCGTCGAGCAGTGCTTTCAGGAGATGCAGCGGCCGAATGAACCGGTGCCCCGCGTTTTCCGCAAGCTCCTGAGCATGACGAATCGCCTGCCCGGCTTTCACCGTCAGTTTTTCGGGATTAAAAGCCATGATGTTCTCCCCTTGTGGCAGTTTCTGAAGTTGGGTTGTTTGCGCGCATCCTCAGCCGGAATCTGTTTCGCATCGTCGGCGTCAGGCCCTCTTCAGTCCCGAAAACGGACCTGGCGCCAAATGTCCCGCAGCGGCACGGCAATTCTCCGTGACGCCGGGCCGACGGAACATTCGGGATCCTTGACAGCATGTTTAACGGCCACCTGCCAGGCACGTCAGCCCGTACAGGCGGCTCGACGCGGGGGCGATCCTGCGACGCCAGGATGTTTCCTCTCAGACTCGCAATGCGGCACCCGTGGCCAGACTCTTCGCCTCAAACCGGACTCGCCTTCGGGATCACCGGAATAAACGTTGCGTTCGGCCTGATCAAAGTCGACGTGACCATACACCTCCGCCAGTTGACAATTTACAGACTGCAGTTTCACTGCACCGGCGGCATCGGTATGAACCTCCCGCAGCCAGTTGCCGTCGTTCTGTCTGAAGAAACATTCGATTCGCGGTCGGTGCTGCGAGACGAGCGTGTATTCACGAAACGTATCGATTGCGCAGTACCGGTCGAACTTGTCACCTCGGTCGTATCCTTTGCTGGGCGCTGACAGGACTTCCACCATGGCATGCGGGTTGGCCAGTGAATCGTTTGGTGCCACGTAGTCCGGATCGCCGTCGGGGATCACGACATCGGCATAGGCGAAACGATTGACGGACGGCACACTTATCCGCATGTCAGCGCCGTGAACCTGACGCCCCTGCCGCGATAACTGCGAATGCAGAACTGCGGCGATGCTGATGCCAATCAGTGAATGCGGCCCGGTCTCTCCAGCCATTTCCCGTACCTCATCGCCAGGATAATCGTGTCGTTCGCCGGTTCTTTGTTCCAGCGCGACGTAGTCACCGATAGACAGTGAGTGTGCAGCGATTGACATGGAGAGTTCTTTGTGAAGCCTTGTGGCGGCGCGCGGCTTCGTGTTGAAGCCACACATCTGCCGTTCAGGTCATCATATCACTCCTTCTTCTCGAACTCCGCATCGATCACGTCGTCGTCGCCTGCGGAGGCAGTGGCTGCGGCGGGTTCGGG
>CAZHET010000456.1:0-3676 GCA_964531585.1 uncultured Planctomycetaceae bacterium | reverse complement strand
AGCCCCTTCGGCTCCTCCATCTCCGTCGCCCGTGTACATGTGCTGAGCCAGCGCGTGAGACGCCTGCATCAGTTCTTCGACCGCACTGTTGATCGCGTCCGCGTCCGTTCCTTCAGCGGCTTTGTTGACCTTCTCGATAGATGCGGTGATCGCGCTCTTCGAGCTTTCATCGATCTTGTCGGCGTGTTCCTTCAGAGTCTTTTCGACCTGATGTGTCAGCGTGGAAGCCTGATTGCGCGCCTTGGCCAGTGCTTCCTTCTTCTTGTCATCTTCCGCGTGCGATTCCGCATCCTTTCTCATGCGTTCAATTTCGTCGTCCGACAAACCGCTGGACTGTTTGATCTGCACACTGTGCTCTTTGCCGGTCGCCTTATCTTTCGCAGAGACGCTCAGGATGCCGTTGACATCAATGTCGAACTTGACCTCGATCTGCGGAACGCCCCGCGGTGCCGGCGGCAGATCCCTCAGGTCGAACTGGTCCAGCAGCCGGTTGTCGGCAGCCATACGTCGTTCACCCTGAAAGACACGCACCGTCACCGCCGGCTGATTATCGGCCGCCGTGGAGAATGTTTCGGACTTGGTGGTCGGGATCGTCGTGTTTCGTTCGACCAGAGTCGTCATGATGCCGCCCTCCGTCTCGATGCCCAGCGACAACGGAGTCACATCAAGCAGGACGACGTCTTTCACGTCACCGGCGATGATGCCGCCCTGAATTGCGGCTCCAAGCGAAACCACTTCGTCCGGGTTCACGCCCTGGTGGGGTTCCTTTCCGAACATTTCCTTAACGAATGCCTGAACCTTCGGTACTCGCGTTGACCCGCCAACCAGAACGACTTCGGCGATCTCCGCCGGCTTCAGCTTCGCGTCCTTCAGGGCATTCTGGACCGGCCCGCGGCACCGTTCCACCAGCGGGTCAATCAGCTTTTCGAATTCTGAACGGCTGATGCTCATCTGCAGGTGTTTGGCACCACTGGCGTCGGCTGTGATGAACGGCAGATTGATATCCGTCGTCTGCTGTGTCGAAAGCTCCTTCTTGGCTTTCTCTGCCGCTTCGCGAAGCCGCTGCAGTGCCATCGCGTCCTTGCGCAGGTCGATGCCCTCGTTGTTCTTAAACTGACTGGCAATGTGACCGATCAGAACCTCATCGAAATCGTCGCCCCCCAAATGGGTATCACCGTTGGTGCTTAACACCTCGACCAGTTCATCACCCACTTCCAGAATTGAAACGTCGAACGTTCCGCCACCAAGGTCGAACACGACGATCTTCTCTTCGCTCTTCTTCTCCAGGCCATAAGCAAGCGCGGCCGCAGTCGGTTCGTTAATAATTCGAGAAACGTCCAGGCCGGCAATCTGCCCGGCGTCCTTCGTCGCCTGTCGCTGGGCGTCGTTGAAGTACGCCGGCACCGTGATCACCGCCTTGTTGACAGTGTGGCCCAGGTAGCTCTCCGCTGCCTGTTTCAGCTTTCGCAGCACCAGCGCCGAGATTTCCGGAGGCGTGTGTTCCTTACCGTTGACGTTGACTTTGACATAGTCGCTGGCACCACCAACCACCTCGTACGGCACGATCTTCTCTTCGGATTCGACTTCACTGTGCCGTCGACCCATGAACCGCTTGATGCTGTAAATCGTGTTCTTCGGGTTCGTGACGGCCTGGCGTTTTGCAGGCTCACCCACAAGAGTCTCACCCTTGTCCGTGAAGGCAATCACGCTGGGAGTCGTCCGGCTGCCTTCCTGATTGGCGATTACTTTCGGCTCTCCGCCTTCCATCACGGACACGACTGAGTTGGTGGTTCCCAGGTCGATGCCGATGATCTTTTCGCCTTTGACTGCCATTGATTTCTCCTGCTCGAATTTTGGTGTTCAGGTTGCGGTTGCGGAACCCGGATCGCGCCGCCAGACGTGACGGTGAATGCCTGTCAGTGAACTGGTGAGGATCAGCCAGAAACTGAGTCCGAATTCGCGATTGCGTCGGAAGTGATTACACGAATCTGTTGCACTCAGTGTGCCAAATCAGTCGGGCAACTGTAAGTGGCTTGTCCAAAACTATTTGCGACGCGCACGCGGAACAGATCTCGCACATTCGGTGCCAATCTGGCAGCAATTGACGGAGGGCCGGTGCCTAACACTACTGCCGTTTAGGCGGTCATTCGAGATCAGTGCGTGGTGCCATACTGGCATGGCTGGTCGTCAGCCTGCGGATTTCACACGGTCGTGCTGCTGTTGTGAACACGGTCGTGCTGCTGTTGTGATCAGAGTCATTTGGCTGCCCCATGGCTGCCAGCTCGACGCAGCCGCTACCTTGACACTCCAGCTACACGGTTGTACAAGCTCGACCCACATTCCGCACCCCGTTTCACGTCTTATTTCCCGCCGCTCGACGTCCTGCCGTTTCATTCCGTCGTGACGAGCCGCGCAGGTATTCGGAAGTCAACATGGCCGCCAAGAAGAAGACCGCACGCAAGTCTGTCAGCAGGAAAGTTGCCCGAAAAAAGCCGTCGCCCGCTTCGAGTGCCAGGAAGTCTTCCCGGCCGAAAAAGACCGCTTCCGCGGCGATGACTCCAGACGAGCGGCTCGCTCAAACCGATCGCGAACTGCTCAAGCTGCTGAATCAGCGAACCTCTCTGTTCCTTGAGAAGACGGCAAAGTCCGGTTCACCGAACCGGATCCTGTTTGACAACCAGGAAGAGTCGGCCCTGTGGGCAATGCTGGCGGAGGCAAGCTCCGGGCCGCTGACCGCTGACGAGTTGAGATCCATCTTTCGGCCGCTGCTGAGTGCCGGACGGCAGCGCATCCGCAGCGCTCGAGTCGCCTACCTTGGGCCAGCCTATAGCTTCACGCATCTCGCGGCGATTAACCGCTTCGGCGAATCTTCCGACCTGATTCCGGTCAGCACGATCGCTACGGTGTTCGAAGAGGTCAATCGGGGGCATGTTGACTTCGGACTGGTTCCGATTGAAAACAGCACCGACGGCCGCATCGTGGACACGCTTGACATGTTTACGCGTCTGCCACTGCGGATTTGCGGTGAAGTCCAGATGCATGTTCACCATAACCTGCTGGCTCGCTGCGACCGCAGTGACATCAACGAGATCTACAGCAAGCCGCAGGCACTTTCCCAATGTCGTGACTGGTTATCGAAGAACATGCCGCACGCCCGGCTGATCGAAGTGACCAGCACCTCCACGGCCGCTCAACTGGCGAGAGACAAGCCAGGTGCTGCTGCTGTCGCGAGCCAGCAGGCAGCGATTCAGTACGGTGTGCCCGTCGTGGCTGACTGTATCGAAGACAACCGGAACAACATCACGCGCTTCGCTGTAATCGGCGATACCATCGCAGAAGCCACAGGGGCGGATCGAACTGCAATTCTGCTGCAGATTCCTCATCAGCCAGGTTCGCTGTCTGATGCGCTGCAGGTGTTTAAGAAGTGCAAAGTGAACCTCACGTGGATTGAGTCCTTCCCGCTGCGGTCGCCGGAAATCGGCTATCTGTTCTTCCTGGATTTCGAAGGCCACGTTTCGGACGCGAAAATCAAACGCACGCTCAAGGATCTGGAAGCTCAGGCGGATCGCATGGAAGTCCTGGGATCCTATCCGCGCAGTGAGCCGCTGAACTGAGAGGCTTGACAAAACCGGGACGGGCACCCTCGCAAGTCCATAATTCCATGCGATTTCTGCTT
>CAZHET010000455.1:0-5401 GCA_964531585.1 uncultured Planctomycetaceae bacterium | reverse complement strand
CACCAGGGAATCGCCCGGTCTTGCTCGCCATCGTCACCAACTATGCTTCCCCCCTTCCACAATCTCACTCGTGCTGATTTCGCGAAGAACTGCTCGCTGATGACCGCGGCGGGGTTTGCGGATTCCCCGGCCGCCGTTGAATGCCTGATGCGTCTGCGAGCACAGTCGGAAGGAAATGCCGACAGCCCGTCGGCGGGGCAGCAACGAACGGTGCCGGCATGGTACAAGACGCTGAAACGTGTTGTCGGCGAAGCTCCCCTGCCGGAAATCGTGCTCAGCACGCTGAATCAGTTCGTTCGCAACGCACGCCAGCCGCTCAATCCGCTGCACTTGTTTGAGCAATCTCCGCGATCGCTGGACCTGCTGGCGAGGCTCGCCTGCGGCAGTCCGTTTCTGACACGCATCCTGCTGGCCGATCCTCCGGCGCTGGAGTCACTGGCGTCTCGCCAGCGCACGGCCGACATTAAGCCGCGCGAACAGTTTCACGACGAAGCCGTTGCAGCCATCGCCGATCAACCGACACTGACGGAAAAACTGCAGACACTCAGGCGGTATCAGCGGTCAGAACTGCTGCGGATCGGCGTGTGCGACGCGTTTGGGCTGCTGGATCTGAAGGTCGTGACTCTGCAGATTTCCCTGCTGGCTGACGCGATGGTGCAGATTTGTCTGACGCTGGCCTGCGAGCAATACGGCATCGACGAACCGCCGTTCAGCGTTCTGGCCCTTGGAAAGCACGGCGGCGAGGAACTCAACTACAGTTCTGACATCGACCTGGTCCTCATCGGCGACGAGGCTTCCGGGGTCGCTCAGAAGGTTGCGCGAGCGATGGTTGACGGACTGGGAAGCAGCCTGCCGACCGGCTTTCTGTACCGCGTCGATCTGCGATTGAGACCGTGGGGAGAGGCCGGGCCACTGGTCAGCACGCCAAACGCCTTCCACACGTATCTGCTCAATGACGCTCAGTTGTGGGAACGTCAGGCACTTCTGAAAGCGCGCGTGATCGCCGGCGCGGTGGAACCAGGCAGGCGGCTGCTGAATACAATCGCCCCGCAGTTGTTTACCGCGTCCGCTCAGCAGGTGCGAGACAGCATCCACGACATGAAACAACGCATCGAAGCGGATCTGCAGCGAGCCGGAAAGCTGATTTCCGAAGTGAAGCTGGGAGCCGGGTCGATCCGTGACATCGAATTCTACGTGCAGTCACTGCAGTTGATCCACGGGCGTGAGCGACCGGAACTTCTGTCCCCGAACACCCTGGATGCCCTGGTGCGACTGACGGAAACCGGCGTGATCAGTGCGGCCGTGTATCGGCAACTGCGTGAAGCCTACGTCTTCCTGAGATCAATCGAACATGCTCTGCAGTTGCTTCACAATCAGCAGACACACCTGCTGCCGTCAGACCCGCAACAGCGCGAATGGCTGGCTCGACGGCTTGACTATCCCGACGGCGAAACTCTGCTGCGTCGGTTTGACGAACACCGCCGCACGGTGCGGTCCGTCTTCGAATCGCATTTCGGAAGCAACGCATCCGGCGGCTCCGCCATCCAGCAGCATGCTGCGAAGGTCTCAAACTCGTCGGGCCGCGCTGGGGACGACGAAGCGGCGGAACACCTGCAGACTGCGTCGCAGCGCAGCGAACCCGGCAGCCTGCAGTCTCAGGTTGATGACCTGTTCCGCGACATCGATCAGGGACGTCTGGTGCGAGTCGTCGCGGAAACGCAATCTTCAGGTTTCGAAGGGGGAGTGCTGGCGAGTCCCGCCGATGCCACGCTGGGGCTGATTGTCTGCAGCCACGACGTCCCGGGACTGCTGTCGATGGTCTGCGGATCGCTGTTCGGGGAGGCTCTCGATATTCGCAGCGGAACAGTCCGCAGCGGCACAAGCTTGGGCAATTCGGCAGCAGACTGCCAGGGCCTGCAGATTCCCGCGGGCCGGTTTCTGGCCATTCTGCATGTGCAGCGAATCGCCGGGCGCGTGACTTCCCCCGGGCGAGGCGGCGAGATCGACGAACTGCCGCAGCGCACAACTGCGACGGACGACGCTTCCGTGGCTCGGCGTCTGGAAGCTCAGCTTGCGGGAATGCTGGTTCGTCAGCAGGCCGGTGAAGCGGACGGGGTACGGGCAGATCTGATCGAAGCGTTCTGCGACCGAGTGCGTGACCTGGCAGCCACTGCGAATCCAGCCGCCGATGTTCAGATCACAGTCGGCCACGCGCAGCCGAACGGTGAGACCGTGATCGAGATCGCCGGCCACGACGCGTTTGGCTTTCTGTTCGAACTTTCCAACGCGCTGTCGGTCTGCCGCTTTCGTATCCGTGTGGCTCACATCGAAACGGACGGCGACAGCGTGCGAGATACTCTGCATGTCGTCGAACTTGACGGGCAACCAATTCAGGAACCGCGGCGCCTGGACGAACTGCGAACCGCCGTCACGCTGATCAAACAGTTTACTCACTGGCTGCCTTCCAACAGCGACCCTGCGTTCGCACTGCTGCGGTTTCGCGATCTGCTTCGGAAACTGTTGTCCGATTCTGACCGGCCGGACGAAGTGGCGTCGCTGCGTCAACCGCGCGTGCTGCGGGCGATCGGGCGAGTGCTCGGCATGAGCCGTTTCCTGTGGGACGATTTCCTGCAGGTGCATCACGCCGACCTGCTGCCGACGCTGGCTCGCGCGGACGAACTGCAACTGCCGCTTAATCGCGACGTTCTGGCCGCGGAACTGATGCAGTTGCTGCGGAACACGTCCGCGCCGGAGGAAACGCTGAACGCCTTCAAGGACCGGCATCTGTTCCGAATTGATCTGCGCCACGTGCTGGGCCACTGCCGTCCGTTCGGAGCGTTCTCGCGGGAAATCACCGAACTCGCGGAAATCGTGGTCCTGGCCGCGGCGCGACTGGCGTGGAATGAACTGGCGGAAAAGCACGGCGAACCGCGGACGTCCGCCGGCACCGTCTGTGAATTCACGCTCGCCGCGCTGGGAAAATTCGGCGGCGTGGAAATGGGCTTCGCATCGGATATCGAAATCGTGCTGGTCTTTGCCGAACACTGCCGCACGGCGGGAAATACACCCGTTTCGGCGGTGACGTTTTTCGAGCGGCTGATGATGCGAATCAACGAAATCATTGCCGCTCGCCGCGCTGGGATTTTTCAGATCGATTTGCGGATGCGGCCGTACGGGCAGGCCGGATCGGCGGCTGTGCAGCTTGATGAATTCTGCCGGTACTATTCGCCGGATGGCGACGCGTGGCCCTACGAACGACAGGCTCTGGTCAAACTGAGGTGCCTGCCGACGACCGACGATTTTTCCCGCTACGTCGGCAAAAGATGCGCCGCGGCGATCTACTCGCCAGCCAGTTTTGACTTCGACGCCATGCGCGGCATGCGCGAAAAGCAGACGCGGCAGCTCGTTCGAGGCGGCACGGTTAACGCCAAGCTTAGTGACGGAGGTCTGGTCGATCTGGAATACGCCGTGCAGGCGCTGCAACTGACTTTCGGTGAATCGATTCCCGAACTGCAAACACCGAATACTCTGGCGGCGCTCGCAGCGGCGAAGTCTGCTCAGCTGATTTTTTCGGACGACCACGACACGGCACTCAAGGCATACATCTTTCTCCGCGAACTGATCGATTGCCTGCGAATGGTTCGAGGCAACGCGTTCGATCTGACCGTGCCCGCGGCAGGAACTCCTGACTACCGGCACCTGTCTCGGCGCATGGAGATCGTTCACGATTCGCAAATCCCGCTTGACCGTCTGGAAGAGCAAATGCAGTCCGTGAAGCGTTTTGTCGCGACAGTGGAACGTGTATGTGCCGGAAAATGACGCCGTGTCATGGCTTCCGCCAAATTCCCCGGCGAGCAGCCCGCGTGAGCAGCTCAGGTGAGCAGCGCGCGACGTTAGCCCGGACTATTCACGACTTGGTACGACGGGACTCCGATCCCGTCGAATTGCCGCGACGCAATCGAAGAATTCTTTTCGTACAAAGCAACGAACGCCCCGTCGCTCCCGGTGGGTTTGTGAAATCGGCAACGTTGCAGCACAATCTTCCCACGGCTTCAGCGTCGTCCTGTGCATCGACGTTCTGGTTTCCCGACTTTCCGGGAAGTGACGGCGACTGTGAGCCTCTGCAACGCTGAACGCCCCGACGCCATCGCCTTATGCCGCTTCACAATCCGACAGCTCTCACGTGGATCGCTCTGGCGTTCCCGATTGTCGCCTTCTATCTGCTGAAGGTCCGGCGCAGGCAGGTCACGGTGTCGACGGTGATGTTCTGGGAAGAAGTCGTTTCGGAAAAACAGCCGCGAGCCATCTGGCGGCAGCTCCGGCACTGGTTTTCCCTGCTGCTGCAGTTGATCGTTCTTGTCCTGCTGGCGTTTGCTCTGGCTGACCCGTTCCGCAGCAGCGATCTGCAGCAGCAGCGGCGAATTGTTGTGGTGCTGGACAATTCCGCCAGCATGACGGCGACCGACGGTGCTCGCACGCGTTTCGCAACCGCGTGTGAAAAGACCCAGCAGATCATCCGCTCGCTGCGGAATGACGACCAGATGGCAATCATCGCCGCGGGCAGCTCGACACAGGTCCTGTGCGGGCTTACCGGCCATCACCGGACACTCCGCAACGCTGTGGAATCCCTGCGGGTCACCGACGGGCCGACTGAGCTGGCGTCCGCGATCTCCATCGCACAACGCCTCCTGCCCGACCACGACAACGGCCGCGTCGTCGTGCTGACGGACGAGCCTTTGCTGACGGACGGGGCGGCGACCGACGACACCGTCGCTCGGGATGAACGCATCACGTGGGAACAGATTGCCACGACCGCCGACAACGTGGGCATTACTCAGTTTCAGGTGCGACGCACTCTGGCGGACCCCGTCGGATTTCAGACACTGATCGAAATCAGCAGTTTCAGCAGTCAGTCGGCGGAGCTTCGCCTGCAACTGAAGCTGGACGACGAGCTGCTCGACGTCGTGCCGCTGGAACTGGCACCTGGTGACGTGTGGACCAGCGTGCTCGACAGCACATCGATCAATGGCGGCGTAGTGACGGCTTCAATCGATTCCGCGGACGCGCTGGCGGCGGACAACGTCGCCCAGGCAGTTCTGCCCGAACTCGCGAAGATTCAAGTGACACTCGTCACGGACGGCAACTGGTTTCTGCAACAGGTGCTGGAAGCGAATTTTCTGGTTGATCTGACTGTCACGTCAACGCCGCCGCCCGCCGCGCCGGACAACGGTGTGCTGATTCTGCATCAACCCGCCGCGGACATCGTACCGAGCGGTCGAGTGCTGGTCATTCAGCCAACGGTCTCGACGGACCTGTGGCAAACCGGTGAGATCATTCTCCAGCCGCTCGTCGCCGAACAGGACGAAGACTCGCCGCTGATGCGCCACGTCACACTGCAAAA
>CAZHET010000454.1:0-5405 GCA_964531585.1 uncultured Planctomycetaceae bacterium | reverse complement strand
CCACAAAGCCTTCAAGCTGCGCGCTCCTGCGGAATTCGTCGTCCTGCTGGCCGGCAGCCTGTCCGGTGAAGGGTCGCCGATGACGTGGGCGGCGACTCACCGACTACACCATCACAAGTCCGATCAGGAAGGCGACCCGCATTCGCCGTTGGAAGGTCCGTGGTGGTCTCACATCATGTGGCTGTTCGTCAAACGCAAAGACAGCGACGCAGCAACTCTGTGGCGCCGCTATATTCCGGAACTGACCGAACGCCCGATGATGCAGTTCTTCGAACAGACGTTCCCGTTTTGGCTGTGGGCTCAGGGGCTGGTCCTGCTGGGATGTGGATGGTTGGCGGGCGGCTGGCGACTGGGCGTGTCGCTTCTTGTCTGGGGTATGTGCGTGCGAATGGTGGCCGCCTATCACACAACGTGGTTCGTCAATTCCGCGACTCACCTGTGGGGCTATCGCAATTACGACACGCGAGATCATTCGCGGAATCTGTGGTGGGTGGCATTGCTGGCATACGGCGAAGGCTGGCACAACAATCACCACGCTCACCCCAGCCTTGCTCCTGCGGGACACAAGTGGTGGGAATTCGACATGACGTGGTGGGCCATCCGCGCACTTCAGGCAACCGGGCTTGCGTACGACGTGAAGGACAAAATCCCGACCGGACGCAAAGCCAACGACGTCGACCCCGACGCCACTGCCGTTGTCGTCGCCACTCACGAAACCGCCGCCTGATCGCGATCCTCCGGCGAGCGGAGGAGGAGAATTTGCCGGCCGTCAGGCGGATATTCCTGGGCGTCGTCCGCTGAGCGGACACGGTTTTCCGCTCTACAGTTGAATTGTCAGGTTCCGGTCGCCTGAGTCAGCGAACCAGGCAGTCACGGGTCTGCAAACAGATCAGTGAATTCGCCGTAGCCTTCGGCTTCCAAATCCTCGACTGGCACGAAACTCAGGGCGGCGGAGTTGAGACAGTAGCGCAGGCCGGTGGGTTCCGGGCCGTCGCTGAAGACGTGGCCCAGGTGCGAATCGCCGTACCTGGAACGAACCTCAGTTCGCGGCAGAATCATCTTGTAATCCGTGTGTTCGACGATGTTTTTCGGGACGAGTGGTCGAACGAACGATGGCCAGCCGGTGCCGGATTCGAACTTATCGTGCGAACTGAACAATGGCTCGCCGGACACGACGTCGACGTAGATGCCAGCTTGTTTGTTGTCCCAGTACTCATTCGAAAACGGCCGTTCCGTGGCCGCATTCTGCGTGACGTCATACTGCAGCTCAGTGAGGCGAGACCTGATCGTGGCGTCGTCAGGACGAAAATACGTCCTTGTGACCGAGCCATCGGGACCGGTTGTCACTTCGATATCGCGGGATTTCGGCGTGTAATCGCGGTCGCTGCCCCAGACAGAATCGATGAACTCATCGCGTCCCGAGCGGTAGCGGTAGTACTCGTACTTCACAGGACTCTTCCTGTAATAGTCCTGATGGTAATCTTCAGCGCGGTAGAACGTTGCCGTATCACGAATCGGTGTGACGATGGGCTCGTTATACCGACCGGATTCTTCCAAATCCTGCTTTGACTGCTCTGCGGCCACGCGCTGTTCTTCGTTGCCAACGAAGATCGCTGAAAGGTACGAGCTGCCGCGATCGACGAACTGACCGCCGTCGTCGGTCGGGTCGATATTGCGCCAGAACACCTGCAGCAGGTCTTCGTAGCTGATTCGCCGAGTGTCAAAGTGAATCCGCACCGCTTCGACGTGGCCGGTTTCGGTGTGGGAGACTTCTTCGTAAGTCGGGTTTTCCTGAAAGCCGCCCGTGTAGCCTGATTCCGCTTCAATCACGCCTGGCAGTTTTTCGAAGGGTGGTTCCATACACCAGAAACAACCACCCGCGAAGACGGCGGTCCCGACGAATTCATCCGCGACGGTGATCGGTGGCGGTTTTGCGGAGGGTGTCTGAATTCGGTAATACGAATACGCGGCAACCGCGGCAGTCAGTATGAACAGCGCGGCGATTCGTTTTCGTTTCATGTCGTTTGTCCCCGATAGAATATTGCGACGACACTCTGCTGGTGACGCTTTGTCGGTGCAGCTGCTTACGACAGCGCGCAGCCGTGCGCCGCAGGAATGCTCAAGACCGTGCTACTTCGCAAGGCGGGTGTCCGGATGCGCGGCGTGCCAGCCGAACCAGAATGCTCGATGAGCAGGCAGCCGTGGCCGGGAATCACCGCCGTCAGACCGCAGCAGTGACTCGTCGGTGATCGTCCATGTGCTGCCCGCACCGTCACGGATGCCGTCATCGTCCGTGGCTTCGAACGTCAGGTCACCGGCATCGTAAGCCCGATTGGCTCCGGTCTCGTCAGTGACAACGACGAAACGCAGATTGCCGATGGTTTCATGGTAGACACGCTCGCGGCGAAGCAGGTCGAGAGCAATCGCCAGCGGCTCTGCGTCCTGCTGCTGAGCCCGCACGATGAAAACCTCGTCTTTGTTCTTCAGTCGCGTGTCGAGTTCGGGGACAGCAAACATCAACTCGTCCGTGGCGAAGTAATGCCGATAGGCGACACCTTCACGGTAATCGCGGCGATGGCCCGTATACGGCGAGAGCACGCGAGTTTCCGGATGATCTGACTTCCACTGGCCCCAGGTCGTGGTAACAACGTGATGCGGCTGAAGTACGATGCCTTTGCCAGTCAGCTCACCGACGACAGGTGCTCCCAGAACCGTTGACCACAGTGACTTCGTGTCATGGTCGTACATCAGTTTGTTCGATCGATACAGGAACCCGCTGGTACCCAGTTCGTAGTGAGTGCCATCTGCAGTTTTTGTTCGATAGACGATCATCGACCCACACAGCGTGCAGTATACGCCGTTGATGGAAACGCCGCCGACGACATCTTTCACCATTTCGTGCCAGGCGAGAATTCGCTTTGGATAAGCGCGAGCTTCGCCATTGACGGTTACGCCGAAGACGACATCCGAATCGGCCAGATACGTGGCTTCTTCGGCCGTCAGCGTCTCAGGATCCTTCAGCGGGGGAATGCCGTCGCGTACAACGCCGCCCCAGCGGATCTCATCGAGGCGGATGGTCGCGGGAGCATCCTGCGTGAAGTACTCGGCGAAGGGAGGATCGATCCGCGAATAGAGTCTGGCTTTGAATTCCGCGTACCTGGGATGCGGCGTGTAGGGTTCCTGCCAGATTGAATGAAACCACCCGCCCTGATCGCGGTTGTGCTGCTGTCCGGTCTGTCTACCGAGCAAGGCGGTGATGCGGTTGGACGTGCCCGGATGCCGCACCAGTCGCAGCGTTTCGACCAGCATCGCGCGATTGCCGGGATGCCATTTTTTCTCGATCGCCTTCAGCGCCGCTTTGACCCGTGCGGTATCGTCTTCCAGCAGATGCAAAAACAGGTCAACAGGCGGGGCGGACTGGTCAGCTTCGTCCCAGGCCGAGCAGCTTGCGACGAAAGTCAGGCCGACAAGTATCGCAGGAATTCGAAGTCGCGGATGGCGTGTCATATCAGTATTCCGAGGCTTGAGATTAGGGCGCAATGTTCATTCCGCGGAGATCTCCGATCGGTCTGCAGCAGTGATTTCCGCTGTCCTGCGCGCCTGAATAAACGCGACAACGTGGAAGTCTTTGGGCGCGAAGCCATCAGGAACGCTCAGCGTCAGCGGCGTTTCGTTTCGGGTCACGTCGGCCACTTGAAAATCCCGCACGACGTTTACATGGCGCAGCGTGCGATTGGCGTTCTCGCCGGCCGTGACATCGCGGTGTGCGGAATTCTGTACCAGCGCCAGCACAACGATGTCTTCATCGCGATGTCCGGTCGTTGCCCATTTAACCAGCACTTTGTCATGGATGAGTACGGCCGAGATGTCGATCGTCGCTGTCGCCCGTCGCCGAACGGCGTCACGGATCGCGACGGCAGATTTCTGTCGCTGAGAGCCTACGAATTCCGTCGTCCCGTTGACGACCATCTGCGGCGTATAAACTCGCGGTGACCGAAAAACGGCGGCGTACTCCCGCTGGCGAGTGGTTACCAACTGGCTACTGAACGGATCTTCCCAGCCGATGTCATTCCAGTAGTCGACGTGAAATGACAGCGTATAAATTTGCTGACCTGACTTCTGTGCCTGTTCAGCGATTTGTCTCAGATTCTGGTCGGCTGGCGGGCAACTGCTGCATCCCTGCGAGGTAAACAGTTCGACGACGGCGAATCCGGGGCTGTGTGCCGCTTCCTCCTGAGCATTCAGGCCCGCACTGACGGCCAGAACGAAGATGAATGCCATACCGACCAGTCGAAGTGAAGTCTGCGGCCTGTCGACTACTGCCGCGGGTAGCCCGAGTTGCATGTCACGTTTCCAACATCCTGAGTTCGCGTGTTGTGCGTCAGTCGAGGCAGAAGGCTGATTCTGTCCGCGACGCCGCACGTCTGAATTGCTAGAGTGTGATCGGGTTGTGTGTGAAAGTCGACTCGTCGCGGTGACCCAGACCTCCTGCCGCGCCGTACCTCGACACGACATCGCATTCTGATTCAAAGATCGCCATGAAGTTTTCTGTGATCGGAAATTTGCAGGAGACCGCGGCTCTCCTGTCTGCTGTCCACGCATCGCAGGAGCATGCTCTGGCCGCCGGGTTTGTCAGCGGGGAACTGAAGGACCGAATCGCGCAGGCTGGCCTGCCGATGCGACTAACGGGCTCGGCCGAAGATATCCTGGTGGACCAGGCGACAGACGTTGTTGTCATCGCGGTTTCGACTTCGGAAGAGGCTGTCTATCTGGCCCGTCAGGCGTCGCAGGCCGACTGCCATGTTGTTGTCGTGGTGCCCGAAGATGTCTCGGTGGCGTGTAGTTACGAAATGAACCTGCTGCTGGACGAAAGCCGGCGCGGGATCGTTGTGCTTTCCGGGCGATGTTACGTCGATCTGCACGAGCTGCCGACCGACGCGAACGCTCGCGTCAGGCAGTTGGCTCTGTCATTGCCGATAGCGCCGCCGGCCGATGTATCACTTGAGCGCGTTCAATTATACGCCGTGGACGCGATGTGCGGATGTGGGCTGGCTTACAGTCGGGTCACGGCGATTGACGTCCGCGCGGCGGACGACACTCTGCTGTCTCGGACGATTACTCTCGGTGCATCGGATGTCGCCGAAGCAAAACTGCCACCCGCGACGCTGTCGTATTCCGCCGCGGCGGGCGCGCAGGATTCGTCGTGCCGGTTGATGGTGACGCTCCACGATGGTCGTCAGCTTGCATTACCGTTTGTTGCACCGTGGCAGCTCTCAGGCGGAGTAGCCGACTCGTCCGGCCTCCGCCAACTCCCGACTCGACTGGCAGCGACGCTGATCTCAAAGGACGCGTGTCAGCGGCAGATGCAGCAGTTTTCGAATTCGCTGGAACTGCTCGCCGGCATC
>CAZHET010000453.1:0-5421 GCA_964531585.1 uncultured Planctomycetaceae bacterium | reverse complement strand
CCCCAGAACCACCAGCGGAATTGCAATCGCCAGACCGGCAGCCGTCGTGAACAAAGCGAAGCTGATGTCCGCCGCCAGTTCCGAGGGCTTGACTCCGGATTCTCCGGTGCCGGCGATTTTCTTGAAAGCCGTGATCATCCCCGTCACGGTTCCCAGCAGCCCAAGCATCGGAGCGGATTTGACCATCGTGTTAACCCAGGACATGCGCGCGTCCAGGTCCGAGATGATTTCGCGTTCGAAGTATTCGCCGATGATCTGTTTGATCTTTTTGACGGGCCGATTGCGATTTTCGACGGCGACATACACCAGTTGCGGCACCGCTTTGGCCCAGACTTCAGGAACATCGCACAATGATTTGACGCCTTCGAAGTCATTGTTGTCGAGGCGTTCACCGACATCGTCAATGAACGTGTTCGCGGCATCCCGGCTCGGAAAACTCTTTTGCTGCACCCTCCGCCACAACACCACGATGCAGTACAGACCGAAACCCGCCGCCAGCGCCAAGGCTCCGTAAATCGCGTTGCCGAAAAAGTCCAGCAACGGTGTGAAGTTCATCTGGGCCAGCACCGCTGCACTCGGAGCCATCTCCGACAGACACATTACTTCCATAACGTTTCGGACCAATCTTTGTTGTTAATGCGTCAGGGGGCACTCGGCGACCGGAGTCCGTGAACTACCGGCGTCTCTGACTGGCGACTGCAAACCTGAACCCGTCGCCGTCACGGGTCACGTCAAAGTATGTGCGACGAATCTGATCAGCCGGCAGTTTCGCATACTCGTACTCCAGGCGAGCCATCATTTCTTCCGTATCGCGCGGGTAGAAGTGCAGAATGACCCCGGAAGAAACGTCTTCCACACCCGCCTGAATCAACAGTTCCATATCGGCTTTGATGCGGTCGCCGCCATCCTGCCAGTTCATGAACAGCCGCTTTTCGGCAGCGCTGACTCGTTCCCGTCGAATCGCAGGGGTCGTGCTGAAGTCTTTGACATAGACGATCCGGCCGTCCCGAAAAGCGACACCCAGTTCAATGCCAAAGAAGTCCAGCTGCCGCGCGTACGACTTCAGATCGCCTTTATCGGCGAACTGCACATACCACCGCTGTTCGCGCGGAGTGCCGCCCGTCAGACCGCCACCGGTTCCCAGTGGTCGCCCCGTGCCCTCTGCGCTGCCGGGGTTGCCTCCGGCCGTGGCATCGGTGTATTCGTTGGGAGCCACCATTTCGGCAGCGGACTCGGAAACTGTAATCACCTGTTCCAGCACCTGCTCCAACTGCATTTCCTGCTGGTCGTTGGACAACGACGGATCATCGGAGGGATCTTCCGGAGATTCGACGTGCAACGTTTCGTCGGGACTGCCGTCTTCGTAGCCGCCGTCACCGGGCGGCAGCAGTGGTGTCAGAGTCGTGTTTGTCGGCAGCAGGTTACTCAGCCAGATGGCGACCAGGACAGCGACCAGCGAAAGCAGAGCCACGGCGACCGAAATTAGTGCGGCCGTTGCAAGGTCGTACTGCGTCTCACCCATCACGGGGACGCGCCCCGTGATTTGGCGTAACTTTCTGTCGGGTACGGGCGAAGACATCGGCTCAGGCAGTGACTGACGGATTGTGTAGGGCGGAGGCGTGTCACCGGGGAAGGCAGCCCAGGGCAATCGCGTCAGATTTGCAGCTGATGACGCCAGCACCTGGATGCCGAACCAGACGATGCTATCTGTCGAACACACGCAGTGTCAACGAACCACGGCGCGATGTTGTGAACAACGACGCAACGTTCGCATCCCTGTCAGGGCGTCGACGAGCTTTCAAAATGTAACCATGCCGGGCCGATGTATCGCAGCAGATCCGACGCTGTCAGCGACCGCTGCGAAACGTCTGCCGCCGCAAGGTCTCCGGCCAGACCATGAATGTAAACCGCCAGACAGGCCGCATCGAATGCGGGTAGTCCCTGGGCCAGTTGAGCCGCCAACAATCCTGTCAGCACGTCTCCGGTGCCACCGGTCGCCATACCCGAGTTTCCCGTCGAGTTCACGAAGACGTGTTCGCCATCGGTGACCACCGTTCCGGGGCCTTTCAGCACGACAATCAGGCCGTGCCGCCGTGCGAATTGAACGGCGCTGTCTTCGCGATGACGTTCGATCTCGGCAATCGAAAGTCCCGTCAGACGGCAGAATTCGCCTGGATGCGGTGTCACGACACGCGGAATTCCCGCGACATCAAAGTCCCCGTTGCCTGACTTTGGCCACACGTCTCGTTCTGCCGCAACGTTCAAGGCATCTGCGTCGATCACGACCGGACACGCGGCATCTTTCAGCACCGTCAGCACAACATTTCCCGCATGCTGCGATCTCCCCAGACCCGGACCGATGGCGACGGCATCTTTGCCTTCCAGCAGGTCGTGGAGCTGTCCCGGCGGGACCGCGCTGAGCTGACCGTCGGCGGTGCAGGGCAGCCCGAAAGTCAGATAACTCGGCTCATATCCGGCCACCGTATGCTGGATGGACCGCGGGACCGCGACATATACCAGCCCCGCCCCGCCGCGCAACGCTGCCGAGCCGGAAAGGCACGCGGCTCCGCTCATGCCCGGCGAGCCGGCCAGTACAAGCACGCGGCCAAATGTGCCCTTGTGGCCGTCGATCGGCCGGTCGGGGCGGTGCAGATCCGAAATGTGGATTCGCTGCAAACGCTCCATCAATCCTCCAGCATCATTCATTCGGACGCAGGGATCCGCCAATTGTCATTCCCCCGCGAGTCGCAGTGTCGTGCGTCCGTCCACAGCCCGCACGCCACTCCCTGAGAACACGATTCTTCGGAACTTGAGCATACCGAATTGCATCCGAATGCGATCCTCACAACCATACGAAACTGCCATTCTGTACGATTCTACGTTCGATGCCCCACAGGAGATCCCCCGTGAAGCAGTTTGTGAATTATATGTGTCTCGGTCTGTTGAGCGTCGCGTCAGCGTCGGCTCAGGAATGGAAAAGCGGCGTGGAATGGCAGGAACCTCCGGTCGTCACTCCGGGCGCATCCAACAACCTGCCGCCGTCAGACGCGATCGTGCTGTTTGACGGGAGCGACCTGTCGGCGTGGGAAGGTGGCGACCGGTGGCTGGTTGAAGGTGGAGTGGCGATACCGCAGCAGGGCGAGATTCGCACGAAGCAGACGTTCGGTGACATCCAGCTCCACGTCGAATGGGCAGCTCCGACGGAGATCAGGGGTGCAGGGCAGGGCCGAGGCAACAGCGGCGTCTTTCTGATGGGCCTGTTCGAAGTTCAGGTGCTCGATTCGTTCGAAAACGAAACGTATTTCGACGGTCAGGCGGCATCGATCTACAAGCAGACTCCCCCCATGGCCAACGCGATGCGCCAACCAGGCGAATGGAATGCATACGACATTTTCTTCACGACACCGAGTTTTCGCACCAACGGCGATCTGCAGAAACCAGCCTTCGTGACGGTGGTTCACAACGGAGTGCTCGTGCTGAATCACTTCGAAATCATGGGGCCAACCAGTTATGTGAACGCTCCGCACTACGATCCTGTGCCGGAAACCGGACCGATCTCGCTGCAGTTTCACGGTGATCCCGTGAAGTATCGAAACATCTGGGTCCGCGAGCTGAAGCCCGCGGTCGGCCGCCGCGTGAGCGCTCCGTTCAACATCCAGCCACCAGCCCAGCCTAAAGAAGAACCCGCGCACCAGTCGGAAGGTGATGACGAGGCTGAGACCCCGAAAGCCGATGATGCCGAAGCCAACGATCAGGAGGAGGCAGACAAAACGGATGCTGCCGACAGCACAGATGTCGGCGACGAGAGCGGCGACGCTGCCGACGACGATAAGGCGAACGCCAGCGCATAGCCGGGTCGCCGCACATCCCGACCGCGGTCCCGATACGACGGGACCGCGGACTCCGCGTTTGCCGTGAGCGCGGTTCGCGAAGTTCAGCTTTCACTGCGAAATCCCTTCCCATGAAACACGCGGTCGGCGAGGAAATTAAAGGCGTTCTGGTCTTCGTCGGAATCGTGTGGGCTGTGTTCCTCGCGGACTTCGTTATCCCCGGTGACCTGAACCGGTTCGGCATTGTCCCGCGCACGACGTCCGGACTGTTTGGCGTTGCGACGATGCCGTTTCTGCATGGCGGCTGGGGCCACCTGCTGAGCAACACGATTCCGCTGATCGTGCTGCTGTGCCTGCTGGCCGGTTCGCGAGCGAACTCAGCCGCTGTGGTGGCCGCCATCGTGTTGCTCGGTGGCGCGCTGCTATGGCTCTTCGGTCGTGGAGGACGCGTTCACGTGGGAGCCAGCGGTTTGATCTACGGCCTGATCGCGTTCCTGCTGGTGGCCGGATTCCGAGAACGCCGCTTCGTCCCGCTGGCAGTCGCGGTTGTGGTCGGCTTTCTCTACGGCGGCACGTTACTGTCCGGTGTGCTGCCGACGGTCGGCCCCGGAATCTCCTGGGACGGCCACCTGCTGGGAGCCGTCGCTGGGGCAGCAGTCGCCGCGGTGACGGTGAGCAAACCGGCAGCCCCCTGAACGGCAACGCCGTTAAGAGTTTTTCCCCCGGAAAACACGCTCGTTTAACCCGTGGCCGAAAGGCCAGGCCGTCACGGCTTGCACCAACCTGGCCTCTCGGCCACGGGTTAAACGAAAATAAACTCTTAACGGCGTTGCCTGAACGGGGCGTCCGCCGTTCGCACGCGGGACGGTGCATGAATCGCTTCGGTGTTGCCATGCTTGACCGCCGCGCCGCTGGCTCGGGTCAAACGACTGAACGTGATGCTCTACGGGGCATTCGTGGCGGCTGGTTCCAGTAACCCCAGTTGCCACGGGATGTCGCCGTACTTTTTGCCTGCCCGATCATCAGCGCTCACGCCCTGAAACAGGAACCGCAGATTCGACGGGTCGACTTCCAGCCGCTGATCGACGCCCGTTCGAATCAGTTCGCCGTGGCTGATCGCGGCCGTCCAGCCGTCGCCAGGCTGAGCGACGTTTCGCAGCGACGCGAAGGCATTGTCCTTCGTCGCCGCCAGAGGCTTCCACGTTCCGCCCAGTTCATCGGCAACGTACGCCTTGAAGTAGCGGAAGCCGTGGCCATGTTCGCATTCGACAATCGTGAGGTATTGATCGAGTCCCTTCAGGCGGTAGGTGTGAGACGCTTCGAAGATGTCTCCGTTGATTGCAAGTTGAGGCTCCGACCAGCCGAACGGGAACTGATCCAGCGGCGTTTCCCGTCGCCACATGCTTCCGTCCAGCGTGGTGTAGAACAGTTGCGATTTAGAGCCATCGCAGATCACCCAGAAATCCAGTTCGGATTTCGGACCGTTCGCATCCAGATTTAGCATCGGCTGCAGCTTCGACCACGACTTCGGATCGCTGTTATACCGTGCGCGTGGAGGAATGAGATATTTCCCTGAGACGGACTTTTCAGG
>CAZHET010000452.1:0-5430 GCA_964531585.1 uncultured Planctomycetaceae bacterium | reverse complement strand
GAGACTCGTGACCGCCTGATCGCTGAGTATTCGCTGGATTTGAGAACTCTGGCACCTCAGAAGACAATGGAACAGCAAACCGCAGAACTCGGCGTGCTGTACCTGACGCCGGAAGGCCAGAAGCAGTGTTGCGAACTTCGAAAATCAGCACCGCTTGATGCCGTCGCCGACAACTTCGACGCGCTGATCGGCAGCCTGCGGCGAGCGGACGGCGGTCAACGCGGAAGCTGTCCAATTCTGGCCATCGATAACCGGCTGAACTGCCTGCGGATCAATCCGCTGGTGAACTACACCGATGAGCAGATGGAGGAGTACGTCGCTGAACATCGGGTCATCGTAAACCCTCTGCACGCACAGGGTTATTCTACGATCGGCTGCAATCGCTGCACCACGCCGGTGTTACCCGGAGAACCTCGCCGCGCCGGCCGCTGGCGACATCTCGGGCCCTGGTCGGTCTACTGTGGCATCAACCCGACCGACCTTGACCCTGAGCGCTCACCGTATGTTGAGTTTTCTCAGGAACTCGTTGATCGAGTTCTGGGGCGCAGCACGGACTTCATGATCTGACCGGCGGGTGTTCGCCGGTTGCGAGAGATTCCGGGAAGGCCGGATCGAACAGTCTGGCGCTCAGCGCGTCGCGGGGTCGACCGAACACGTCCGTCGCGGTTCGCCCAACGGCATTCAGTTCACACGTAGTCCACGATCTGGCCGCCCTGGCCATTCGGCTGCATCCCGGAGCAGCCCCTGCCACGAGGTCAGCAATCCCCATACCGCCTGCGAGTGTTGGCGTTTTTGTAAAGATTGGGCGACTTTTTCCGGATTCAGCGATTGTTTGCTTGCAACTTTCGACGTCCTGCGGTGATGATCTTCGGAATCGTCCGTGACCTCACTACTGGCCGCTTGTGCGCTCAGCAGTCCACGGTTTCGATCCCGTGTCACAGACTGCGTCTGAAGTTGTTATGGGGCAAAGCCTGCTGGCTTTTTTTGCGGCACTTGTTGCCAGTCTGATCGCCGCCCCACTCGTGGCCAAGGTGGCGATTGCGCTGGGAGTCGTCGACAAACCGGATCGGCACCGCAAGCTGCACGCAGGGACTGTACCGCTGACCGGCGGTCCAACGGTGCTGATCTCCGGGACACTGGCGATCGCCGTGACTCTGTGGTGGTTTCCCACATTGTTGCTGGAAACCATGGGTGACAAGCAGTTCCTGATTTGCCTGTTTGCCGCAAGTTCCCTGCTTGTTCTTGTTGGCCTGGTGGACGACCGCTTTGGCCTGCGAGGTCGACAGAAGCTTCTTGGGCAGATCCTGGCAGCTATGGTGATGCTGCCGTCCGGAATTACGCTGGAAACGGCATCGGTGCTTGGCATGCCGATTCATTTCGGCGATCTGGGTACGATTGTCACGGTGTGCTGGCTTGTTGGAGCAATCAATGCTCTAAATCTGATCGATGGTGTCGACGGGCTCGCCAGCACGACGGGGATCGTGCTCAGTCTGTCAATAGCGGCCGTTGCATTCGCTCTCGGCGGTCGGCCCGATGCATTACTTGTGTCACTGGCACTTGCCGGGGCGCTAAGCGGATTTCTGGTCTACAATTTTCCGCCGGCCCGCATGTTTCTGGGAGATTCCGGCAGCATGCTGATCGGGCTGATTCTCGGTGCCGTCGCTCTGAAATCTTCGATCAAGCAGTACACGGCCGTTGCTCTCATCATGCCGGCAGCGATCTGGGCGATTCCGATCTTTGACGTCCTGATGGCAATCCTGCGGCGGAAGCTGACCGGCCGCAGCATCTACACGACCGATCGCGGTCATCTGCACCATTGTCTGCAGCGCAAGGGACATGGAAAAGTCCGACTGCTGATGGTCGTCGGGTCGCTGTGTGCTTTGACAGGTATCGGTGCCGTCGTTGGCACAATCATGCGGAACGAATACATCACCCTGGTCTCGGTGTTGACCGCGTTTTCGCTGCTGGTCCTGACGCGGTCGTTCGGTCACACGGAGATGAATCTGCTGCGCAACCGTGTGCGGCGGCTGTTCGGTTCGATGCTGACGAGGCCTGCCGCCGGCGACACTTCCGGCGTCCTGCATGACGAAACGGTCCGCCTCCACGGGGATCATGACTGGGAAAACCTCTGGAAGACTCTCACCGATTTCGCAGCTCGCTTCGAAATGGATCGGGTCGAACTGATGGTCAACCTGCCGATGGTCGGGGAGGAATATCACGCCAGTTGGCGGCGACGGTCGGCCACGGAACAGCACGAAGCCTGGAAGTCAGAAATCCCGCTGATTGTGGACGACATGCGCGTCGGCCACCTGAAAGTCGTCGGGACGGTCCGGGGAGATTCCATCTGCGGCTGGATGAGCGACCTGATCGGCGGATTGCGACCTTTCGAGGAACATCTGGCTGAGCTGATCGGCGAACTGCGAGCAGCCAGGCTCGGGGCGCAGACCGCGGCAGCTCCGCAGGTGGCAAAGCCGGTCCCGGTGGGCCGAGTCGTGCCGCAGTCTGTTAATCGGTGACGGAATTGCACGCAGAACGATCTACTTCACGTCACCCGACGTGGGACCGTATTGGCCGGGTTGTCAGCGTGGCAGCCATCGCGGTGCTGCTGTTGGCTGTTTGTGCCTTGCCGTGGATTCACGGCGGGCGAGTCCCACTGGCCCGGCTGGTGCTGCAGATTGGGATGGTGACCGCGGCGGTTCTCTCAATGGCCGGTCGCCTTATCTCCGGCAAACGAGACGAACTGCTGCCGACCGTCATCGTGCCGCTTGCAGTGCTGGCCATCGTGGGCACGATTCAGTTGCTTCCCGTCCACAAGCCCATCGTGTCGCAGATGGATCACGCGGTTCACCCGGAACTGCAAAACGCAGTCGACCTGCCTCCCATCGGCGACCGCGCAGCACTCACACCGTCACCGTCAGATACGCGACTGCTGCTCGCCCAGGCTACCGCGATGATCGTGCTCTGCTGGGTCACATTCGACGTCATCCGTTCGCGCAAAGCGACACTCGTTTGTCTGAGCGTGCTCGCAGGAAATGCCGCACTGAACTCAATTCTCGCCCTGCTGCAGTTGTTCAGCGGAAACCGGTTCCTCATCCGTGAGGAATGGTGGCTGGGTTATGGCAATCCGTTCTCAACCTTCGTAAACCCGAATGGAGCGTCTGGCTGGCTGTGTCTCGGGCTGGCGGCAGCGACGGGGCTGGTCGTGTATCAGTTCACGTCGCCCTCGCCTGCGATTGAGGTCCCCGGACAGTCGTCTGTTGTCCGCGCGCTCCAGGATTTCATTCACGGCCTGATCACTTATTTCGCCCGACTGAATGTCTACCACGTTCTGGCGTGGGTTGCGTTCGGCTTTATTGGTGCGACGATCGCCGCCACGAGATCTCGTGGCGGCATTAGTGCGGCCATCGCGGGAATCGTTGTTGTTGCAGTTGGTCGGGTATCAATCCGGCGACTGCCGGCCACCGTCCTGGCCGTGTTGGCGGGAACTGCAGCGATCTGCGGTCTGCTGGTGCTGTTCAACCTCGACGCCGGAATTCTCAAAGAACTGAGAACGCTGCATGACCCGCTGACGGAAGCCGGTTCCCGATTCGCTCACTGGGGGGACAGCCTTGTTCTGCTGCAGGACTTTCCTTTCCTCGGCAGTGGCCTGGGAGCCTACAAGTACGCGACGCTGCCGTACCAGCAACACGTCACGCAAAGCTGGTTTCAAAATGCCGATTGCCAGTTCGTGGAAGCACTGGTGGAAGGCGGATTCATTGGTTTCCTCGCCTTCGTGTCCGTCGGCGCCTTCGGGCTCGCTCACGGGCTGATGCTTTACCGGCACGGTCTTGGCCGGCAGTTTTCGTCCGACGGTTCGCACAGTCGGATCAAGCCTGCAGTGGGAGCCGCTGTGCTGCTGGCGATTACGTCACAGATCGTTGCGGGAATGTTCGACTTCGGCCTCGGGCTGCCGCCCGCAGCAACGTGTGTTGTGCTCCTGACAGCGCTCGCATCGCGTACCCTTGTCGGGCCGGGATCAGACCGGCCGGGCTCATCAGGTCGGCGACGGTCGTCAGGCCGATCGTTCTCCGCGCACGGCAAAGTTCCGTGGCATCTGGCGCTGCGTTTGACTCCGAACAGCCTGGTGGCGGTCAAATTGGCCTTGATCGTCGCGGCGGGCAGCTTTATTCCGGATCTCTGGGCGGCAACTCAGGTAGACCGCGTTGCCGTCGAGGCACTGCATCATCTGAACGCTCCGCTGACGGCGCAGGTTCTGCAGCAGCGAGCGGACGTGTCTCAGCGACTGACGAACGCGATCAAACTTCGATCTGATGACTCGTACGCTCACTGGATCCGCGTGAGTCTCGCGGAAGATGCCCTGCGCCGCCGGATGCTGAACTCAGCGGTTTCCGTCAGTGACACGTCGGAAGAAGAACTGCAGACAGCGTTTGAGCATACTTCGGCAGGCTCACTTGCCTTGAGGCTTTTTGGGCTTTCGGAACAGGGGCTTGCCGCTCAGGCTGGAGAGCTGCGAGAATTCGTGCAGTCGGCCATCGGCAATTCGCACGTGCTCGGGCAGCTCGAAGGTCTGAAACGAAAATTTCCGCTCATGCCACGCGTCGCGGAACGCCTTGCCGTCTGGCAGATGTTCGGGACCAGTCCGGACGATGCTGCGAGGACCGTCGCGGCAGCACAATTCGTCGAGCCAACCGAAATGCAAATGCTGTTTCGCTTGGGCTATGTGGCCGTGCATACCGGGCACGCCCAACTGGGGCTTGAACTCTGGCAGTCAGCCGTCGACCGCTCCGAGACACTTCGAGCGACCGTGTTGGCAGAGGCCGCCAACCACATGTCGGTGTCAGACTCGCTGGCTCAATTCGGCCCGAAATCTTATATCGATACCGTTGCGGCCCTGCGGCGCGTGCGCCAGCCAGACCTGAAAACACTCCTGCTGCAGCAGGCCGAAGACGCATGGGTCGAACCGGCAGACGATCCGGGAAGACCAGTCATGGACAGCCGGATTGCACACCTGCAATCGCTGAAGGACGCCGCCTTGCTTGAAGAGTGGCTCGGCAAGTGCCTGACATGGACGCCAAACGATCCCGATTTTCTGGCAACTCTGGCCAGCGTCCTCGAAAGCCGGGGTGAGCTTGTGAAAAGCGTCGAGACATGGCGGCGAGTTCAGTTCCAGGTTCCGGATCACAGACTCGCCGCACGGGCTATCAAACGATTGGAGGCGAAAATGCAAACTGAAAAACCGAAGTAACGCCGCAAGCCCAGTGGCCCGGGCTTTTCCCGGCGCGCTGGAACACCGCCACGGGCTGATGGCGGGGCATGACATTCGGCCTGAATGAGGCTTGACGGTGGCGACGTCACCTCCAGAATAGCTCGCAGAATCGACTGGCGAGCCGCCTTGTGGCGACGTTGCCAAACGTCAACATCGAGAAACAA
>CAZHET010000451.1:0-5436 GCA_964531585.1 uncultured Planctomycetaceae bacterium | reverse complement strand
ACGGCGACATGCGCACGCGAAAGCTTCGAGCCATGGTGATTCGCAAAGATCTGCTTCTCAATCTGCCGAAGGAAACTCCGAAGTTCGAATACCCTCACCACAAGATTCGCTGGAAGACGCTGCACCAGTTGCACCTCGCCTACACACGAACTCCCTGGAAATTCCTGACGGTCGAACTGGCCGTTTGACCGAACCACAGTCGTTAAACTGAGCAGACTGAAGAATCCGGGAAGCTTTCAATCACAGAATCTACACGTACAACGGCATTTGAAGACTTTTTTCGCTGGAGATTCTGGTCCTGACAGCGTTTGATGCCAAATGGAATTCGACCTCACTGGAACTCACCGGGAGCCCCGCCATGCGTCGCATCTGCCTGACCCTGTTCTTTACCACAGCCGCTGTTATCGCGAATCCCGAAGAAGCCGCATCGCAGGTGGGTTTCAGCGTGACCCAGCAGAACGGCGTCGTGACCGGAGGCGGTCTGGTGGTCGGCGGAGTCGTTTCGGGTGATCGTCGAGGCGTGACGCTCGGTCTGGCGGCTACGGTCAACAACTGGCAGATCCAGAACGCTCAGACGGGAGCCAACCTGAACAACGCAATCGCCGCTCGACGAAATCGGCTGCCCGATCTGGACCAGTTCGTGAAGAATTTGTGGGCGTTCGATCGCGACGAAGATGATCTTCTGAACGAAGACGAACTTCGGGAAGTGGCCGTTGCCGTCATTCGCGAAGTTCAGCAGATTCAGCGTCAGAATAATCCGGCATCTGCGGCGGCTTATCAGAACGCGCAGCGGTCGAAGTCTGAGCGAGCAAAGACGAAGCAACTGACTGAGATCTTCGTCACTCGCTGCATGGACTTCGACGTGAACAGCGACAAAGCTCTGAACGCCGAAGAAACCAAACGCATGGCCGCCGCACTGCTCCGGTCGCTGATCTGACGCGGGACAGGCGTTGCCGATAATTCGGGATTAATCTTTCGTTTTCGCGAAGTTTTCAGGCGCAGCGCCAGGCTTGATGGCCATCTCCGTGGAACTGGCGTGTTTCGACACGTCTTCCGCTCAATAACATCAAGCCTGGAGACCAACGTATGTCCGCATGGACTCGAGCCACGCCGTCATCGCAGACACGACCTGATCGGCCGGCGCTGATCGGAAACTATCATCGCGCTAACCCGCAGGACAGCCTGATTCAGGCGTGTGATCGGGGTCTGTACATCAAGGGCATCCGGTACATGAGTCCCGCGTTCGTGATCTACGACGGAGCGGTCGCAACTGGAAAAAGCATGCCGAACCAGGGCTGGAAATTCCACATCAGCGCGCCGGAAGTCGAATCCATGGCGGTGATGATCGCGCGAAAGACGTTGCCACCGTTGCGCCGGATTGGAGCATGGCACAAGATCCCCAAGGATTTTAAAACCATGCAGGACCTGTACGCCAAGATCGACAAGACCACCGGAAAGTCCATCAAGTACGAAGAGGGAAAGTTCATCACGGTCTATGCGATGGACGACATGGATGCAAGGATGATCGTCCAGACTTTGCGCAATGACCTGCCGAAATATGCTCCGTGCAGCTGCCCGGTCGTGAGTTGTGAACGACAAGTAATCGGACTTTCCAATGTCTATATCCGCTACGGCGCCTTCGTCGGGAGCACAATCAGAAATCCTCAGGGACATTCCATCCCTGATTCCCGACTGAGTTCACCCGACTGGGCCTGGGCAAAGTGTCCTGTCGCCGTTCGCTGATCTATGGCCGGCGATTCGCTTCAAGTCGACGGAAACGAGCGTCTCCAGGAGACCTCGCTCGCATTGCAGGTCACATTGAAGCCGCCGAACCCGCGAGGTGCCGGTGCGGGGCTGCTGCGCCGCATTCCGCCGTCACTCGCACCTTCGCTCCCTTGAATCCCGGAGTCTTCGACAGCGGGTCGACGGTGCGAGGCACCAGAACATTGGCTTCCGGATAGTACATCAGTGCGTTGCCCGCTCGAATTTCGAACGGCCGGGCGTGAATCATGCGCAGCTCTCCGGCATCGCTGGTGACTCGCACTCTGTCATCCGGTTGCAGTCCGAGTCGCCGCAGGTCGGCCTCGTTCATCAGAATTACGTCGCGACGTTCCTGACCGCGATACAGGTCTTCTTCGTCGTAAACAACGCTGTTGAACTGGCCTTCCGAACGAACGGTCATCAGACGGAACTCATTATCGGCGACGTCGCAGCGTGCGGGGAGGGGGATGGCGTGGAACTTTGCCTTCCCGTTTGCGGTCGGAAATTTGTAGTCCGCGACCGCACGGTCGGTGACGTGGAATTCCTTCTTTGACTCGTCGCTGCCCAGCATGTGTTCGTAACCGGGAACAAGTTCACCGATGAGCTGCCGGATGGCGGCGTGGCTGCGGAGTTCCGCAAAGTTGACTCGCCCTGGAAAACGAGCGTCCGGCGACGGGATCCGAGCCCCGTCGTACGGGAAGATGCGCTCTGCCACAGACGCCAGAATGGACACTTCACTTCGCGGCCCGTCGTAACGCGCCGGCCCGCCGTCGCTGTACCGCACGAAGCTGAACATGGATTCCTGCGTCGTTGCCTGGGGTTCCTCATCGCGCGGCAACACTGGCAGAATCAAAGTCTCCTGGCCGTGTCCGTGGCCGTGTCCGGTGTTCAGCGTCGTCGACATATGAACCAGCGTCTTGAGCCGATTCATCGCTTCCGCCGTGTACTTCTGATCCGGATTGCTGCCAAACAGGTTGCCTCCCAGACACAGCGCGAAGTCCATCTCACCGCGATGAGCGGCGTCCATGCAGGCCATCGTGTCCAGGCCGGGACTCTTCGGCACTTCGATACTCAGTTTCTGTTCGAACCGTTCCAGCATCTTTGACTTCAGCGCGGGAGTCACTCCGACGGAACCGAGTCCCTGCACGTTACTGTGACCTCGAATCGGCATGAGTCCCGCGCCGTGGCGGCCGACCATGCCGCGCAGCAGCGCGACATTGGCAATCATCTGCACGCTGTTCGTGCCGTGCAGGTGGTGAGTAATCCCCATGCACCAGCCGATCACGACATTCTTCGCGGCGATGTATTGGTCCGCGATATCGGCAATCTGTTCGCGCGCGACGCCGCTGCCCGCGACGATGTCGTTCCAGGACGTCTGCGTCACCATCGACGCGAACGTTTCAAACGCGTCTGTATGTTGTTCAACGAACGCCTTGTCCTGAGCACCGCGTTCCAGGACTTCCTTCGCAACACCGGTCAACAACGCCAGATCGCCGCCCGCGTGAGGCTGAATGTACGTGCTGGCAATTTCGCTTCCGAACAGCAGACTGCGAACGTCACTGGGGACGCGAAAATTCACCAGCCCGAGTTCTCTGGCAGGATTCACGACGATAATCCTGCCGCCCCGCCGGCGCAGTTCCATCAGTGAACGCATCAGCCGCGGATGATTCGACGACGGGTTTGCTCCGATCAGAATGTACAGGTCCGCCTGCTTCAGGTCTTCCAGTCGAACTGTGCCGGCTCCCGTGCCAATGCTGGAACCCAGACCGACTCCGCTGGCCTGGTGACAATAATAGCTGCAGTTGTTGACGTAGTTCGTACCGAACACGCGAGACATCAACTGCAACAGAAACCCGGCTTCGTTGGACGACCGTCCGCTGGCGTAGAAGAAACTTCGCTGCGGCCCGGCCGTTTTCATCGCGGCGGAAAAACGGTCCAGTGCTTCGTCCCACGCGATTGGCCGAAAGTGCTTCGACCCGGCTTCCAGCAGCAGCGGCTCGACGATGCGGCCACAGTGTTCCAGTTGTCGCGAATTCAGCGCGGCAAGCTGGTGTACGCTGTAGCGGTGCCAGAACGATGACGGAATGGCCCCCTGCAGATCGGAGGCCATCGCCTGAAACGATTTCTTGCAGACTTCCGGGAAGTAGCCACCTTCGTTGACCATCCCGCCCAGCTGCCCGCCCATGCCGACCGCGCACGTCTTACAGGTATTCTTCGAACGCAGCGCTTTCCACATCTTCCACCAGCCGACTCGGCCGGCCAGTTTCAGACTGTAGCCAATGGCCTTCCAGCCACCCCCGCTGCGAGGTTGCTTCATTGTTTCTGCCACAACGATCAATGTTCCGAGTCAACGAACAGAAATTCCACTTCGCGATGCTCTTTCGTAAACTGCAGGCCGGTCTGTTCCGCCACATTTTTCAGCACCATCTCAGCGTCATGATCTTCCTTCTGCATTTGCTCCGTGAACGGCGATCGTGCATGCAGCCACCAACTAAGTCTCCCTTCAGGGCGGGCAGTCAGTTCATCCACAACCGGAGTCTCAATCCAGCGTCCCAGCCAGTCAAGAAACTCAGCGAAATCTCCTGAGCCTCCTCCAGCGCCACTATCGGGAACCAGTGCCGCACCGAAGATCTGCACATCCTCGGGCTCCCCTGGTAACGGCCTGAACTGATAGACACCGCTGGCCACGTAGACTTCGCGCTCGACCTTGCGAAACTCGAACTTGACGTGCGCACCAAAGTCTTTTCGCAGAATCAGTTCATGCTGCCTCAGCATGGGTTCTCTCGGCGAAGCCGGTCGCACGATCCAGTCACCGGCGAGGCGTTTTTGCAGCAGGTCGTCCGGGCCGTCGATCTGCTGGCTCTTCAGATTCAGCGCGATCCCGAGAACACTCGTCAGCGAGTAACCGCTGCCGAACGCCATCCCGTAGTTTCGCAACTGACGATCCTCCCAGTGAAATGTCATTCCATCCGGCCCGCGCGGGATAGTGTCAGCCTGGCCGGGATGACCGACATGATAGTATTCCGTTCTGGCTGCCGGATACGGCGGTGCAACGTGACGCACAAACTGAGCCGGCGCAAGTCGATAACCCTGCCCGATCAGCTCCGCCAGCAGCGCTTCTTTGGGCGTCGGAGCCTTGCGAACGTCAGGTGCCGCCTCGTCGCGCGATTCGTCATCCGGTTTGTCGGCTTGTTCTTGTCCTTGCTCGTCCGTCGGCAGCGAGACGACAGCGGTGGAAACTGCATTTTCGCCCAACGCTCCTCCTTCCCGCGACGCTTCGGCTAACACACAGACCGCATTCGACAGCAGGATGGACACGCTCATACCGAACGCCGCGAGACATGCACGAAGATGCATAGTGAAGCTCCTGAGTGTTGATCCGGTGCGGACAGCAAAGGATCCCCCGACCATGGCAGCGTAGTGCCTGGCGCTGTCCGGCTGCAGCCTGCCGGGCAAGCGGGCGGGTACGGGCAGGTTCCTTCTGTGGATGCTTCAGTCTCGACCGGTGCCGGGTCCGACCACCTTTTGCCTTCGAACGCACAGGATTGCATCGCTCACAACGCCGCCTTACACTGGCCGTCAGCGTTTGCATCGCATTTTCGCGGCTGTGGTGTAGTGGCAACACGCCAGCTTCCCAAGCTTGAGATGAGGGTTCGATTCCCTTCAGCCGCTTTC
>CAZHET010000450.1:0-5438 GCA_964531585.1 uncultured Planctomycetaceae bacterium | reverse complement strand
GCACCGGTCAGCAGGACAAGGGTAATGTCATCCACGCCGCCCTTGTCATCCGCCTTCGTGAACCCGCCGTCGAACTTGTCGTCACACTTGGTGAGCTTGGCGGCGTCGGGCGCCTCCGCCTTCTTCATCGATTTCGCAAAGACACCGGCCCGGCACTTGGCCTGCTTGGCCGCCGACTTCAGTTTCGCCGACTTCATCGCGCTGCGAACCGTCTTCACCGTGGCCTTCCACCAGTCAGTCGGCTCCTGTTCCGACCAGCCGGGTTTTGGACTGGACAGAGGATACTCGGCCGTGGCTGAACTCAGGATGGTTCCGTCCTCACGGATCGCCAGTGTCCTGGTTCCGCTCGTACCGATGTCAATACCCAGAAATGCTGACATGATGAACTACTCCGAAGTTATTAGCTGGCCGTCTGTTGCGGCCGCAGAGTCTAATCACTGCCGCTGTCGCGGGCGACCGACACCGGGTGCGTTCGTGGCTCTCACCTTCTGGTTATCGCTGGTAACCAGAATTCGCTGTTATACCTATCTTACAAATGGATTTTCCCAGCTTGAGAATTCGTGATCTGCTGAATACAGTTCGGCTATCGGCTGGATCTGCTGCACAGGCATTCGGCCGGTGACTGAGCAAAGGATTGCTCGGGCGGCGCTTCGTCGCCTGTTGACGCCCCGTACGACACCCGTGAATCAAGGAGGAATCACGATGGAACGCAATCGTCTGCGACTGTTCACCCCGCCCGATCAGGACGTCGAAACGTCCCGTCCGTCGGATGAGCCGAGTGATATTCTGCCGTTTCGGCCACGCTCACGAGCGACTGTCATCAGCGGCCGGATGTACCCGCCAGTCGACCGGGCACGCATCATTCATGACAATTGCCAGTGCCCCGAATGTTCGCACACGGACATCGAACCGCTGGAGCTGGAAGACGCACTCATCAGCCCCAAAAGCCGGCTGCCGATTCCCGGCACAGCGACGATCGTTGGCTTCCACTGCCACCACTGCGGCACTGAATGGCCGGTTTACGAACTGACGACCCGGCGAATCTGAGCCTCATCGCAGATCAGCCACCGATGCGTTGCGGTAGCTCAGATCGAGCAGTTCCAGCGGATGCAACACGGGAACGGCGCTCCCGTGCTGTCGAAGCTGAGCCTGCAGTTGCAGCGAGCAGCCTGCGTTTCCGGTGACGATCAGATCGGGTTGAACAGACAGCAGATGAGCCACTTTGCGCTGCCCCAGCCGGTCAGCCATTTCAGGCTGTGTCATGTTGTAGCTGCCGGCCGCGCCACAACACAGTTCTGACTCGGCGATGGCTTTGATCGTGACACCTGGGATGAGACTCAACAGATCCCGGGGCTGCTGGCGAATGCGCTGAGCGTGCTGCAGATGGCAGGCATCCTGGTACGCCACCACGGCCTCGATGCGTCCGTTCGGTTTGACGGGGCCAAGCTTCGCCAGGAACTCGGACACGTCACGCACCTTTGATGCGAATGCGGCGACAACCGAACCGGCACCAGCGGATGCGGCGTCAGAACGGCCCGGGTTGGAAACGGCATCGCCGCGATTCTGGTCCAGTTCTTGGGCGATGTGGCCGTAGTCCTTCAGCATAGCTCCGCAGCCAGCGACGTTGACAATGACTGCGTCCAGGCTGTCGATGTCGAACGCGGACGCATTCCGCCGCATCAGTTCGAGGGCGGGGGCGGATGCTCCGCTGTGGTAATGGATTGCGCCACAGCAATCCTGAGTTCGCGGAATCACAACGTCGCAGCCGTTTTGCTGCAGCACGCGAGCGGTTGCCCAGTGAACGCGTCGAAACATGGCATCCGCCACGCATCCCAGGAACAGGCCGACGGTGGCCCGTCGTTCGCCGATTGCCGGAAGGAACTCGGGCAGCGCGGGTAACGGGTTCTGCAGTCGCGGTAACTGCTGCTGCATGCGGCGAAGTCGCTCCGGCAGCAGTTTCGTCAACCCGGCGGCTTCGACCACACGATCCAGCCGCAGTTTCTGCAGCCAGCGTGCGGGCATCAGCGCCCACGCCATGCGATTTCTGTTTGGGAACAGTCCGTACAGAATCCAGCGGTGAAACCAGTCCGGTCTGGAGACTGGTGCCGGTGACTGACCGCCGCGGGGTGCCGAGTCGTGCGTTTGCTGCATTTCAACACGGAATGGTTCCAGCAGCCTTCCGTACTGCACTCCGGACGGACAGGCGGTTTCGCAGCTACGGCAGTCCAGACACAGGTCCAGATGACCTCTGACCTTTTCCGTCAGATCCAGCCGGCCGTCGACCACGGAACGCATCAGGTAAATCCGTCCGCGCGGGCTGTCATTCTCGTCGCCGGTTTCCACGTAAGTGGGGCACGCAGATGTACACAGGCCGCAATGAACGCAGTCCAGGAAGCGGTCATACGGAATTGACTGACCGATACCGGCCGTCGCTGATGAAGTAGGTTCGGTCATGGAATTCCACGAAGTTTCACGGTGCCCGCGACTGTCGCGATGCGGGCTGTCGTCGCGCTGCGGGGGCACAGGGCCGGGCGCAGTGCGCTGCGGAGCCGTTCTGTCATGGCATTGTTGTGGACTCCCCGAAGCCCGACAACCAAGTAAAGTTCTCGGCGGAACGCGTTTCCACACACCGGAATGACGGCGTGGGGTGTGGATTCCCGCCTGCGCGGGAATGACACAGTGCGGGATTCCCGCCTGCGCGGGAATGACGGCGTGCGGGACTGGTTTCCACACGGCGGAATCACAGCGAGACGGTGTGGATTCCCGCCTGCGCGGGAATGACGGCGGGCGGGAATGACGGCGTGCGGGACTGGTTTCCACACACACACACACACACACACACACACACACGGCGGAACTACAGCGGACGGTGTGGCTTTGCGCTTCGGTTCGTGGTTCTTGTCATGCCGCGGCGGGCAGCAGTTCACCGGCGACCGCGTCGATCTCGCGTTCCGTGACCTGCGACCTGCGGTCGGCGCAACCGACCAGCAGAGCCATGTCGCACAGGCGATTCACTCGACGCGGATTGCCCTGAGACAGTTCAAACAGTCGCTGCAAAGCGGCTTCGGTGAAGATGTCTGCCGACGATCCTGCCGTTGTCAGTTGGGTTCGGACATAGCCTGCGGTTTCCGCAAAACTGAATCCCTGCAATGTCGCCAGTACGGCGATACGGTCATTCAACTGTGGCTGTCGTGCCAGGCGAGCGATCAGGACTGGCTGGCCGGCAAGTACCACGGACAGGTCCAGACGCTGTTCCGTGGCCGCAAGGTTCAGCAGTGGCTGCACGACTTGAGTCAAAGCCTCAGTCGACAGCAGATGCGCGTCGTCGAAGCAGATGACCGCGCGACTGTGCTTTTCCGCGAGTTGTCGCAGCGACGCACGAACCAACATGAACAGGCGGTCCGCGGCCGAAACATCCGTTGCCGCGGAATGCTCCGGATCGAGTTCTTCCGCGATGACCCGCAGCAGTTCCACAGGCGTCAGCGATGGAAACACCACCGGAACAACCAGACGCCGGTCAGTGCGTTCTGACTGCAGCAGGCGGATCAGCAATGACTTGCCAAGTCCGGAACTGCCTGCCACCAGAGCGGCTTCTGCTGCGTTGTCGAACGCGTAATTCAGTCTCAGCAGTGCCGCCTGCTGCGACCGCGATGGCACACACTGTTCAATGGTGTGACGGCAGGTGAATGGTTTCGAAGAGAGCCCCCAGAACGCCTCATACATGATCATACCGGCCCGGTGCAGAAGTATACCGACGAGAGAATCAAGTCGCCTTGCTCAGAATTCACGCCAACAGATTTCAGACTAATTTTGACATCACGGCAGCGGCTGAATCGACCCACTAAGTCGGATTGCCGGTTCAGCAAAAGGCGCGTGACCCCGCTGTGTCGAGTCACCGCCGACCGCGGGGCTGCTGGCAGGAATCGTCAGTGAAAACGGCGTGTCCCCGGTTTCCGGCCGGGAAAGCGTGGTCGCGGTGACGTGCAGCGAGCTATCTCGCCTGCCAACTGTTGTATCATCGTGTGTCGCAGCGCTGTCAGCCGCGCGGGAGGGGTCGCCGGCGTCAGGCATTTCGGCAAGAAATGCGTCGAGGCTGTTTATTTCCTCCAGCGCGGCCGAGGGATCCGGCGTGCCTGCAGCGAAAAAACCGGAATCCACAAACACGGCAACCATCATCAGCAGAATCACGACAATTGCCAGTTTACGGCGTCCGGCAGCCGGTGGCGGGTCGGCAGATTCGCCGCCCGAAGACTGCTCATTTCGGGGCGAGCTTTCTGGCTGCTGTTTCTGCAGGTGCTGGATGTCGTCCATGCGATCCTCCTGGCGTCCTGATGGTCGCCGCCGCCACGTATTGTCGTCGCCGGTGTTATCGTCGCCACGTGTTGTCCTGGTCGCGTGGCGGTACAATTGGAGCGCAAGGGAACTGCGATCTCCAGAAATTGCATCGGTATCCGGTCGAACCGAACTTTACGGTTAGGCATAGCGCCTGAAAAAACTCGCCATGCATCCGGCTGAGACGGCAGAATCTGCTCAACTGCGGACATAGCGGTGCGGACGTTATTTTTGATTCAGAGTTTGTACATTATCATGCTCACGCAGCCCGGTCCGCTGCGGTATGTCCTGATTTACCACTCTACCCCAACCGCTGCTTAACCATGGCCAAGAACGTTTTCGGCGAAGATCTGCAGATTTGTTCCAAAGACCCGCTTACGGGATTTTTTCGCACCGGGAAGTGTGACACCTGCGGCGAGGATGCCGGAATGCATACCGTCTGCGCCGAGATGACCGACGAGTTTCTGGCGTTTTCCAAACGAGCCGGCAACGACCTGTCCACTCCCGTTCCGCAGTTCAACTTTCCGGGGCTGAAGCACGGCGACCGCTGGTGCCTGTGCCTGCCGCGCTGGCTGGAGGCTCTGGACGCCGGAGTCGCTCCCAGGCTGGTGCTGCGAGCGACTCACATGTCGGCGATCGAACACATTTCGATGGATACACTGATGGAATACGGACTGGACGCAGACGAAGTGCGCGACCGCCCGTGACCAGTGAACCGCGCGCTCAGACCTGCAAATCAGCGGCAAATTCGACTTGCCGTGGCGCTCGCGCGGCGTGAACTGCCGATCGCCACAGCGCGCGGTGTTTCGTTCACTCTTCGCAGAGGCGATTCTGCGGAATCAGTCGTCGACCAACCGACCTGCCAGGGCGTTAATCTCAACGCACGAACTGCATGACGTCAGTTCGCAGGCAGTCGCAAGGACGAGCGGTTTATGCTGCATGCAATCGGAGGTCGAATGAACTAACGGAGGAGATCATGGTGACGACTTACAGCACAAAGCAGCGGAAATTCACCAGCAGACTGGTCCCAACCATCATGATTGCGGCGCTGTTCAGCGGCTGCCAGTCAACTCGCACGGCATCCGGCTCGCATCCGCTTTCGCGAC
>CAZHET010000449.1:0-5443 GCA_964531585.1 uncultured Planctomycetaceae bacterium | reverse complement strand
CGATCCGCAGCCATGCCAAAGAAGACACGTCGATCGAAATCTGCGGCGTGCTGGTCGGCGAATGGCAGAAGGACGCCAATGGACCATTCGCCGTCATTCGCAACTTCATCCGCTGCGACAGCGCCGCCAGCAAGAATACGGAAGTCACGTTTACTCACGAATCGTGGTCTCAGATCAACGGCGAGATGGATTCGAAATATGCGGACCAGCGAATCGTCGGCTGGTATCACTCGCACCCGGACTTCGGCATATTCCTGTCGGATCGCGACATGTTCATTCAGCAGCACTTCTTCAGCGGCCCCGGTCAGGTGGCGTATGTGGTTGATCCGGTGCGCGATCTCGAAGGCGTTTTCGAATGGCGTGACAACAAGGCCGAACTGATGGAGCATTACTGGGTCGGCAACCGGATCGTGTCGGTTCAGGCCAGCAGCAGGCCCGACCGGCCGCGACCGATGCGCACGGACATTGCCGCGGCGTCGGATGCGGTGGTTCACGCAGAAGACGTGCGGTTCCCGCGCGAATCCACGGCTTCGTTCGCCACGACGCTGCTCGCCGCGCTGTGCCTGTTTCTGCTGGGGCTGCTGCTGGGAGACTGGAGAAACAACTGGGAACAGCGGTATCTGAATGAAGGAGCGGTGGCTCACTACGGATTGTGGAACATCATGCAGTTCGGCCGCGCCGAACAACTGGAAAAAGTGCGTACTCAGGTCAGCCGGACGTTCGATGCCGTCAGCGAACTGGCTCAGGAACAGACGCAACTGGTGGACGCTGGACAGCGTGATGCCGTCCG
This sequence comes from uncultured Planctomycetaceae bacterium, assembly GCA_964531585.1. Taxonomy (GTDB): domain Bacteria; phylum Planctomycetota; class Planctomycetia; order Planctomycetales; family Planctomycetaceae; genus JAWKUA01. The sequence continues at coordinate 4,653 of CAZHET010000449.1, read as the reverse complement.
CCGGAAGTTTCAGTCCGTTCGCAAGCAACTGGCCGACAGCCGCGACGCTCTGCAGGTGATGGAAACTCGCTACAGCGTTCCGCCCGAACAGCGGGAACTGCTCGCTCAGGTCATCGCCGCTCACCTTGCCGACGTGAGCGGCACGAAGGACGCCCGCCGACAACTGCCGGTGCCTGTGCCGGTGCCGGTGGAAGTTCCTGCTGCCGGTGGGAAAGAACAGACGGACGCGGATCAGGACCCGCCGCAACCATCGCCACCTGATGATCCGTCTGGCGGTCACGTGCCTTCCGGTGAAACACCAGCCGACGCTCTACCCGACACAGCAGCCGACGCGGCAGCCGACGAACCGGCCGAACAGCCGGCTGCTTCTGTTTCCAGCTCACCTGCCGGCGAGCGAGCGAAGGCCGTGGAGAATCCATAGCATGCTGCCGCGGAGATCAGGTCATTCTTCTTCGACCTGACCTTCCGGCGATTCTGCCTGCCAAACTGAACTCTCAGGAGCCCACCGTGGCCGATTCCGGAACACCGCTACGAATCACCGACCGAGATCTGAGGTCTCCTCAGGTTGACGAGTACGTCGAAACACAGCAGTGGCTGCAGCGCGAGATCGGCGAAGTGTCCGACCAGCCGTGGCTGATCAAAGTCATCTACGCCAACTGGTTCTACCTGGCTCTGTGCAGCGGCGTCGGCGCGCTGGCCGGCTGGGCCGTGCTTGAACCCTTCTTTTCGGATGACCCGCTGGCCGAAGATGTTGTCGCTGCGCTGTTGATGTTTCCCGTCGTTGCCGGATGCATCGGGCTGTTTCTGGGAGCCGCCGAAGGCATCATGTGCCGTAATCCCAATCGGGCGTTGCTCTCCGGAGCTGTCGGGCTGGGAACCGGATTCGGCGGCGGTCTGCTGGCGCTGATCCCCACGGGTATCGTCTTCGCGCTGATGAGCCAGATTGCAGTCTCCCTGCAGAAGGGGCCTCTGCCGGACGACGGAATGCCAACCGGTCTGGCGCTGCTGGTGCTGATGATGGGGCGCGGTGCGGCATGGTCGATTGCCGCCATTCCCGCGGGACTCGGCCAGGGCTTTGCTCTGCGCGAAAAGAAGGTCATTCTGAACGGACTGATCGGAGCTGTGCTGGGAGGTCTGGTCGGTGGACTGCTGTTCGACCCGATCAGCCTCGTGCTGACGACCGCGGACGGTGAAGCTGCATACAGCCGAGCCGTCGGGTTCTGCGCAATTGGACTGGCGGTGGGGCTGTTTGTCGGTCTGGTCGAAGGCTGGACAAAGACCGCGTGGCTCATCATGAACAAAGGGCCTCTTGCCGGAAAACAGTTCGTGCTCTTCAAAGACACAACGATCCTGGGCAGTTCACCCAAGGCCGAAATCTATCTGTTTAAAGACGACGCCATCGAACCGACTCATGCGATTATCTACAACCGCGGCGGACGTTTCGAAATTGAAGACCAGGGAACTCCCGACGGAACCTATGTCAACGGCCTGCCGGTCCGCAGTCAGATTCTGCGGCACAACGATCAGATCGTGCTCGGCAAGACCGTTCTGGAATTCGCCGTGAAGGATTCGAGTTAGAGGCTCTAACAAAACCGGGACTGGCTCCCGGACGAAGCACAAATCGCATGGAAATACGGAGTTGCGAGGGTGCCTGTCCCGGTTTTGTTAGGCGGTCTTAGCACCCGGGAGGGCGAGGCTCCCGCCGAGCCGCTGCGGCCAGTGGACGTCCTTTGGCACACGCGGCTCAGCAGGAGCTTCACCCTCCCAGGAAAGCGTGCCACTGCAACGACAGTGGCGACATCTTTCGGAATGGCAAGACGAACACCAACCAACTAACCAGCGGGAGAAACCTGTGGCCATTGATGTAACCTGCCAGGCGTGCGGCAAGACGGTGCGAGCGAAAGATTCCATGGCCGGCAAAAAGGCCAAATGTCCGCAGTGCGGGGAGATCATGCAGATTCCCGACGCCGGAATTGTTGATGCCGTCGACGATTACAGTGATGACGACGCGGATGACTATTCCGAGGATCAGTATGACGATGCCTACGCGGAAGCGGAGCCACCCGAATACAACCCGTATGCCAGTGAAGGTGCCGCGTTGCCGTCCGGGGACAGTCGCAAGCCGTGTCCGATGTGCGGCGAAATGATCAAATCCAGTGCGGCCAAATGTCGTTACTGCGGCGAAATCTTCGACCCGACGTTAAAGAAAACAGCGAAGTCCAAACGCGGTGGCTCTTCCGACGCGGACGCCAATATGACCACTGGTGACTGGGTCGTGGCCGTGCTGTGTTCCGGCATCGGTTGCATCGTGGGTGTTGTTTGGATGATTCAGGGGAAGCCGAAAGGCGTCAAGATGCTGGGAGTCTCGTTCGGCTTCGCGGTGATGTGGAATGTAATCCGGTTCCTCATCGAAGTCGCCGCTCAGCGCGGTGGCGGGCAGGGTTTCTGAACATGTCCGACAGTCAGATCCTTGCATGCGAATGCGGCGCGCGAGTCCGTTTGCCGCCGGATCACACCAGTCGCAGTCTGAAGTGCCCGAAGTGTCATCAGCCGATTCTGCTGACCGTTTCGGCCACACCAATCACGTCCACCCGGCTGAAGCCCGGAAAAGACGGAGCGATGTGCCCGATCTGCCAGACGCAGATTTCCGCGGATGAATACTGCGTGCAGTGTCCGTCGTGTGAACAGATCCATCACCGCGACTGCTGGACGGAAGTCGGCGGCTGTGCCACGTACGGCTGCGCGGAAGCTCCTGCCTCCGAAAAGGAAGCCGCTCCGGAACATCAGTTGTCGGCCTGGGGAGACAGCAAGGACTGTCCCGCCTGCGGCGAAACCATCAAGGCGATTGCATTGAAGTGCCGCTACTGCGGCACCGAATTCGGCACGGTCGATCCCATGAGGCTGCAGGACCTGCGGCGACAGGCACACCGTTCGGCGAAAATAACGAAGATGCAGCAGTCGCTGATCGCCGTGTTTGTCGTCAGCCTGTTCGGCTGCCTGGCTCCGCTAATGCTGATTATCAGCCTGGTGGTGGTTGTGCCGAATCGTCATGAGCTGATGAAAAGCGGTCCGTTATACGCCGTGATGGGCTGGGCCTCCGTTTCCCTGTCGGCTTTGTACACAGTATTGATCCTGGTGTTCCTCGTCAGCGGGAATTAGATTGTTGGCGCGAATGACGATGTACCGTCATCCCCGCGCAGGCGGGGATCCAGTCGAGTATGCAGGGAGCGTGGGTTCCCGCCTTCGCGGGAATGACGGAGGTGTTGGGTTCCCGCCCCCGACTTCTCGAGGGCAGGCAGTGCGCGGGAATGACGGAGTGGATCGCGGGAATCACAGGACCTGGTTTTTTCGGACATGCATTCGTGACACTTTTGCCCCCCTTCGTTCGAATTGCCGGCCTGCGCGAGGAAGGTGCGACGTGTCCTCACTGCAGCGACGAAGTGACGTACGGCAACGAATGCGTCACCTGCGAAACCTGCGGCACCGTGCATCACTGGCCGTGCTGGCAATCCGCCGGTCGCTGTGGATCGTACGAGTGTTCGGCCGGCTCGCAGGCACCGCTGGTGGCCCAGGAAAACAAGATTCGCATCAGCGGCGAGGATCTGCAGCGAGCTGTTCCGCTGCCTGCGGCTCGACCACTTTCCGTCGGAACCGGACCGGGTCTGAAGATCCCTGTCGGGCCGCATCCTGAAGAATTCCGCTGGAACAAACTGGCGATCGCATCGTTCATCGTCGCGCTGCTGGGGATTCCGCTGTTTGGCATTGTCACCGGACTGGTCGCGCTGGTGCTCGGAGCACTCGCTTTGGTCGGTCAGAACAGCTTTCGTCGCAAAGGGCTGCCGCTGGCCGTCGCCGGAATCGTTTTGGGAATCGCGGACTTCGTCGGCTGGATGGTGTTCCTGGAGAGTAAAGTCGACCGGCTGCAGTTTCAGATCGTGATGGACGAACTGGAACCCGACGCCGAGGCCCTGACGCAGCTTCCGGCGGCCATCAACCGGGCGATGAAAGCCAATGTGCTGATCCAGACGGGCGGACTGTTCGAACGCGGTCTGGGTTCAGGCGTGATCCTGTCGATCACAGACGGCCAGGCGCTGATCGTCACCAACCGTCATGTCGTCGATACAGACTTCGCCGACGGCGGTGGCAGCACTTTGGAAGATCTGGCTGAAGTCGTTGTGAAGGCCATTGGCCAGCCCGCCGCGATCGGCAAGACGGTCTGGCTGGCTCCGCAAAAGGTCGACCTGGCTCTCGTGACGGCTCCGGTCGTTTCAGCCGAAGCGATGCAGGCGGCCTGGCAGGCAGCGCCGGCAGTGCGAGTCGGCGATGCCGTCTTCGCAATCGGTAATCCGCATGGTCTGGGCTGGAGCCACACCGGAGGCGACGTGTCTCAGATTCGTCGTCAGAAACAGGACGGACAGGAATTCCGGGTGATTCAAACCAGTGCGGCGATCAACCCAGGCAACAGCGGCGGCGGACTGTACGATGCTGCCGGACACCTGATTGGCATCAATACCTGGACCGGCGACAAACGGACAGCGGAAGGGCTGGGATTCGCCATCATGTTCGAAACTCTGCTGAGTGTTGTTCCCGATCAGTTTTCGATTCCCGATCATCGTGAATTGGATGACATCCCATGAGCAGCGTGCGTCTGAG
>CAZHET010000448.1:0-5445 GCA_964531585.1 uncultured Planctomycetaceae bacterium | reverse complement strand
AGCCGCCGGTGTCGGCATTGAAGCACGCTGGGAAAAACCGGCGGCTAGCGCCGTGCCGCTCACAAAGCGGGTGCCATTGGGCTGGTGGCTTGCCGCTCACGTTGACGGATCCTGCGGATTATCCGTTAAACTATTCAACCTGGCGCTGCCCAGGTAGATTGCATTACAAGTCGAAATTCTGCTGTTGCATCCAGGACGCTCAGTCCGCAGTCATGCTGCTGCCCGCCACTCCCAACTGCCATCAGCCGTCCGTCACGCAAACCCTCTTCCAACCGGTAATTCTGGCAACTCATGTTGAATTCAAATCCGACAACCGTGGAGTCCCACACCCTGATTGCATCGTCACTGGTCGGCCTTTCGCTATCCGGAGGCCGCGATGTCGCAGCATTCTGCTGACGGAAACGCAGATGCCGCGACTGTCGTCGGGGCGGGCAAGTTCTGCTATCAGGTTGCCGTTGGCTGGCCCAAAGTGCCGCCGGGCCACGCATTCGTCGAAGTCACTGCCGTGGCGACAGATTCCGCAGACCGGGTCTACGTCTTTAATCGCGGCGAACACCCGGTGATGATCTTCGCTGCGGGCGGCGAGTTTCTGGGATCGTGGGGTGAGGGCGGATTCGCGCGAGCACACGGGATGACGATCGGGCCGGACGACGCCGTCTACTGTGTCGACGACCTTGATCACACCGTCAGGAAGTTCTCACTGGAAGGTCGGCTGTTGCTGACACTTGGAACCAGCGGACGTTCGTCAGACACGGGAGCGACGACGGTTGACTATCGCACGATCAGGCGTGCCGGCCCGCCATTCAACTTTCCCACGAACCTGGCGGTGTCTCCGGGCGGCGATCTGTTCGTTGCTGACGGTTACGGAAACGCTCGCGTTCACAGGTTTTCCGCTGATGGAAACCTGATGTTCTCCTGGGGCGAACCGGGGAACGGCCCCGGACAGTTCCATGTGCCGCACGGAATCGCCGTCGATCCTGTGGGGACCGTTTACGTTGCCGATCGCGAAAACAGCCGCATTCAGTTGTTCTCCGACGAGGGCCGCTACATCAGTGAATGGACAGACGTGGCTCGACCATGTCAGGTCTTCCTTGACGGCGACGGCCATGTGTTTGTCGCGGAGCTTGGGTTCCGCGCGGGAATGTGGCCGGGCACGTTCCCGCCGACGGCCGACGCCACGGGTGGCCGAATGAGCGTGTTCAGTCGCCACGGTGAATTGCTGGCTCGGTGGGGCGGTGGGGACACGCCGTGCGCTGCCGGCGACTTCTTCGCTCCGCACGATGTCTGGCGCGATTCCCGCGGCGATCTGTATGTCAGTGAAGTCACCATGTCGGCCGGCGGAAACCGGGGACTTGTTGATCCGGGTTGTCACACGATTCAGAAATTTGTCCGACTGGCCGAAAGGACTTCGCAATGATTTTCGAGCACGCAGCTCTGCAGGCTCTTGTGACAGACATTTTCGAGGCTGCCGGGTGCCACAGCGAGGAAGCGCAATGTGTCGCCATTCATCTGGTGGAAGCCAATCTTGTCGGGCACGATTCGCACGGCGTTATTCGGATTTCTTCGTACGTTGACTGGCTCCGCGACGGCAAGGTGTTTGCGAACAAGTCGATGCAGGTCGTCTCCGACAACGGTGCGATTGCCGTGGTTGACGGCCAGTTCGGCCTGGGGCAGACGATCTGCGAGCAGGCCATTGAGCTGGGAATTGACAAGGCGCGAACTCACGGCGTGTCCGTGATCGCGCTGCGAAACTCGGGGCATCTCGGCCGGGTCGGCGACTGGGCGATTCAGGCGGCCGACGCCGGGATGATTTCGCTTCACTTCGTCAACACCAGCGGAGCGGGAATGCTGGTCGCTCCGTTCGGAGGAATCGACCGGCGTCTGTCCGCGAATCCTCTGGCGGCAGGGGTTCCCACCAGCGGGGCTCCGCTGATTCTTGATATGTCGGCCTGCACAATCGCAGAAGGCAAGATTCGGGTGGCGTTGAACAAAGGGGAACGTGTCGCGGACGGCTGTATCATTGACTCGGCAGGACGCCCGACGAACGATCCGGCGACCTTTTACAGCGAGCCCGGATCGATACTCCCCATCGCCGGGCACAAAGGCTACGCCCTGTCGATGATCATCGAAATGCTGGCCGGCGCGTTGACGGGAGGATCCTGCACCAACGTGGAAAACAACTGGCGCGTGGCGAACGGAATGTTGTCGATCATCATTGATCGCAGCAGGTTTGGTCCCGCGGAGGAATTTTTTCCGGAAGTGTCGCGTTTCATCGAATTCGTCAAAAGCTCGCGCACCGTCGAAGCGGACGGTACGATCCTTGTCCCCGGCGAGATCGAACTGCGAACCAAAGCCCAGCGTTTGAAACATGGTATCGAACTGGATGAAACCACCTGGCGGCAACTTCACGAGACATGCGACCGTCTTGGCGTCACGCACGGGTTCGCGAAACCAGCGAACCGGAATTCGTCGAGCGCCGCGGGAATCGTGATTCCGGGGTCTGATGCCGCTCCGACGCATCGCGGCTAAACGACTCATCGCAGCGAAAGGGAACGCTGTGACGAATTTTTCAGGGAGCACAATTCCGCACTTCTTTCGTTTACCCGCGCGTCGATCGGGCCGCGCGTCCTGCGCCGCCAAACGCGCGGCGCGACAGGCACACGGTTAAACGATTCCCAGAATGCTTCACAGCGTTCAGCTGAAGGAAACAGTCTCACTTGCGAGCCTCGAAATACCTCAACGCGATCCTCCTGCTGTCGGCGATTCTGCGGATCGTGCTCGGCGATCCGACGGCCGCCGCGGACGACCCGGACGACTCGGCCGAGTTCAGCGGCACGATGATCGTCTTTGAGACGGACGTTCAGGCGATCATCGCCGCGAAGTGTGAACGCTGCCACAACGCGGAAACCCGGGAGGCCGGCATTGATCTGAGTTCTCCCGCGGGAATCCTGAACGGCGGCGATTCCGGACGCATCATTCGCCCCGGACTGCCGGAGCAAAGCCTGTTGGTGCAGATGATCGAAGCGGGCGAAATGCCTCCCGACGAGAATGACGGCCTGAGCCCGGAACAGGTCAGGTTGATTGGTGCATGGATCGCCGGCGGGGCGCAGTTTCGCGACGCATCGGTGTCTGACGTGGCGGTCACGCAGCACGACATTATTCCCCTGCTTCATCTGCGATGCGTGGCCTGTCACGGCGGGCGACGGCAGGAAGCAGGACTGGACCTGAGAACGAAGCAATCCATGCTGAAGGGTGGCCAAACCGGCCCGGCTGTGGTTGCAGGCAAGCCGTCTGAAAGTCTGATCCTGAAGCGAATCGTGGCGGAGCAGATGCCGCCGCGCCGCCAACTTGTGTCGGTCAGCGTGAAGCCGATGGAAGCACTGGAAGTCGAACAACTGGCAGAATGGATTGAGCTGGGCCTTCCTGAATCCGATGCGAATTCTGACAGCGCCGCAGCTGTCCGCGAACGGGCGGTCACCGAAGACGACCGTCGCTTCTGGTCGTTTCAACCGCCGGTGGTTCCGGTCGTTCCCAAAGTCACCGCCGCCGGACGAATCACCAATCCAATCGACGCGTTCATTCTGCAGAAGCTTGAAGCCGCCGGACTGACGCTCCTGAAACAGGCCGACCGACGAACCCTGCTGCGGCGCGTGTACTTTGATCTGACGGGCCTGCCGCCTGCGCCGGATGAGATCGACGCGTTTCTGAACGACACGGACGAACTGGCTTACGAGAAACTGGTGGACCGGCTTCTGGCGTCGCGGCACTACGGTGAACGCTGGGCGCGACACTGGCTGGACATCGCCGGGTACGCGGACTCCGAGGGGGCTCAGAACGAGGATCGCGTGAGGCCGCACATGTACCGGTATCGCGACTACGTGATTCGGTCCTTCAATGCAGACAAGCCGTATTCCCGGTTTCTGACGGAGCAGATTGCCGGCGACGAACTGGCCGACTATGAACACGCCGATGTGATTGACGACGAGATCTATGACAACCTGGTCGCCACCGGGTTTCTGCGAACGGCGCCTGACCGGACGTTCGCCAACATCACCAATTTCGTTCCCGATCGTCTGGAAGTGATTGCCGACGAGATGGATATTCTGGGCACGGCTGTTCTGGGCCTGACATTGAAGTGTGCTCGCTGTCATTCGCATAAGTTCGATCCGATCCCGCAGCAGGATTACTATCGGCTGACCGCGATTTTCAAAGAGGCCTATGACGAACACGACTGGCTGAAATCGCAGGGGCCGAGAACGCTGCCGCACGTGACGACAAACGAACGCCGCGCGTTCGAACAGCATGAAGCGGATATTTCGGCTCAGGCGAATGCGCTCACGAAGCAGTTGGAAACCGAAAGCGACACAGCAAAGAAGCAGCAGCTCGAACAAAAGTTGAAGGAACTGGAAGCTCAGCGAAAGCCGGAACCGCGCATCCGCGCGTTGTGGTCTCGCGGCGACCCGTCGCCGTCGTACGTTCTGAAGCGAGGAAATTACCTCACACCGGGACGCCCTGTTGCTCCTGGAGTTCCCGCCGTCCTGACCAGCGACACAGCACCGTTTCGGGCCGAACCGCCGTGGGAAAATGCGCCGGTGTCCGGGCGACGACTTGCCTTCGCACGCTGGCTGACGCATCCCGATCATCCGCTGACGGCGCGCGTGATGGTCAATCGAATCTGGCAGCATCACTTCGGCGACGGCATCGTCACGACTCCGGGAAACTTCGGAAAGGCCGGCGCGAAGCCGACACACCCGGAACTGCTGGACTGGCTGGCGACGGAATTCGTGCGGCGAAGCTGGAGCATCAAAGAGATGCATCGCCTGATCCTGACTTCGCACACGTACCGGCAGACGTCGAGCGTCAGCGCGGAATCCGAGCGGCGTGATCCTGACGGTCTGCTGTACTCCCGCGCGCCGCTGAGACGGCTGCAGGCGGAAGTTCTGCGCGATGCTCTGCTGTTTGTATCCGGACGACTGGATGACAGACCGTACGGTCCGGCGGATGCAGTTGAACTTCGCGCAGACGGGCTGGTCACGTCAACATCCACGGAAAACGGCTGGCGGCGCAGTATCTATGTTCTGCAGCGACGCACGCAGATTCCGACGCTGCTGGAAAACTTCGACTATCCGCAGATGGGGCCGAACTGTGTTCAGCGAGGGGAATCGCTGGTGGCTCCGCAGGCACTGCATCTGATGAACAATGGCATGATCCATCAACTGGCCGGACATTTCGCCGACCGGGTCCGTGGCGAGGCGGGCAATGACCGCGCTGCTCAGGTGGCTCATGCGTACCGGCTGGCGTTCGCCCGGAAACCATCGGACGAAGAAATTGCCACCGCTGTCGATGCGCTGCAACAACTCACCCGCCAGTGGACCCAAGTCGCGGCAACGAACGACGGCGCACGCGACGGCGCACGCGACGGCGCACGCGACGGCGCACGCGACG
>CAZHET010000447.1:0-5470 GCA_964531585.1 uncultured Planctomycetaceae bacterium | reverse complement strand
GACCACGCCGCCGGAGCCAGCTTCTTCGCGTCTTCGTGAGTTTCCCGCAGCAGCGCTTCGCCGCTTTCCCGCTGACCAAGATCCAGCAGGCGTTCGGCCGCAAAGCCGAGTGAAATGACTCGATACTGAGCTTCGGAAATTCCGCGCGCGTCCTGGACCATGCGAGCGATGAACTGAAGACGCTCTTCCTGGTCGAAATTCGCGGCAGGTTCGAACTGGTTGAGCATCATCAGCTTGATCATGCCATCGGGCAGATCGTCCAGAATCCGCAGTCCCTCCTGTGGCCGATCCTTCGCAAGCCCCATCGCCATGGATCCACGAATCATCTGTCCGGTCTGATCACTGGCGGGCGGAAATGAATCCAGCTTTGAGAGCATTCGATCCGGGAAGGCTCGCGCGATTGCCATGTCGAACTGCATTTGCATCTGCGGATCTGCGTCCTTGAGTCCTTCTGCCAGTTTCAACGCCAGTGCGCGCTTCTGTTCGACGGACCACTCCTCTGCCGGCGGATCGCTCTGCGGAGAGTGTGCGGCTGCCTTCAATGGCAATTCGTCCGGCTTCGGAAGTATGATCTCAATTGCCTGCACGCCGGGATCCACGGCAACTCCGTTTGCCAGATATCCGTCCGCTTCGGCAATCAGCAACGGACCTCGACCGGAAGGGCGAGTGATCGTGAATCCACCGCCGTCATCTGTTCGCGTTTCTGCCTGACCGTCGCTCGTCATCAGAGACACGCGAGCACCAGCCAACGGCTTTCCGCCGGCCGTCAAAATTCGGCCGGAGACTTCAGACGTTCGTGAATCTTCGATGTCCGGAAGGACGACCGCTGTCGCCGGATTCGCCGCTTTCCAGCCAGACACCGCTTCGCGCCTGGTTCCCGCTCGAATGACGGCGATGTACTCGCCCCACGGCGGCACTGACTTCGGCGTTGCGTAGTTGCCATCTGCGTCCGTCGTGAGCGCCATGCCGTCGACGTCTTCGCCGATTGGCATCTCGGGATCGATGACTGGCACCTTCAAGCGATGTCGCAGCGACACAGCGACGCCACCAATGCCCTTCCCGTTGCCGTCGGTGATTCGACCCGATGCGGAAATCGCGGCTGCCACCGAGACGGTCAGCGACAGGGAATCGTTAAGCTCCCTGGCAGGAACCTTGTGCAATCGGTCCGTCATCGCTCTGTTGTGTTCGGCGAATACTGTGACGTCGGCGTCCGGGTAGATCCCGTTGAATTCGAATTCACCCGTCGCGATTGTTCGTACTCGTTCTTCGCGATTGACGACGATATTCGGCGTGTAGAAGTCCGGTTCGTCCCACAGTGCCGTAACGCTGGCACCGGCCACGGGTTGACGGTCTTCGTCGACGACGATTCCGGACAGGCGTTTCAATCTCAGAAATTTGACATCGCCGATGTCATGCGTTTCGCTGTTTGGGGGAATCGAAATCGCCGAGTCCGGTCCTGGTGCTTCCGCTGCCCGGAAAGCGCTTCCCCCCGCAGGAAGCAGCAGCAACTGGCCGGCCGGAGCCGTGAACCTGAATCTTCCATCGGCTCCCGCGGTCGTGGTGACCGACGTCCAATTGACGATCACGAACAATGGGATGTTTGCTGTCGGTGTGCCGTCGGTCGAGATCGCTCGGCCTGTGACGTTGACTCCTTTTCCGAAAGTTACGTCGACCTTCTCCAGCGGCGTCGAATCCTGAATCCAGTTCGGATCGATGTACTGATCTGAGGGTTTGGGTGACACATTTCGAAGCATCAGAATGGCTTCGTTTTGAATCATCGCCGTGCCATTGCCATCATCGTCGAGCGTCAGATCGTGCCGCGTCGTTGTCGTGGCACCATAACTGACGGATGGCATTGTTCTCGCCGAAAGTTGGAGGTCAGCCTGATTGTCCCCTTCGGTCGTAACCCGGATCGGCAGCGGTCGCAGTTTTGGAATCTTCAGCTCCTGTGACCAGTCTTTCAGAACATTGGAGCCGCTGGAATGTACTGACCAGGTAACAAACAGATTGTCATCAAGCTGCGCTTCAATCGAGGCGATGGACTCGATTGGCGGCAGCAGCATTTCAACGCTGCCCGCATCATCTGTGGTCCCGACTGACCGCATACTGCCTTCGGGAATCGCGGCAAGCTGGCGTTCGGCAACTTGTGAATAGCGAGGCGGATAGACGACCGGAACCTGCATTCCAATAAGCCGGACTTTCACAGCTGAGAGCGGTTTGTCGTCTGCGGACAGCAGCGAAATTTTCCGCCGAGTCCATCGCTCCAGCTGGATCGTGAGCCGGTGTCGGGGCAGCGGCAGTTCACGGACCACAGTCGTTCCACCGTTGCCGTGCTCAAGGGTTTCTACCGTCAGTGAAAGTGACTGGCGATAAATGTGCGGTGTTTCAAACCAGCGTTCGGGGACCGAAACTGTGAAGTGTCCGGCTGCGTCCGTGGTTGTTTCACCAAGCGGCAACGGTGAGACTGAAAGCAGTTCCCCGGTAGACAGCCGGACCGTCACGCCGGCGGCAGGATTTCCGTCAGGATCGACTACGACGCCGCGCAGTTCGGCGGCGGTCGCTGAGCCGCAGAAGAAGGCAAGTGCGGTAACGGCAATCGCGAATTGCAGCGAGTTGGATCGAGTGGTCATTGATTTCGGTCTCTGGGACTTTGCCGTCGTTGTCTGGTACGAGAAGTGGAGAAAACAGATGGCCACTGGCGAGGTTCAATGCAGGCGACAGCCCGTCGGGGCTGAACCGCATCGTCACTTGCCTCGAATCTCCTGTCGCCCCGTCAGCGGACCTCGCAGCGGGCCGCTGTCAAAGTTCAACTTAACAGTCAATTGATTCACGTCGGAAGCTGGCGGCACTCGGACCGAGGCCTGGCAGAAGGTTCCTCAGGCAAAGCCACTGCTCGCGTGGCCAACCGACGCCCCCGCGGCATCAACCAGAGACACACTGCAGTTCGGGCCAGAACATGCCGCGCTGCCTGCAATCTGACACAGGTTGATCAACAGGCCGGACCCCGTGAACAGCCTTGGCTGAACGTTCAGGTTCGCTCCGCCGCCGCGACGGGACCGTTCCACGACGGCGTCCATCACGAGCTCACCGATCGGGTCAAATTTCACGGCAACTCCTTCCGTCACGGTCAGCCAGTCCTGATCGCGAACGGGGTCGTTTCGCGAAAACGTAAACTCCCAGGGCGTGTCCGTTCCCTGCGGAGCGATCACGACAAACAGCACGGACGCCGCATATCGGCCGACGGGGAGTTCGGTTTCCGAACCATTGCCGCTCATGCTGAAGACCGAACCGTCTTCGCCGACGAGCGTCACGATCAGATCGGAGATGCGATCGCTTTCCGACCGGGCTTTCGCGATCACACGGATCCGACCAGTGGCCGACGCGGAATCGAAATTCAGCCGGCTGCCGAACTGATCGGCCTTCACGAAAAATCGCCTGCCGCCGAGTTTCACAACAGGCCGGAACGGGAACGTTTCCAGAAACGGATCGAACGCACCATCCGCATTCACGTCGACCTGCAGCAGGTCCTTCGTGTCTGCAAACAGCCCGTTGGCGTTGCCGTCGATCAGTCGTGACACGACGACTTTCTTCCCGTCGGCGTCGCCGAGATCGACGGTGTGCTGGAGTGTCGTCGCTGTCGCAATGCTGACATGCGAATCACCTGCCTGCCAGCGGAACAGCACATCCCGCGGATATTCGCTGACGACGTTGTCTTCCACATGCTGAGCCTGAAGTGCCAGCGATCGCAGCGCACCGCTGCCTTCGACCCGGTCGCGGTCGCTGAGTCCCCTGTCTCGATCCGCATCGACATACAACAGGAAATCGCCGCTCGGTTCCTGAGCGACCGCGACCGCGACCCGAGGCGATTCCGGAGTCCCGTAGATGAATTCCGCAAACCGCAGCTTTGACGCGTCGTGCGGCAGATCGACGATCAGATCATCGCGAGCCGTCGCCTGTAAGGTCACGTGACGCCACCGGACAGACTGAGCGAGATCGCCCAGGTCGTCGCCGGCGCACTTGCCCAGCGCCGAACCGATGACTACAGCGACAACGCTGCTGCACATGATGTGCTGAACCGTTGTCATCTCAGATGTCTCCGAAGGCGGGTCGATCCTGTTCCATGGTATAGGTCTGACATCCGTGGCAGGCGGAATTGTCTGGCGACATCTCAGAATGTTGAAAATTCACTTTCCAGTCGCCAGGTTGGCCATGTAGATCGCGGTGATCGGCTGGCCGTTGTCGTCTTGCTCATGCGACGAATACCACGAGACAACGGCCTGCGTTGGCCTGAGTTCGATGAAGCCAGGATACGAATTGTCTCCGGCGCTGGGCAGGCTGGCGAATTCGTGCAGCGTGTCGCCGTCCAGCCAGCAGAGTGACGTTTTGGGGCCGTCGTTCGTGGAACGGCGGCCTCCGACGACGTAGCGGTTGCCCCAGCGGATCAGCAGCGGGCCGCCGATATAGCGGTCGAGATCGCTGCGTGTCCATTCCGTGTAAGGCGGCTGTGATCGGAGAATCTGAGCGGGCCGGCTGCCCGAGCGACCGATTGCGATCAGGCTGCCATCGGGCTCGAACTGAAACGCCGTTTCGTCGCCGCGATTGGGCTGAAAGACGGCTCGCTTCTTCCAGATCAGGCCGTCGTCGCTTTCCAGCATCAGTGATTCCACCTGATCGCCTTCGCCTTTCGGGCCTTCGTCGAATTCGATCTTGCGACGTCCGCACAGGAACGCCTTGCCGCCGAACGTGTTGGCTTTCCAGACGTAGTGGCCGTAGGTTCCGTCGAGCATCACCGGGCTGTGCCAGTCGCTCCCGTCGGTCGTCCACGCGGCATAGCCGAGATGCTTGTTGAGATCATACTGGTCTCGCGGCAGCGTCGTTTCGCCGCTGTACCACGTGCCCGTGTAGACGAACAGTTTGTCCTGGAACACCAGAAAGTGCGGATCGCGAGTGTCGCGGTGCCGAACACTGAAACGGTGAACCTGCTGCCATCGTTCGAAGTCGTCGCTGACCAGAATGATGATCGACGATGTCGGATGCACCATGTGCCCGTCAGGACAGCTTCGAAGCGTCAGATAGTAACGGTCCTGGAATTTCACCAGATCAGTGAAGGCATTGTGTTCGCCGTTGTGGAAGACTCGCCGGATGTTGGTGACTTCGACGTCCGGGAATTCCGCCGCCTGGTTCGCCGAACAGAGCAGGGCGATGCAGCCAAAGGCCAGGCTGGAGGCGATTCTGCGAAGAGTCATGATGTCGTACCTGCGAAGTAACAAGATGTGCGAGTGACGACAGTACCAAAGAACCGGGTCGGAGTCTCGTTGCGGCCCGTGACTCGTTCCAGGGCTCCGGCCCTGGAACGCCGTGCCTTGAAGGCTGTGCCTTCCGGTCTGGGCGGGGGCCTGCAACGCGGGCAGCGTCCGGACGTGATGGCGGACTGACGTCGCGCCGCTCGCCGACTGGGTTGCCGCCTCCG
>CAZHET010000446.1:0-5490 GCA_964531585.1 uncultured Planctomycetaceae bacterium | reverse complement strand
GAAGTTTGGTGGCTGCCGATTCGGCGCGGTCCGGAAACAGCCTTCCCGGAATGTCTGCAGTGGAATGGCCTCCACGGTCGCTGGGACGTTCAGTCCGCTGGCTTTGGTCCGTACGAGCAGGTTCGGATCGCCAAAGAAACCGGCGGTATCTTCTTCGTGCTGCCCGGCGAAGAAGCAAATCTTGTCGGCTACGGCGGGATTGACCGCCGCAAGTACGACTTTCTGGCGATGCGTGAATATCAGCCGTTGCTGCTGGCGCGACGTGACTACCTGCGCGAGCGCGCCGCCAGTCAGTTTCGCAACACACTGTTCTCCGTGATTTCCCGTCTGAACCCGACGGAGAACAAGCTGCTGTTCGACCACCACGACGATCAGCTCAACATCTGGCACGAACATTTCCCGCTTGATTCGGCCGGTTTTGCGCAGCGTGCCGCCGTGGAAGTGCAAAAGGCCGCACGAGCCTACGTTCTGAATGACGAAGCGATTCAGATTCTGGAAAACATCAAACCGCTGCGAGAACAGGAAGCGTCGCAGCGCTGGCGAGCCGGCTTTGATCTGACCTACGCTCAGTTGCACATCTTTCGTCTGCGCTTGTATCAGTTTCTGATGACCGTGGACGATCACTACAACGATATGCCAAAACCCGCAGACCCCAGGTCCAATACGTGGGATGTGTGGTGGGATCGCAGGAAGCTGGTCCCCGATGACGCTCAGTTCGCGCGCCTGAAACAAACATTCAATCTCCCGATGAACCGGGACGAGTACCTGGCGATGGTCGCCGAGGAGGAGCAGAAGTCACTGGACCTGCTGGATCAGGTCATCGCCGAACATCCCGGCACTCCGTGGGCTCGACGAGCGCAGCAGGAGAAGAACGACGGCTTCGGCTTCCGCGTTGCCGATCGGCTGTGGGATCCCAACAACATCCGAGCCGTCATCGAAAAGAATCTGCCGAATCTGTAGCGCAGCGAGCACGGTGCCGTGAGTGCTCGATCGGTATCGCCAGTGACGGTGCCGCGGTTGTTCCTCCGCTGCTGAAACTTTACGATGCCGGGTTGCGGCATCCGCCGGATTCGACACGCGTTTCCTGACACTCTTCAGCAGCCTGGCACAGTTTCATGAGCGACCCGTCCGTTACCGGAAAAGTTCACGTCATCGAAGACACGAAGACCTTCGGACAGAAGGGATTCCGCAAACGCCTCGTCGTGTTGGAGCAGGATAACGGACGCTTCACGAATTACCTGCCGCTGGAGTTTATTCAGGAAGGCTGCGACACGGTCGACCAGCTCAGCGTCGGCACAGAAGTCGAAATCTCCTACCGGCTCAGCGGTCGCAAATGGCAGCGAGATCCGAACAGCGAAGTGAAATACTTCCTGAGCGCCGAAGCCACCGGCTTCCAAATCCTTGGTGCCCCACCCGCGGCCAGTGATGCGCAGGCCGACGATATTCCGTACGGCGAAACCTTCGAATCCGACGAAGACGCACCGTTCTGAACGACCATGTCTGTTCCGGAATCGGCCTGACGGCGTTCCCCTCAGGGCCGTTCCCGTACAACCGCGCCGGCGCGGACGCCAGGTTGTTTCAAGATCGCGGCGAGTGTTCGGTTTACATTACGGAAAAGGGGGGGGGGCTCCCGACGCTGCAGGCGTGATTCATCCCTGATCCACCGGCAGAATTTCAGCTCAACAGGCTGGCCGCGTTTCCGGAAATCTCCCAGCCGCCCCGGTGACACGTCCCGCGTCCAACTGCACGCACAAGCTCGGGCAATTGTGCGCAAGGTCAGCACCCGTTCGACTGGCGTCCACGCGATGGACTGTCTCGACAGCGATTTCGCCCACGGCTGGGACGATTGAACTATCCGCGGGCCGCAATCGTTTCCATGGCGGCTCTCGTCAGTCGCCGCGAACGGGCTGCATTTTGAATCGCATTGCGGAACGACCCGGCATCCGGCACACCCTTCAACTGCAGCAGCGTCTTTCCCGACGCGTCTTTCAGCCGGATGTCGGCTGCTCGAAAGAAAACCTGTCCAGGATGCTGGTCGAGTTCCACGGTTTCAATCGCATCGAGATCCACCTTGCCGATCATGCGATCGCTGCGGGCCGCCCAGATTTGCACAGATCGATTCGTCAAGACATAGCGTTCGCCAAAAACCTTGCTCGCGAAGTAGACGAGAATTCCGATCGGCGCAGTCGGCAGCGTGAACAGCAGGTAGGACAGCTTCGGCCCGAAGATTCGCACCGGGATCGATTCGTAAAGCCTGCCCAGTAACTGGCCAATACCGCCGGAAGAAATCGACGGATATTCTGTCATCACAACGGCTTCGGAGCCGGGACTAACGCCTGCAATCGCCTGCACGGACATGAGAAACCGCCACTTACGAAAAGCGTGTGAACAACACAAAAACCACGGCGGAAATTAGCAGTGCAGGCTCTGGAATTCCACCGTCCCGCTGTGGCACCAGGGCGTTTCGCCCGAACGGGAAGTTCGCACGCGTATGGCTTCTCAAAATGATCGCTCCGGCCGGGATCCCGTTGCGTGCCGGCTCAGATATTCGGACAACCTCAGCTTCCGGCGAGTACTCTCCGACGTCATGTATCGCAGCTTGCCGAAAATCGGACGTTCGGGCCCCCACGCTCTGTCGTAGCGGCCCAGCACCCAGAAGATGCCCGAATACGAGTTCGGATTGCGGCCATCGACAGCGAAGCGGTTGTTCAGGTCGATCATGACGTCCAGAGCCTGCTGGGCAGTTTCGGACCACTCGTAGATCTTCTTGCCCCACAACATCCGCAGGTAGTTGTGCATGCGGCCGTCTGTGACGAGTTCTGTCTGGGCCGCGTTCCAGATTTCGTCGGCCGTCTGAGCATGGCACAACTCGTCGGCAGAATACGTTTCCGGACGCGGATCGCCGGCGTGTTCCTGAATCGTCTTCAGTGCCCAGTCGGGAAGTGATTCCAGCTTGTCGTAGTTGTCCGTCTGCCAGCACATGTTGTAGCCGAGTTCTCGCCACGTGATCAGTTCGTCCATGAACGATTCAGCGGGTTCTGACATGCCCCACCACCCGGACCTCGCACCTTTCACGTCCCTGTATTCACCCAGTTTGTCCGCCGTCCAGCCATCGTGACTCGCAACCTGACTGAAGACGTCGTGAGCGGAAATGTGGCCGAAGTGCAGGTACGGCGAAAGTCCGCTGGAGGCGTCATCATCCGGCTGATTCCGATCGTCAGCGTAACGATCCAGCCGCCGCCGCAGGAAACCGTCGAGCTGACTTTGAGCGGCGATCGCCCCGCCTTCAAATGCCGCCGGACCGACGGACTGGTCGATCGGCAGTTCCGACAATGCGGCCGCTGATGCGGACAGCAGCTTGTGGTCCGCGGGATGCCAGCGTTTCAAAGTGATTTTCGGAAGGCAGTCGGATTTCGGAAACCGATCGCTCAGCAGAGGTTCCTTCGTGGGCAACTGGTACAGATGCGACTTCAGGCTCTGCTGCAGAAAGCGGCGAAACGCGTATGCCGTCTTGAAGATCTCGTTGGCAGCTCGCATGGGAAGCAGGCCGTTGGAATCCACCGTTTCCAGCAGCACCGGCATTCGTTTCGCGACGACTTCGACCATCCGAGGCAGAAAGAAGCTCGGAAAATCGTCCGTCACGATGACGCATGCTTTCCGCGCCAGAGACTTCAGCAGTCCGCTGCCATCGCCCTTGCTGCGTTCAACGAACGGAAAGTAACTGACTCCGGCGTCGTTCGCCGCTTTCTGATTGACGGCCATTCCCTGCAGCACAAAGCGATGCAGCCGCACGCTGGCCCATTCGTAGTCGCATCGCAGTGCCTCAAAGATCAGCAGCGGCTTCTGCAGTTTCTCGCACCATTCAATCGCGCGGTCGAGCGAAAAGTTCGAATGACACCGACGGTTAGCAATCATCCAGCACAGAACGTAGTCGCCATCCGACGATGGCGATTTGTCGTTCATCGCACGAATGCGAAGTTTGTTGACAGACATGAATGTGTCGTCTCTGAACTTAACGGTCCCTGACACACGCTTCGACGCGAGCTTCATTCGCCGATTAACAACCCGAGTCAGCCACAGGAACCAAACCGAGGCTGGCGTTGTGCGGCTGGGGTTCCGCCTCCCTTCGCGACGGCAGGACTCTCACGGGAATGTTATCCGGCGCTCGTGGCTGAGGATTGTTGCGGGCCGGCGAAAATTTCACTCATACGTTTCTGTCGGTATTCGAAGATCTGCTTCAACTGAGATTCGACGAACAACCAACTCACCAGCCGGCTTCCCGGGACGTGATACGTCACCTCGTCGTTCACCTGCGTCCCGTTGTCGACTTCTTCGAACGTGTGCAGGTGCTCCCACTTTCGGTATGGGCCACGGATCTGAGAATCGACGAACGACTGCGGCGGTTCCCAACGAGTGATCTCGGTGCGCCAGCGAATCGGAAGACCTCGCAGTTTCAACCGATAGTCAATCAGTGTACCGGTTGTGATTTCTATCGGAGCCGTCGTAGTCACCTGGAATTTCAGCCATGGCGGAGTGATTTCCTCAAGGCGAAAGGCATCGCTGAAAAAATCGAAGACGGCCGTTCGATCTGCGGGTAGTGTCACATGGCACGTCAGGACGTGAGCTTTCCGAGTCGGGTTCCAGGAAACATCAACCACAGCAGAACGCACCTTCCAAAACAAGACGATGAGCAGAGACGACCGGGATCGTAGACACACGGCCGACAATGTCCGCGTGCGTCCGGCAGAATCGGAAACAGATTTCGAAATGATCTGAAATTCGGGTAGACTGAACCACAAAGCTTGTCGGCTTCAGGCATCCTCCCGCACTCAATCCCACCCGAGACCTATGCGTTCGACTACGACTCAACGCCATTTTCTGCTGATGTTGGTTTTGGCGATCTTTCCGCCCAGCGCGATGGCTGACAATCACTCGGCTGACGCACCATCGTTTCGCAACGAAGTGATGGCGGTGCTGTCGAAATCCGGCTGCAATCAGGGGACCTGTCACGGCAATGCCAACGGCAAAGGCGGGTTGAAGATTTCCCTGCGAGGCCAGGATCCGGATGGCGACTACGTGACTCTGACACGCAGCATGGCCAGCCGGCGCACCAGCCCGCTGAATCCCGACGACAGCCTGCTGCTGCAAAAACCGTCGATGACGATTCCACACGAAGGCGGTCGGCGGTTCGCTGTCGATTCGCGGGAGTATCAAATCCTGCGAGACTGGATCGCTGCCGGAATGCCTCGCGACGACGAGGCAATGCCGAAACTGACAAATCTGCGAGTCACGCCGGAACATGCCACGCTGAACGAACCGCAGAGTTCCGCGCTGTTGCTGGTCGACGCTGAATTCAGCGACGGTTCGCGCCGCGAAGTCACCGACCTGGCCGTGTATGAACCGTCCGCCACGTTTGTCACGGTTTCAGCAGAAGGCGTTGTTCACTTCGATGAGCCGGGGCAGACGAATGTGGTCGTCAGGTATCTGGAC
>CAZHET010000445.1:0-5494 GCA_964531585.1 uncultured Planctomycetaceae bacterium | reverse complement strand
CGCGAGTTCGTCTGGAAGCCGTGCGAGCGTGCAGTTTCTTCGACGCGGACGCAATCGAGGTCGCTCTGGACGTCCTGAACCACGACATGGATCGCTACCTGCAGTACACGCTGGACGAAACGATGCGGCACCTGGAAAGTCTGTGAGCGCGAGAAGTTTGACGGGCTGCAATATCAGCAATGTAGGGTGGGTCAAGCGGAGACCTGCCGACACGGTCAATTTCCGCAGTGACGCTTCGTACGTCGATACGGTGCCGAAAACTTGTCGCCCCCCGCGCCGACCCACCATCTATGCGCGCTGCGACGCGCGACAACCTGAACGGTGGCGATCACGTGAAATCAACGATCCTGAGTATCCTGCTCGCGTTGTGCATCGTCGGCTGGGTAGTCGATCATCTGCGGCTCGCCCGCCGGGCAGACGAATTTGAGCAGGCGTTCAAAGCGGTGCTTCAGCTTCGCGATGACCGGACACTGGAGATGATCGAGCGGGATCTTGCAAAAGATCTCGCAGCCTTCGAAGTTTCGACGACGATGAGCGGCAAACGCTTCGAAACAGACGGCGAACGCGTCGACTGGCGGTAACTTCCCCAGGAGGTCCGCCGGAAGCTGCTGGAGACTGGATCCTTCGATGACGAAACGCGTGCTTTACTCCGTTCATTGGAAGATAATGTGGTTGACAGCGACTGAGTGATCTACAGACGGTGGTTGTCGAACGTCATCGAAAGGTTGATCCGATGCCCGTACACGACTGGTCCAGAGTTGACGCCGGAGTCTTCCATCACTTCCATCAGCGGTGGATTCTCACAATTTCCGACACGCTGAATGCGGGATTGTTGACCGACGACTACTACGCTCTCGCAGAACAGGTTGCCGAGGGGCCGATTCCTGACGTGGTCACACTGGAACGACGCGAACTGCTGATCGGTCCATCGCCAGGTTCCGCCTTCGCCAGCGACAGCAATCTCGCGGTTGCCGAACATCCGCCTCAGGTTCAGCATACTCACAGCGCGGAAGCAGAAGCGGTGTACGCAATGAGGGCGACCCGTGTTGCTGTGTACCACGTGAGCGGCGATCAGATTATCGGGTACATTGAAGTTGTGTCGCCCGGCAACAAAAACAGCGACTCGGCGATCAGCCGCTTCACAAAAAAGCTGGCCGAAGCGATCGAGCGCGGGTGCCACCTGATGGTCATCGACGTTCATCGACCGACAGCGCGCGACCCGCGGGGACTGCACGCACGATTCTGGAACGAGCACTTCGGCAGCAGCAACACCGCTCCCGGAGTTTCTGATGAGAAGCCGCTGGGAATGTCAGCCTATCGCTCCGACACAGTCCCCACCGCTTACTTCGAACCGTTTGGCGTCGGTGACCGGCTGATTGACATGCCCTGTTTTCTGACCCCCGATCACTATGTCAACGTCCCGCTGGAAGCAACGTATCAGGAAGCCTGGAACAGCGTGCCGAAGCGGTGGAAGACCGTGATTGAGAACGGATAAACGCCGTTGCCATCTTGCAATGTGTCTTAACAGTCACAAGTGAACTTGCCCATCTGAACTTGGACCGAAAGGCCCCAGGGAAGTCGCCAGAACAGCAACATCCGGTCGAGCGTGACTCCGACAGCAGTTCGCCGCACGTCAGCCGGGCCAGGTGAGTCTTCGTTCTGTAAGTGATTACAAGAGAAGGTCTTACGGCACATTCCGAGAGTCAGGGAGTTGACACGAATCTCCCCAGCTGCGCCTTTGATGTTGACAATGTAAAATTCGAGCCGATAATAGAACAGGTGAATGTCAAATCCCCGTTCTTTGTCGGAGCCACCCGACCGTGGCAGAAAACGAATATCTCGACGCATCAAAAGCTCGCCGGTGGCAGTCGGTCGCCCAAGCGATTCGGGAAGGTTCCTCGGACTCAGAGCTAGCCGAGAAGATCAAGGACTGTCTGTACAAGACGATTCGGCAAATCCGCAAAGACCTGCCATTGCAGGAACTGATCCGGCGACTGAACGAGCCAGAGCAATTGAGAGAGATGTGCCACAGAATCGATGGTGCTCATGACGTGAAGGATTTTCTGATCGAAGCGGCAGACCAAGACACCGATTTGCAGGCGAAGTTGTCGTACTTCTTGAATCAGTCGCTCGAAAATTGCCTCTACGACGTGCCGTATTTGGTCGCTGATTCAGCCGAGAATGTCAGCATTACTGACGCTCGAAACACTGTCCGAAATGCCGGAAGAAGTCTTCAGTCAGCTTGAATATAGGGAGGCTCAACATGGCCGCTTTGGAACAGATCGATCCCAAAGTCATCGGACTTCGTCTTGCGGAGGCTCGAAAGGCACGGGGCGTGACTCAAGAGGATGCGGCTACCCAACTTGGATGTAGTCGCCCAACGTTGATCGCCATCGAGAAAGGGACTCGACAACCCAAAGGGGAAGAGATTGTCATTCTGGCGAAGCTCTACGGGCGAAAAGTCAGTGATATTGTCCGTCCCGGCGAGCCGCTTGCCGACCTTCAGCCTCATCTGAGAGCCGTCGCCCAGCAGATGAAAGTGGAGGATTCGGGAGTCGCAGGAGGGATTGCAGCCCTTCAGCGATTCGCCGAAGACTACCGACGCCTCGAGCGCATTCTCAGTGTGTCACTTCCCACGAACTACCCGGAAGTGGTCACTATCGGACGAGGAAGCCCTGCGTCACTGGCGGAAGATGTTGCCGATCAAGAACGGCGGCGGCTTGGTGTCGGCGATCAGCCCGTAATTCATTTGCGGAGTCTGCTGGAAGCCGAAGTCGGCTTGCGGATCGCCTACGAGGACTTGCCCTCAAGAGTTGCCGGAATGTTCGCCTATTCAAGCGAGATGGGGGGCGTCATCCTCGTCAATCGAAAGCACCCGCCAGAACGTCGCCGTGCAACCATGCTCCACGAGTATGGGCATCTCATCACGGATCGATTCAAGCCGGGCATCGACTACCTAAGTTTTCCGGGGCGGAAGCCTGCCAACGAACGTTTTGCCGAGGCATTCTCGATGGCATTCCTGATGCCATCGACTTCCGTGCGGCGGCGGTTCAATCAGATCGTCAACGAGAGTGGTGATTTTCAGATCGCCGATCTCTGTCGCCTCAGCCATTTCTACTACGTTTCCGTCGAAGCGATGACCCTGCGGCTCGAAGGCCTGGGGCTGATTCCCAAGGGCGTGCGTGACCATCTCAAGGAGTCACGCTTTGAGGTTCGCCGAGCGGTTCAAATGCTCAACCTTCAGCAGCATCCCGTTACCGATGATCGCTTTCCTGATCGATACGTGTTCCTCGCAGTGCAGGCATTCGATCAGGGCGAGCTTAGCGAAGGTGAACTGGCTTCAATCCTTCGGTGCGACCGAGTGTCGGCACGAGAAACCGTCAATAAATATCTGACGACCACGGAAGTCTCCGACGACGGTGAAGTTCGGAGCGTTCAAATGGAAACGCAATACTCATTGCTTGGCGAGAAACAACCATCATCTGCGGAATAACGTCGATGAAAGCCCATTCGACTGCACGAGGTAGCCATCAGAGAACGACATGGACGAGCGGATCATCGACACCTGTTGCTTGCTCAATCTCTTCGCATCCGGGGAACCCAGAGCGATCTTGCATCATTTTGGCGGCGTCCATGTCTCCGAACTTGTGCAGGGTGAAGCTATGTGGATTCGAGAGTATGACAACGAGTCCCCACCGCAACTGATCCCGAAGCAGATCGACTTGGTGGAGTATATTCACGAAGGTGTCATTGCAGTGTGCTGTATTGAGGAGGAACAGGAATTCGACTGGTTTATTCACTTCGCTCAGGTGCTTCAATCCGACGCTGATGCCAGCGTGTTGGCGATTGCGAAAGTGCGTGGCTGGATTGTCGCAACGGATGACAGAAAGGCTCGGCGGGTCGCAACCGAGCAGAGTATCTCAACCATCAGTACCAGCGAGATGATCCACGCATGGACGGCATCTGAGAAGGTAAGCGATCAGCAAGTCGGCGAACTTCTAAGAAACATCCAGCAATTTGGTCGCTTCGTGCCTCGTCGATCCGACCCACTCTATGAATGGTGGATGCAACTGGTCGAAGCAGCGAGGGAGTGATACTGAAGCCTTGAGATTTCCATATTGCCACCTGGCTGGACAGCGCCGGGTTCGATGGATCAAAAGACGCAGGCTTCCGGGGATGTGAGCGGCAAGGCGATAGGTGCCGATACTGGCTGAAAACACCGGCGGCTAGCGCCGTGCCGCTCACCGATCAGAGCTAAAGGCGACATTGGACTAGCGCCTTGCCGCTCACGAAACCCGGCGTTGTCGTACTGGGACTCGTGAGCCAATCGCATGCGTTTGCGGTTGGAGTATTGTGTTGGAGCCGCTCGTGCTGGAGCGGCCTGTTGGTCCGGCGTGTGGCGGCCGGGGTTAGACGGGCAGTGGTTTACCGCGGGCGATTAGATGTCGAGCGGTTCGAACAGTTCGTCGACCTTTCCGTGACTGTCGCCGAACGAATCAATCTGCACGCCGGCCTTGTCCAGCAGCGTCAGGTGCAGATTGGCCAGCGGCACCGGTTTTGCGAAACGGAGGTGCCGTCCTCCGTTCATTCGGCCGGCGGCTCCCCCGGCCACCAGAATCGGCAGGTTCTGGTGGTCATGTACGTTCGGGTCACCCATCCCGCTGCCGTACAGCACCAGCGAATGATCCAGCAGCGTGCCTTCGCCTTCCGGCGTTGACTGCATCTTCTGCAGGAAGTCCGCGAACAGGGAGACGTGGAACTGATTGATTTTCGCCACCTGCGCGACCTTGGCCGGGTCGTTGCCGTGGTGAGTCAGCGGGTGATGAGGATCGGAAACGCCGATCTCCGGGTAAGTGCGATTGCTGGTCTCGCGGGCAAGCTGAAACGTCGTGACTCGCGTGATGTCGCCCTGAAACGCCAGCACCTGCAGATCGAACATCAGCCGCGCGTGATCGGCGTAGGCTGCGGGAACTCCCATTGGCCGGTCCAGGTCGGGCAGCGGGTTGTCCAGCGCGTTGGCTTCTGCATTCTGAATACGTCGTTCGACTTCGCGCACGCTGTCCAGATATTCGCTCAGTTTTTCACGATCTGCAGAACCGAGTGTCTGCTTCAGTTCGGAAAACTCGCGGGTGACAGAATCCAGCAGACTGGCTCGTTTTCTGAGTGCCGCCTGTCGATCGGCGATGCTGCCGCCGTCGCCGAACAGCGTTTCAAAAACGATACGAGGATGCGCTTCGCTGGGCAGTGGTGTGGTCGGTGATGACCAGGACAGATTGTTCTGGTACACGCACGCGTAGCCGTTGTCACACTGCCCGACTGTGGACAGCAGGTCCATCGAAAGTTCCAGCGATGGCAGTTGAGTCTGCTGACCGATGTGCTGCGCGGCGATCTGGTCGACGGTTGTGCCAAGATAGTAGTCCGTGCTTTCCGTGCGTTTGGCTGTTGCGCAACTGAGAAACGCGGCGTTGGAAGTCGCATGAGTTCCGGGATAGGC
>CAZHET010000444.1:0-5526 GCA_964531585.1 uncultured Planctomycetaceae bacterium | reverse complement strand
CCGTCGTTCGCAATATCAGCCTGCCGAGCGGAAGGGCGATCACCGGTGAAGGCACGTTGCTGTTCACCAGAGATACGACCAACTTTGCAGGCGAAGGTCTGATCGACGTCGCAACGTTTGAGGTACGGCGACTCTCGACCGTCAATCTGAACCGCGACATCTCGGCAGGGCATTTCGTGCAATCCGGCGGGCAGCTCGATGGA
Source organism: uncultured Planctomycetaceae bacterium (assembly GCA_964531585.1). Classification (GTDB taxonomy): domain Bacteria; phylum Planctomycetota; class Planctomycetia; order Planctomycetales; family Planctomycetaceae; genus JAWKUA01. The sequence continues at coordinate 5,323 of CAZHET010000444.1, read as the reverse complement.
AGCGGAGACATCAATGTTCGCGAATCAGTAAGTCTGACGGGTGGATCTCACCTCGGCACCGGCGAAACCAACATCCCGGCGGACGGCACGTTGTCACTTGAAGGGCTGTTTGTTGGCCGAACGGTGAATCTGGCGGGAACGGGGACATGGACGGCAGGCTTTGTCTCCCGAATCGGCACGGGCACATTCAACGTTCTGGCCGGAGCGGAGCTCGACATTCGGACGGACGGCTCTTTTTCTGCGCACCTCAACAATCATGGAACAATCGTCAAGTCGCTGGGAACTGGGACGACAACGTTCTCCGGCTCCGGTAATGTCACCAATGACGCCGAGATCGAAGTGCGGACCGGGACAGTCCATCTAAGCGGCACTTATTCACATCACCCGGGAAGCATGCTGACGGTTTCAACGGCCAATCCGCTGGTGAATTCCGCGACGCTGAAAATCAATCAGATTCCCGCTGCCGGGCTGCTGACCGACGCGACCGTGGTTCTTGACGGGCCAGGGACGTCAATCATCGCGTCCAACAATTCAGACGTGTTCGCGTCATTGTCGAACATCCCCGCAGGCGGACGTCTGGAACTGTTGAACGGCCGGGATCTGACTCCCGCCGCCGGCAACTTTCAGAATGACGGCTGGCTGACACTGGGTGCCGACAGCACACTTGCGATTGACGGACAGTACTCACAATCCGCCGACGCACAGCTTGTGATCGGTCTGGGCGGCGACACAGCCAGCGGCCAGTTCGGTCAGTTGACAGCGACCGGCGCCGCGAATCTGGACGGCAATTTCGAACTGCAGCTCGTCAACGGTTTCGGACCAACAACCGGGCAGTCGTGGCAGGTCATGTCATTCGCCAGCCGCAACGGCAACTTCGCTGACGTGGATGGTTTGTATCTGGGAGCAACTCAGGCTTTTGAAGTCATCGAGAATGCCGACAATGTCGTCATCAATGCTCTCGCCGACGCCAACGATCTGGCATTGGATCCCCTGAGCATCACCGTCACCGGCAGCGGAGTGATCGGAGAAGACGTCACTGTTGTCTATTCCGTTGACAATCTCACCAGCCTTCCGGCGACGGGAAGCTGGACCGATTCCGTTTACTTGTCCCATGATCTGACTCTCGATCCAGGCGACTCGCTGATTGGTCGAATCGAGCACACCGGCGCAGTTGCCGGGCTTGGCAGCTACAGTGAATCACTCACCGCGCCGCTGCCTGCCGTCGTGCCTGGCGACTACCGGGTGATCGTTGTGCAGGACAGTCGCGGCGTCGTTCCCGATCAGAACCGCTCCGACAACCGGGCAGTCTCAACCGGGACGATTCAGACTCAGTACGCTGAACTTGCCATCGGAAGTTCGATCGTCGGAACGCTGTCCGCCGGCGAGACAAAGTTCTTCCAGGTGGTCGTCCCGCCGGGCGTCGATGTCGATCTGTCAGCCGTATACGATCTGCGATACGGCGTCGACCTGTACGTTCGCTTCGGACAGACTCCGACGCTGGCATCGTTTGACGAATTTGCGAGTAACCAGGATGGAACATCGAGCGACATCCGGCTGTCCGAAACGACGGGCGTCCACTACATCATGCTGCGAGGTCGCGACGACATGCCGGGCGGGATTCGCAACTACACGCTATCTGCCACGGCACCGGGATTCGTCGCGACCCAGTCGTCGCCGGACAGCGGCAGCAACGTGGGTTCCACGACGGTGACAATTCAAGGAGCCAACTTTACGGCAGACACGACCGTCCGAATCAGCAACGGGACGACCAGCCTCACCGCATCGCGCACCACGGTCGTCGATTCCAATTCGATCAACGCCACTTTTGACCTGACGGGACTGTCTCCCGGCACCTTTGACATAGTTGTCGAAGACGGAACTGACTCGTCGACACTCAGCGATGCCTTCACCGTCACGGCGGGACTTGCAGGAAGGCTGGAAACGCGGATTTCGCTCATGAGCAGAGCACTCTACCGACGACCTGGAACCATCATCGTCGAGTATTCGAACACGGGGGAAACGGATATCCCGGCACCGCTGCTGGAACTTCATGCACTGTCGGCGGACGTGCAGTTGCGAATCTTCGATGATGAACCGTTTGTTGGTAATTCCGTGCAGTTCCTTGGAATCAACCGAGAGGGCCCTGCCGGCATCCTTCCTCCCGGATCAACCTATCGATTTGAAGTGGAATTCCTCGCCGATGGCGGGTCGCTGAACCAGGAAGTGTATTTCCAGGTGCGGATTGTGGATGACCCGACCGAATCCATCGACTGGTCTGCTTTCCGAGATGACTACAAACCGGACACGATCGACGACGAGGCATGGGATGCGATCTATGGTCGTTTTGTGTCGTTTATGGATACCAATGGTGACGGCGACAGCACGCTGGGTGAATATCAGCAGGTGCTGGCCGACGTGGCCACGTACCTGAGCGAACTGGGAGTCTATACAGTAAGCATCGGCCGCCTGGGAGGATTCCTGCTGGCGTCTGCGAACAACGACTTTCCCGGCACCGTGTTGTATGAGTCCGTCGATGCCTCTGCGCCCGCAGCCGGTATGCCGTTGTGGTTCCAGAGATCATTCTTGCAGCCGATCTCGCGTCGATATCACGTCGGACCGTTCGGCCGCGGCTGGACGAGTTCGTGGGACTGGCAGGCTGTCACAGACGACAGCGGAAATGTTTCCATTGCCACGCTCGGACGAGTACGGCAGTTTTTCCCGGCCGCGAACGGAAGTTACTTCGGCGTTGACGGTGAAGCCGGAGTGCTGACGGCGACCGGAGCCGAATACGTGCTCCGCGAAACCAACGGCGACGTCCTGCGTTTCGATCAGACAGTCGGAGGGCTCCTGCACGTGCAGGACCGAAACGGCAACGGAATTTCGCTGGGCTACAGCGCAGGTCGCTTGACAAGTCTGCAGCACTCGAATGGTGACAGCTTTGCACTTGAGTACGACGCAAACAGCCGCATCGTCAAGCTGACGGACCATGCACTGCGCGAAACCATCTACTCGTACGACGCATCGGGGCAGTATCTGTTGTCCGTGACTGGTCCGCGGGGAACGACGCAGTACAGCTATGAAACGTCCGGCGCACTGACGCGCCACGCCCTGACTTCAGTCGTCGATCCCGACCAGGTCATCACAAACTTCGAATACGACAGCTTCGGCCGTCTGACCGGACAGCGTCGCGGAACCGATCAGGACCGGGTCACGTATTCATATGGTGACCTGAAGGAACCGGGCCGACTGACGGTCACCAGCGCGGCGACCGGAGCATCGTTCGTCTATCTGCTGAACGACCAGGGAGCTGTCGAAAAGGCGACAAACCCGGTCGGCAGCACGGTCGAGTACGACTATGACAGCCTTGCCCGATTGCTGCAGGTGGAAACGCCGGGCAACTTCAACACCCGATATCAATACGACGATACATCGCTGGCGACCACCCGGACGAATGCGCTGGGGGACTCATCGACGATCGATCTTGAAGGCACCCATACCGAGATCACGGGATTCGAAGATGAACGTGACGTTCTGACGACCTATGACGTCGATGCCAACGGCAATGTGACAGCCTTCCGATTCGCGGACGGCAGCAGCGAACACTTCGCCTACGATGCAGCGGGGAATGTCAGCGGCTACACGAATCGTCGAGGTCAGATGATCTCGTTCACCTACAACTCTCGGGGTCAGGTGTCGCGCGAAGATCGTGCGGACGGCTCATACCGGGCCTTTACCTATGATGATCGCGGGAATCTGACCAGTGCTGAAGATCCGTCGGGTGTCATTTCGCTTGACTATGACGTGGCCGACCGACTGACGCGGATCGAGTATCCGGACGGGCGTTTTCTCGTTTATACATACAATGTCAATGGTCGTCGTTCGTCACTGACGGACCAGGACGGAAATGGTGTCCGATATTCCTACGACAGCGTCGGACGTCTTGCCGGCATGACGGATCTTCCCGGAAGTCTGATCGTTGGATACGTATACGACAGTTTCGGTCGATTGATTCGCGAAGACCGGGGCAACGGAACTTTCTCGGTCTACTCGTATGACAGCGCGAACCGGCTGACGGGAATCGCGAATCACGCGCCCGATTCGTCGATCAATTCCAGCTTTCTTTACACGTACGATGAACTCGGCCGACGGCGAAGTATGACGTCGCAGGACGGAACAACGTTCTACGACTTCGACGCAGTCGGACGACTGACCCGAGTGGAACAGCCTGACGGGCGCACAATCGAGTATCAGTACGATGCCGTCGGTCGCAGACTGGCGGTTGTTGATGACGGAACAACGACGAACTACATCTCCAACGAACTTCGCCAATACAATCAGGTCGGGAACGTCGAGTACACGTATGACAGCGACGGCAATCTGATCCGCAAAGCCGACGGCAGCCAGGTCACGACGTATGCCTATGACGCTCAGAACCGACTGACACGCATTGATGACGGAATCGACATCCGGACCTACGAGTACAACGCGCTGGGCCATCGCGTCGCCTCAACCCTGAATGGAGTGCGGACGGAGTTCCTCATCGATCCGACCGGCCTGATCAACTCGGTCGCCGAATACGACGCAACCGGAAATCTGCAGACTCGCTACGTCCACACCGACAACGGTCCCGTCAACCGCAGCGATGCTTCCGGGAGCCAGGCATACTTCGATATCGACGGAACCGGCTCAGTCGTTGGTCTGACCGACGCCGCAGGTGTGGAGGTCAACCAATACAGTTACCTGCCATTTGGCGAAGTCGTTTCGTCCACAGAGACTCTGGCGAATCCGTATACGTTCCAGGGCGGATTCGGAGTCGCAACCGACGATCACGGCCTGAGCTATATGCGAAACCGTTACTATTCCGCGGAAATCGGCTCGTTCACCAGCATTGATCCGGTGCGGGCGCCGGCTCTGGAACCATACGGTTATGCGGCGAACAATCCGGTTCAATTCGTGGACCCGACAGGGACAACACCATTCCTTAGTGCTCTCGAAGATCGCCGTAGGGCGCTGGAGAATCTGGCGGACTTCGGCGACGACGGCCTGACACAGGAACAGATTGATGCGGTCCGGTGTGCCGGCGAGCGTGTGAATGATTCGGCAGACGATTTTGCACGGGAAGTGATTGACAATGCAAACCCGATCAACGCTGCCAGTCCATCAGGAAGAAGACGCGTCGTTCGCTGGCTGATTGGGTTGGGAATGCAGGTTGACCGGGGACCGAACGGCAGCACCGCGCGAGGTTCAGGCGGAGAAGGTGGCGGATCGCGAGGAGCAGGCGGTGGCGGTGCGGGCGGCGGCAGCGGTGCAAGCGGCGGGGGTG
>CAZHET010000443.1:0-5534 GCA_964531585.1 uncultured Planctomycetaceae bacterium | reverse complement strand
GGGCTTTCGGAAGCTCACCCCGGCGGGAATTCATGAAGCTGGATTCCACGGCTTCCAGCATTGTCAACCGGCCGGGCAGACGACGTTTTGCTTCTTCGCCGGGAGCATTCTGAATTCGGCCGCTGCTGTCGACAACGAACGGGGCGTGTGACATTCCCAGAAAACCAGCCTGCCCGGCGTCGCCGCCGATGGACACAAATGCCGGCAATTCCAGTGCTGTGCGTTTCGGGCCGAGTTCGCGGCTGACCACCGACCCGAACGTTGGATGAACCACCGTGGGGTTTGGCACATACGCAGTATGCATATAGTAGCGGCCACGACCGTGGTCGGCTTCACGAGTGCTCATCGAACGCACGATGGAAAGATGATCCATGACCTGAGCGGTTTTCGGCATGTGCTCACTGATCTGCACACCCGGAGCAGTGGTGGGAACTGGCTTGAAATCTCCACCGTTTTTGGAACCGGGTTTCAGGTCCCATATGTCAATAGTCGGCGGTCCGCCGCCCATCCACATCAGAATACAAGCCTTCTGATTGGCTTTGATCGTCGCGGCATTCGCCTGCACGTGCGACAAAAAATTCATCGCCGGGATGGTGGCTGCCGCCGTCGCCATGTGCTGCAGAAAGTGGCGGCGATTCATGCCGTAAGCTGTGCGAATTGTCATAGGGAATTGCCTTCGACAGTGGACAGTGAAAAAGCCGGAGCGCTGAATGGTCTAGTGGATCAGAATGAACTCATTGGAATTCAGCAGTGCCCAGAACAGATCCTGCCATGGGGCCACGCCGGCGGCCGGAGGATAGGACGCAATCATTCGTCTTGCTGTTGCCAGCTCGACACGACCTGGGCGACGACTGAGCGCCGCCAGGTAGAGTTTCTGAATCTTCTGAACTTCCGTGCCAGGACCACTGAGTGTTGAATAGAGCAGGCTGCCGCGATCCGCACTGACGGCTCGTTCCATCAGGTCGCTGTTCATCATCATCAGTGCCTGCGGGATCGTCCCGTTGAATGTTGTGGCCTCGTCGTTTTCATCATTGTCAAAGGTGACAACGAACTGCTGCATCCAGCGGCGCCGTTGTTCTTCCTGAGCATCCCAGCCGCCGCTTCCCGCTTTGTCGGCAGAGGACGCGGTAAGCAGCGAATCATAAAGCTGTTCTGCCTGCATGGACTTGATATACATGTGGCTGAACAGCGGCATTTCTCCCGACGCCGGATCATCGACCGTGTTGTCCGACCCGAACTGACTGGTCAGTGAATAGGGCCTGCTGTTGACAATCCAGCGAATCAACTGTTTCACGTCATACTGGCTGGACACAAAATCCCTGGCCAGGCGATCCAGCAGTTCTGGGTGCGACGCGGCATTATGCGGTCCGATATCATCGACGGGCCGCGTGAAACCATACCCGAAAAAGTGGCCCCACATGCGGTTCACAAATGCTCTGGCCAGCAGCGGCGTTTCGTGCTCATAAGGTTCCACCAGCAGACGAGCCAGTTCGGTTCGGCGATCGGTATCCGGACCGGGGTCAATTCTTCGTCCCAGATAGACAGGATAGGCAGCCTGCATAAGCCCGCTGCGTTTCTCAAAATGAACGGGACCGGCGTAGTTTTGCCAGACGACTTCGGAATAGTCGTCGACCATTCGTCCTGTGTTCGGGTCGTTGCGGCGGTAGTCGTTCTTCCTGACCTGGCGGAAAAAGCTGTTGAACTCCCAGAACTGACTCTGCTGCCAGTCATTGAACGGATGATCGTGACACTGAGTACACTGAACCTGCATTCCCAGAAACAGCCGGGTCGTTTTCGCAGTCAATTGGACGGCGTCGTCCGGCATCTGCATCTGCGCCAGGATATAATTGACGGCTCCGTTTTCTTCGAAGTGCCCTTCCGCCGTCACAATATCGACGACGACATCGTTCCAGGGCCGATTTTTCGCGAAGGCTTCGCGAAAGAATTTTTCCAGACTGGAACGGCTGACGCGCTGCGGTTCACCGCGACCGATGCAGGCATTCGTCCAGATCGTACTGAAATTGCGAACGTAGTCAGTGTGTTCCAGCAGAGAATCGACCAGCACGGGCTTCTTGCGCGCACTTTCGTCACTCAGAAACGTCTCGACTTCGTCCAGTGACGGGATGCGGCCCGCGACATCCAGGTACACGCGACGAATCCACTCCTCGTCGGTCGCCGCACCGGATGGTGTGATCTCGTTGTCGTCCCAGCCCTGCTGAATCTGCGCGTCGATAAATTCGGCTGTCGGCAGATTCTGATCAGGCGGCTCAATATCGCGCGCTGTCGCCTTTGGCACAAGGGGCATCCATGCCAGTGTGATCAATGCCAGTGGCATCAACACCGTCCTGCAGCAGACTGCACGACCGAACAGCGTTGACCTTGCGTTGAGACACGCGCGCTGCATTTGTGAAGACTCCGAAAACGAAAGACGTGTGGACCGACCGCCACCTCTGTCCACGGCGGCAGAACGACAATCACCTGCCTGCAAATCTACACCGTGCTGACGCCGACATGTTCGACAGATTTCGAACAACGGCCGAAGAAAAGACGCCAAATGCCCGTCTGGTCATTATATGCCCACCCGCCGAGTGGCAAAGCACGGACCCTGAAGGAAGTCACGTTCACAAAACGCGACGTGCGGCCATCGTGCGACCGCTGTAAACCCGCTACTCTGCCGCGGCACCCCGACCCAGCACACCCCCAAATCTTCCACGACGCCACCAGAAAGACGGCTCACTCATGCGGATTACGTTTCTTGGAGCTGCCGGCGAAGTCACCGGCAGCCAGCACCTGATCGAAACCAGTTCCCGCAGAATTCTGCTGGATTGTGGTCTGTTTCAGGGACCGGACGAAGAAACCCGGCCGAAAAATCAGCGATTCCTCTGTTCACCCAAAAAACTGGACGCCGTTGTTCTGTCGCACGCTCACATTGACCACTGCGGCAACCTGCCGGGACTGTACAAGGCCGGCTACCGCGGTCCGATTTTCTGCACGCGAGCCACCGCCGACATCGCCTCGCTGATGCTGCGCGACAGTGCTCACATTCAGCAGGAAGACGCTCGCTACGCCGGCAGGAAAGCTCTGAAGAAGGGCGACGCACTCGAACCGCTGTATTCTGAGGACGATGCCAAACGCGTTGCGAAGGCATTTGAGTACATCAACTTCGGCGAATGGGAATCGCTGTCCGAAGATGTCCGGCTGAGATTCCTGCACGCGGGCCATATTCTTGGTTCGGCCATTGTGGAAATGGATCTGCTCGACGACGGCACATGGAAGCGACTGGTCTTCACCGGCGACCTGGGACGTCGCGGGAAGCCGATTCTGAACGATCCGCAGACGGTCGAACGCTGCGACGTCGTTATCACAGAATCCACTTACGGCAACCGGGTTCACCCGGATTCGGATAACGTAAAAGAAGAACTGCAGCAGGTGATTTGTGCCGCCTCGGCTTCCGGCGGCAAGGTGATCATTCCGGCATTCAGCCTTGGCAGGACTCAGATGCTGGCCTACCTGCTGAACGAACTTCGTAACGAAGATGCGATGTGCCGTGTGCCGGTTTACATTGACAGCCCGCTGGCGACGCGGCTGACCGACATTTACCGAGACCACCACGACAGTATGGATGACGAAGTCCGGCGGACTCTGGAATACGACGACGACATTTTCAGCTTCGATGGCCTGACCTACATCCGCTCGCGCGACGAAAGTGTCGCGCTAAACAAGCGGGACGGACCGTTCGTCGTGATTTCTGCCAGCGGCATGTGCGAACACGGCCGAGTCGTGCATCACATCAAGAACGCACTGGAAGGTCCGGAGAATACAATTCTGATTATCGGCTTTCAGGCTCAGCACACGCTGGGACGGCATCTGGTGGATCGGCACGAAGAGGTCCGCATTCACGGTCGCAGGTTTCGGCGGCGCTGCGGAGTCAAAACGATCAACGGCCTGTCCGCTCACGCCGATGCAGAAGATTTCCGCTGGTGGTTTGGCGAAATCCGCAGGCACGGCGGAGTCGGGCGCGCGTTTATCGTTCACGGAGAAGATGCGGCTGCGAAGGCTCTTGCGGAACTCATTCGTGACGACTGCGACGAAGCTCCCGTCATACCGCAGTTCGGCGATGTGTATGAGGTGTAGCGGCTACACGTACCGGATACGCTTCCGTATGTCGATGTTCACACTTTGGTAGCGGTTCGACAGATTTCCGGGGCTGAACAGTTCCGCTCGCAGGAATTCGACGTCGTCCCAACCGATTGCGTTTGTAAAAATCGGACGGAGGTACTGCTGGCCGAAACCGGACAGCAACATGCGACGCGGGTCGTACATGCTGGGATGAACGGTGCGCGGATGAATTTCGCCCCAGCGGTCACGCAGGCGGTTTGCAGTGATCGAACTCAGTTCAAAGCCGGTCTGGCTGTTGTAGTCGATCGTGGCGACCACGTTGGTTTCACCGTGAGCGATCAGTTCCACGGCGCGGCCGCCCAGTTGAGCGGCGTAAAAGCGATCGAACAGAATCGGCCGGCCTCCGCGCTGAGTATGCCCGATCTTGCGAGTGAAGATTGCGGACGCGACAGGCTCGTGCGTCCGCACGCGGCCGATCAGATCGCCGTCAACACGAGCGCTCAGCATCGCGGCCAGAGCCTCGGCGGCTCCGGTGTAGCGAATATTGCCCGCAGGATCGTAGGTGGGCGAATCGGCACCCAGTTCCCGGCCACCCTGCAGCCGCACTCCTTCGCCCATGACAATCACCACGTGGTGCTGCAGGTCGTAGAGGTGTCGAACGCGTTTTTCCAGCTCGTCCAGGTCAACGGGAACCTCCGGAATCAGAATAATGTCCGGCTGCCCGTATGCGGCTCCCAAAGCGATATAGCCGGACTGGCGGCCCATGACTTCAATGACGGCAATTCGGCGATGGCTTTCGGCCGTTGTGCGGACGCGCTGCAGCGACGACGCGACGACAAATACTGCTGTGGCATATCCCGGCGTGGCATAGTTGACGATTTCATCCAGCGAGATCTCCTCACGCGAAGGCTGCAGCTCTTCGGTGTATCCCGTGGAATTCTCCACCGGAACACGCTGCCAGTCGTTGGGTTCATCGATATGGTTCAGGCCCAGATCATTGTCGATGGTCTTCGGAGCCAGCACACACGGCGTGAATTCCGCGAACGGCTGCATGCCGTTGATCGTGCCATCGCCGCCGATGCAGATCAGACCGTCCAGCTGCAGTCTGGACAGATTGCGGCGAGCAATTTCCAGCTCCGGTGATTCAGGTTTGATATACGTCCGTGACGAACCAATCAGCGTTCCGCCCTTGCAGGGATCCAGCTCCGGAATTGTCGTGTACAGCGGATTCAATAGCACGTGGGGCAGCTTCTCGTGCAGCATGCCGGCGTACCCGCGGATGATTCCCACAAGGTCGATATGCCGTCGATTCGCTTCCTCGGCCGCTCCGTAAATCGTCGCGTTCAGTGCCGGTGTGTCGCCGCCCGCTGTCAGAATTCCAATGCGTTTCATGAACTGCGTTTCCTGGCTTGAAA
>CAZHET010000442.1:0-5540 GCA_964531585.1 uncultured Planctomycetaceae bacterium | reverse complement strand
CCACGGGTTAAACGAGCGTGTTTTCCGGGGGAAAAACTCTTAACGGCGTTGGGGCGAGGGCCGGCAGTGATGCAGGCAATTTGTGTGCGAACATCAGCCGCGAGCGCGAGTGACGTCTGCATCGGTCGGTTCGGGGCCAGATTCTGTGCAACTCATAAGCTGCAGAACGCGTTGGTGCAGCGATTGTTGATCGACCGTGCGGAGTCGTCGGTCAAACGCCTCCAGCGTTTCCTGCTGAGCGATGGTCGCCGCCAGCGTGGCGTTGACGAAGCGAGTCACCGAAACGCCCTGTTCGTGAGCGCGCTGGGTGATCTTCTGTTTCAATTCATCCTGCAGGCGAAATGAAAGCGTGGCCATGTGTGAGCCCCCTACGCAATGCGGTACTTCGTGAGGTATTGTTGCGGAGTCATGACTGACCATCCATGTTGAATCATGTCAGGCGCAGAAAAGTCTTTGAGATTGTACGTGACAATTGCCGCCGCAGTGTGAATTGCAGCGTCCACGAACTTGTTGTCCGACTCGTCCCGCAGATTCGGACGCCACGAAAACCGCACCTGAATTCTCTTCGAGAGGGAGACCAGATCGGTCAGCAGTTCTTCGTTTTGCGTGTGTGTCAGTCGCGTAAGCAATGAGCGGAAAAAAAGTGTCTGACCCCAATTGCCGGGAACCGGCCCTTCGGGTGCTTCGCACAATTGGGGTCAGACACTTATTTTCCGCACGATCCTAAGCTGCATGATCGCCGGCCGGTTCAAAACATCCCGGTACTCGGCGAGAATCGGAGACGTTAAAATGACTGGAAATCTTTCCTCGAGGATTCCCATCATCAGCTCATGCGCAGCACTGGAGTGTCGGCGGCAGGCTGCAGCCACGAGTACATTCGTATCAAGTACGATGCGTGCTGCGCGTTCAAACTCGACCACAGGTCATTCCATAACAGCAACCGCGGGCTACGGGCTAATCGTGAAACTTGCGCGGGGTTTAAGGAACTGCCCGTTTTGGTTGCCTCACCCGACTGTAACAGGCACTTCACTTACTGAATCGTACAAACACTGGCCCATCCGGAAAACCTGCTGATGTCGCAGCCGACGTGGAAACTTCCTGTCATTCAGAACTGGAGCTGTCACAACTGTGGCGGGTGTTGTCGCGAGCATCTGATCGAAATCACCGAAGAAGAAAAACGCCGGATCGAGAAGCAGGGATGGACGGCGAAAGACGGTGTGTCGATGCAGCGGCCGGTGATTCAGAAGATCGGCCGTGGGCGTTACCGGCTGGCTCACGCGGACGACGGAGCGTGTGTCTTCCTCGACGGTGACGGGCTGTGTCGCATTCACGCGAAGTTTGGTGAAGCAGCAAAGCCTCTGGCCTGTCGTGTTTATCCGTACGCCTACCATCCGGCTGGTCGAGACCTGACGGTCAGCCTGAGATTCAGTTGTCCGTCCGTCGTGCAGAATCTGGGAACAGCCGTGACGGACCAGTCGGCCGTCCTGAAGAAAGTCGCGGCGGAAGTCACTTCGGGCACGAAGAGCGACGTGAGTGCTCCGGCGATTCACGGAAACCAGCAGCTTGACTGGGCAGACTTCCATCGCTTTCTGAAGGCACTGGACGATTCGTTTGCGGACGAAAGCGTCAACTTTGCCGTGCGGCTGATGCGCGTGCTGACGTGGCTGGAAGTTGTTGAAGCGTCTCAGTTTACCACTGTCAAAGGGGACCGCCTGGATGATTATTTCAAGCGACTGTTGTCTGCCGCCGCGAAGGCTCAACCGGACAATGAACTGCCGGTGCTGACACCGAATCGATCGGCTCGGACGATGTTTCGACAAATGGTGGCTCAGTATGCTCGCCACGATACGGCCGCGATGGCTCGCGGCGGGCTGAAGACAAAGCTGGGGCTGGGGATCATGGCGTTGAAGTTCGCTACCGGGCGAGGCGTCGTGCCGGAAATACCGGAACCTTCGTCGGTGACTGTTGCGTTTGGCGGGAAGTCGGCGAAGCCAGCACAGCAACGAAGGCCGACGTTTGCTGACCTGGAAGTTCCCTTTGACTGTCGCCGGCCGGAGATTGACGAGCTGTTTGCGCGGTATTTTCGCGTCAAGATCCAGGGCATTCATTTTTGCGGCCCGGCTCACTACGATACGCCGCTGGTCGACGGCTTCCGCAGCCTGGCATTGATGTACCCGATTACGCTGTGGCTGGCCTCGCTGCGAGCAGCCCGGCGAGGCGATTCGCGGATTGAACTTCAGGACGCTCAGGCGGCTCTGGCCACCACGGATCACAACTTTGGTTATTCGCCGGCGCTGGGGTTGGCGTCGGCATTGAACCGCATTCGGATTCTGGCTGGCATGCAGCAGATCACGGCCCTTTGCGGGTGGTACAGTCGGTAGCCTGACTCAATGGACAAACCGCTGCCCACTGCCATTGAATCGTATGACGACGCCGTGCGGTGGATCTACGGGCGCATCAACTACGAGCAGGTCCGGCCTCGCAAGTCATCGAATCACTTTCGCCTGGACCGCGTGAGACGGCTGCTGTCGCTGATCGGGTCGCCTCAGCAGCGCATTCCCGCCGTTCATATCGCCGGAACCAAGGGCAAGGGGTCCACGGCCGCGATGGTCGATTCGATCCTGCGCGCATCAGGAATCCGTTCCGGGCTGTACACATCGCCTCACATTCATCGCTTCGAAGAACGGATGCAGGTCGACGGCGAAGTTCCGAGCGAAGACGACCTGACTGCTCTGGTGGCCCGACTGGTAATGCGGCTGAATGCGGCAGACGCAGGCATGATTGGTGGCGTGGTGGACGGCGTGGCCGAAGGAGGACCGACGTATTTCGAAGTGGCAACCCTGCTGGCGTGGATGTACTTCGATGACCGGCAGATTGAAATGGCTGTCCTGGAAACCGGCCTGGGCGGGCGACTCGACTGCACCAACGTGTGCAGTCCGCGAGTGACCGTCATCACGACCATCGGCCTGGATCACACGCACATTCTGGGCAACACTCTGGAGGAAATCGCCGCAGAAAAGGCGGGGATTATCAAGGACGGCGTGCCGGTCATCTGTGGCGTGACGGCGAACGGCCCGTTGAGTGTGATTGAAGCCACGGCGAAGAAGCATCACTGCGAATTCCGGCTGCTGGGCCGCGACATTCGCACTACGTCAAGCGCCACCGGACCCGGCGCGAGCGTGTCCACGGACGTGGCGGGCGTCGGCTGGCAGGTCACGGACGTGACGGGCGTCGGCTGGCAGGTCACGGACGTGACAGTGCCCCTGGCCGGAGCACACCAGGTTCGCAATACAGCGCTGGCGGTTGCTGCGGCCGTGCAGCTGGGTCGTGCGGACGATCGCATCACCGCGGAAACGATTCGTTCCGGCGTCGCCGCGACTCGCTGGCCGCTGAGATTCGAAGTTGTTTATCTGCAGCCGAAAATTGTGCTCGACGCGGCGCACAACCCGGATGCGATCGCCGCGTTGGTGGCAACGCTGAATGAACCGCCATGGTGCAGTTTTCGGCGGGTGCTGATCTTTGCGGCAAGCAGGGACAAAGACGCCGCCGGAATGCTGCGACAGGTCTTGACGCTGTTCGACGACATCGTGCTGACACGGTTCGAAACGAATCCTCGCAGCACGTCTAATGACAAACTGCGGTCACTGGCAGCCGCTGCCGCTGGTGATTCGCCGCGAGCGAACGTGTACGTCTCAGCGAATCCGGAATCGGCGCTCGCGAAAGCTCGGCTTTTGGCAGGCAATGACGGACTGGTGTGCGTTGCCGGGTCGATCTTTCTGGCTGCGGAAGTCCGCGACCTGCTGCGGAGAAGCGGCGACCTGGCGTAGAGCGTTGGCTTTGATGGTAGCCATGCCGATACCATTTTTCGCCGCGTGCGGGATCAACGGAGCGGCTTCAGGTACCAGCGGTTTGAGCGGCGAGCAGCAGGTCGATCCACGGGCCAACGTATTGGCCGTTGTCGTGAAATGTTCGGCCGCTGACGAGGTTGCCGTCGATCACGCACGCTTCGTTCACAAAGATGCCACCGCAAACTTCCAGATCGAACCGGCACTTGGGAACTGTTGCCATGCGCCGGCCCTTCACACACCCAGCATAGGCGGGAATTTCCACGCCGTGACACACGCTGGCGATCGGTTTATTCGTTTCGAAGAAGTGCCTCGTGATTCTTACCAGATCTTCGTCGTAGCGGATGTATTCGGGAGCCCGACCGCCGGAAAACAGGATTCCCGCGTAGTCATTCGGATCGACATCCTTGAACGCGACATCGGCAGCCAGAGTGTAGCCTTCCCACTCTTTGGTGATTGTCCAGCCGGGTTTCACTTCGTGCAGCACCAGTTGATACAGGCGTTTTTCGGGCGCGGCAACCACGGGCTGGAAACCGGCTTCCTGCAGTCGGTAGAACGGGTACATCGTGTCCAGCGTTTCGGTGGCGTCGCCGATGATGATGAGTACTTTTGCAGACATAGCGTGCTCTACCATTCGCCCAGTTCTTCCTGAAGTTCACACCACTTTTCTTCGGCCTGGCTGAGTTCCACCTGAATCGCGTTGATCTGATTGTGCAGATCCATCGCCTTCGCGGCATCTGACGTTTTCAGCAGTATGGCACTGAGTTCTTTTTTCTCACCGTCCAGCTTTGCGATCGTCTTTTCCAGATTTCGCACGGTTTTGCGGGCGTTGAACTGTTCCTTGCCGGACAGAGACTTCGCCGCGCTGCCGGACTTCGCAGCCGGAGGTGCCGACATGCGATTCGCGGCGGCTCGTGCTCGTTCGCCCTCTTCGATCTCGCGGTTCACGGAGTACAGGTAGGCTTCGTAATCGCCGCCGTAGTTGCGAGCCCGGCCGTCTCGCACTTCGATCACGTTTGTCGCGACTCGACGCACGAAATGGCGATCGTGGCTGGTGAACAGCACGGTCCCCTGGTATTCCAGCAGCGCCTCCGCCAGAGCTTCCACCGTTTCGACATCGAGGTGGTTACCGGGTTCGTCCAGAATCAGCACGTTGTAAGTTCCCAGCAGCAGGCCGGCCATGCACAGGCGAGCCCGCTCACCGCCGGACAGTACCTTGACGGGCTTTTTCGTGTGAGCCCCGCGGAACAGCAGCGATCCGGCAACTTTCAGGCAGTCCTGCGTCGTCGTGCCGGGCTTCGCCTTATATTCCAGGTAATCCAGTACGGTCTGTTCCTGCGGCAAAGTGGTGTAGACGTGCTGAGCGTAGACGCCGACTTCGCAGCCATATCCCCATTTGACCTTACCCGCCAGCGGCTTCAGCGAATCCACAAGAGTTCGCAGCAGCGTGGTTTTTCCCTGACCGTTGTCGCCCACGATCGCGGCTCGCTGCTGATGGTCAACTTCCAGGTCGATGTCACTGGCGACGACGTGATCCGGGTAGCCAATCGCCATATCCATGCAGCGAACGGCCGGCCCCTGACGAGGTTCCACGACGGGAGCCTTGATGCGCGCGGTCGGCAGATCCACTTCGATTTCAACGGTCTGCAGCCGGTCCAGTTGCTTCTGCTTGGAACGAGCCTGGCTGGCCGAGGT
>CAZHET010000441.1:0-5544 GCA_964531585.1 uncultured Planctomycetaceae bacterium | reverse complement strand
CGCCGCATCATTAAGCTCGATCTGAAGGGCTATTCAAGGGCTCAGGAAAAGTTCACCGATATCGGTGAAGGCGACATCGACTGGGCGGACGTCCGCAAGGCTTTGGAAGAAATCCGCTACACCGGCTGGGCCGCGGCGGAAGTCGGCCAGGGCGACCCGGCACGGCTGAAGAAGATTTCCGACCAAATGGACATGGCCTTTGGTCTGGTGTAGCTTCCCGCGCTCGGTTTGGTGAGCGGCACGGCGCGAGCCGCCGGTTTCGGCATTCAAGAAAACGCCGGGAAAAACCGGCGGTTAGCGCCGTGCCGCTCACTTCGACGGAATCCTGCGGATTATCCGTTAGACTATACAACCTGGCGCTGTCCAGTTAGTTCGTTTGACAAAACCGGGACTGGCTCCCGGAAGAAGCAACATTCGCGTTGAATTCCTGGCTCGCAGGGGATCTGCCCCGGCTTTGACAGAGCCTGCTGGAACATATTCACTGACCATTGAGAACACGATTTCATGAGCGGACCTATTGTACGTACCGGCACGACACCAAAGTTCTGGGAAAACTGGGACAAGGCTTTCGGCAAGGCTGACGACAAGCAAGCTGCGGCCGGCAAGAAGAAAACTGCCGCGGCGGCGGCAAAGAAAAAGTCTGCAAAGAAGAAGGGCAGGAAGTCCTGACAGGCGGATCGCCAGTTTTCTGCGCAGTCGGGTCAGTCATCGATGCTCACGAAAAAAAGCGTGCCGCTGACGATTGCTGCCGTGACTGCGGTGTTCCTGTGCGTCTCGCTGCTCAGCATGCCCGTGCCCGGAGTGAACGAGCCGCACTACCTTTGCAAAGCCCGCTCATTCGCCGATCCGGAGTGGTGCAGCAGAGACTTTTTTCTGCAATCCGGCAACGCTCACGCGGTCTTCTTCGCCGCAACCGGCCGGCTGACCGGAGTACTTCCGTTTGCTGCCGTCGCGGTCATCGGAAGGTTGCTCAGCTATGGTTTACTGGCGGTCGGCTGGACGATCCTGGCCGGTCGGTTCGCACTGAACGGCCGGCAAACGGTGCTGGCGGCGGCGGTGTTCGCAGGCATCGGCCAGACCGGCAACTTCTCCGGCGAATGGACAATCGGCGGCTTCGAAAGCAAAGTGCCGGCTTACGGCTTCGCGCTGATTGCAACGGCCCTGTGGACGAAGCGGCAACACGACTCGTCAGCGGCGAAGGCCGTGTTGCCGGGAGCCATGCTCGGCCTCTCGACGGCGCTGCACCCCGTCGTCGGTGGCTGGTTCGCAATCGCAATTGCCATGAGCGAATGCACGCGGCTCCTGATGCGCAAGCGCATGGCAAGCGGCGCGCAGTCATCGTTCGAAGGTCGACCGGTGAATACAGCGGTGCTGCTCAGTGCGGCCGCGCTGACTGCGCTGCCGGGACTGATTCCCGCCGTCGCGATGCTGATGCCCGGCACTCAAACGACCGCTGACAAACAGACGGCCGACTTCATTCAGGTGTTCTGGCGACTGGCCCATCACCTCGATCCAACGACGTTTCCGCTGAAGGCGTGGATTCACACAGCGGTCCTGAGCGCGCTGGTGCTGGTCAGTTTACGAATGCAGCAGCGGCCAGCCTCAGGCAGCTCCACTGAAGACGCGACAGACAACATGGCGAGTGCCGCGCTCGCGAGGCATCACTGGCTGTCGATGCTGCTGATGGCGGCGATCATTGCCGTCGTCGGAATCGCCGTCGGCTGGCACAACGTTCCGGCGAAGGAACTGGATCACTGGCACGTTCGAGCATTCCTGCTGAAGTTCTATCCGTTCCGCTTGTTCGACGCTTTGCTGCCGATGACCGTGGGCTTGCTTGCCGCCGGGGTGGTTGCGAACAGATGCAGCCGGGCGAGCACCGTTGCGGCGGTGCTGGCGTGCCTGATGGCCTGCGGGCTGGCATTCGGCAGACGCCCCGAGGCACCCGCGGGATATTCCGCACAGCAGTTCGCTGCGTGGCAGAACGCGTGCCAGTGGATTCAGGACAACACGCACAAGGACGCACTCGTGCTGACGCCACGCGAATCGTTCGGTTTCAAGTGGTACGCGGAACGAGCCGAATTCGTGTGCTTCAAAGACTGCCCGCAGGATTCCGCTGGAATTGTCGAATGGAACCGGCGGCTGTGGGCGATTCACGGCTGGTCCGAATCCAGCTATCGCGACGGTGACTTCGACGTTGCGGACCTGCGGCGTCTGCACGACGAAACCGGAGTCACTCACCTGCTGACACGCAAACTGGGACCGATTCGCCTGCAGCCACGATACAACGACGGCACCTGGCGAGTGTACGAAGTGCCCTCGGCGGAATAACCCGGTACGATCGAGGTCGCTGGCTGCAACTACGACACGATCCCGGCGACTTCCAGAGCAATCTGGTAAATCGGCAACGTATCCAGCACGGCATCATTGGTGGAAAACAGACGGGCGATCGCCTGACGATGCACTTTCATCTTTGTCCCGCCGACACCCAGAGCCCCATAGCACGTGACGCCGTTCTTTTCCGCCGCCTTGTCTGTCGCGGCGAGATCCGCAAGACCTGTCGGCGGCACAGCATTCAGGTCGATCGCCACCTGCAGGCCGGAAAGCTGAGCCAGGCTTCCCTCGGGCAGGAAGCAGACTCCGGCAGCTCCGGCCGCGACCACCAGCGGCTTGCCCTCGCAAACGGCCCGGACCTCGTCCGCAGACGAAGCCGCGGCGGCAGAGAGGTCACCTTCAACCTGAGACGCCATGCCTTTCACCGCCGCCGACGCTCGATCGAGCGAGCGGGAAACGAGCGTGACCTGAGCGTGCTCCTGCCCCAGCAACTGTGCGACTCGCAGACCCACCGGCCCGGTTCCGCCCAAAACGACGGCCTGCGTCTGATCGAGCCGCAGGTGTTGCTTCGCGGCCACGACGGCAGCAGCGGCTGTTGTGTTGCAGCCGTTGGAATCCATCATCACGGAAACCCGCATCGGCCCGAAAAACGTCGACGATACTTTCTTCAGCAGAGCCTCGCCCGCCGCAACATCGCTGCCGCCAATGAAAATCGCCGTGCGATTCAGATCCTTCGGTCCGCGAGTGAAAATCGCTCCATGCACCAGCCCCGTGACGTTTTCGGGACTGACACCGCCGTAGCTGAACAGGTGGTCGACGTCGGAATCCACCGCCACGACACGGTCAAACGTGCTGGGCAGCGAGTCGGTGTCGAGCTGGATGAGAATCGTCTTCATACGGGCAACGTTTTGGTCAGGAATCAAAAAACAAGAGTCGAATACACCAGCTCATTCCCGCTTCCTGCCCCGACGGCGGAAGTCGGCGAAGACATGTTCGGCCAGCAGAGTCGCTTCAGCCGCCAGTTCGTCAATCCGGTTACGGAAGATCGCGAACGCACTCAAGGCCGGAATCGCCACTCCCAGCCCCAGCAGCGTGGTGATGAGTGCCCGGTAGATTCCGGGAGCCAGTTCGGACACCTGCGGATTCGCCTTCTGTTCGAATTCCAGAAACGCCTGAATCATGCCCCACACGGTTCCCATCAGTCCCAGCATCGGAGCGATCGTGCCGATGACGGACAGATACTCGATTCGCCGAAACAGCCGGGCCGACTGCTCGACAGCCGCGTCTTCCATGGATTTTTCGACGGCGGCATAGCTGACTCCGACTTCGTCCAGCCCGGCGTGCAGGACGCGGCTGAGAAATGCCGGATGCTGTTCGCACTGTTTTTTGGCTTCGTCAATTTTTCGTTCGGCCAGCAGCCGATGCACTTCTTCAGCCAGCCCCGGCGGCATCAGAGTGCTGCGGCGGATGTTCATGGCGTGGTCGATAATCAGAGCCACCATCACCAGACTCAGCAGCACGATCAGATATCCAACCGCCCCGCCGGCTCGCAGCATTTCCCGCAAATCCAGACTGCGTCCGCCGCCGTCAGCCCGGTTAGGTTGCTCGCCCGAAGGAACCGCCTGCCGAACGTCGCCGCTATCCGCCGCCAGTTCGCGCTGTCCGCCGCCGGCATCCTGAGCGACCAGCGAATTCGCAGGAAATGAGCCGCGTCCGACAACGCAGCACAGCAGCACGGGCAGCCAAAAACGCGTTCGTCGGTGGTCGGAAGCAGTCATGCAGCCGATGTTACCGCCAGCCCAACAAACCCGTCAACGCCGCCTGCACGGCAACACCGTCCTGCAGCGCCATCCCGCAGCCCCACCCTGCCCTCGCGAAGGCGGGAACCGAGCATCCGCGCACCCTCGTCATTCCCGCGCAGGCGGGAACCCAGGCGACGGCGCTGAATACCCCGCCGTCACCGAATTCCGTGACCTGTTTCGTGAGCAGCTTCGTCAGGCGACGAACTGGAATCAACGTAAGCGGCGGGGTGGCACTGAAGTATCTCATTGTGTGCCACTGGCTGTGCCAGTGCGTCAGAGGGAACCGGCACGGTGTTTGGCGGATATGTCGGGAAACAGCACCCTGATCGGATCCCGTCGCGGATGAACGGCCTGGCTTGCTGCGAATCACTGGCACAGCCAGTGGCACACTCAAAGTCATTCTGCCAGGCGTTCCAAAACCAGGAGCACACGACGACTTCCACGAAAAACGGCGAGCACAAGCCTCGCCGTACGAAGTTTTGGAGTGCGGGGACTTGTCACCGCTTTGGTCTGCATCGGGTGTCTTGCGGACTCGAAGGGTGTGTCAAAGAAAAGCTCAGACAAGTCGGAGCACTCCAAAGCGTTTGTCACGGTCGGCATGGTCACACGGCCGGAACGGTTGCGCCGCTGACTTGGCTCCACGGGCCGGGTTCGCCTTTGGTGTTGACCCATCGCAACAGATGATTCGGCGTCCTGCCGCCGTCGTCGCTCTTGAACGTGATGCGTTCCGGACTTGTAAGCGCCCATCAGCACCATTGCTGAGCTTTAGTGCAGGGGGGCTTATTTTGGGGGGATCTGTTTGATTTGATTCAGACAGAGGTGCAGGCGGTTTCGGTCTCGGCGGGCGGACTGCTGTTCGCGTTCCTTTTGGCGGTAATTGCGGATCGAGTCTGGATGGGTCCTGGCCCACTCGTCGGGACTCAGCGAGGCGAAGTTCGTGCTGCCGGACAGCAGCTCGTCCAGCACGTCCTTCACGTAGTCCCAGACGTCGAGATCATTGCGGTGGGCACTGCTCACCAGAGACATCAGGTCCGCGGCGCGGTACCCGGCCGCGACGCTGCCGAGGAGTAAGCGCCCGACGACCAGCCTCCCGGCAATCGCCAGCCGTTTGAGCATCTGCACGCATCCCGAAACCACGAGGAACGACCGCCCATGCGCCGTCCAGGCGCATCGAGTTTTCGCATTCTGATGCCACAAACATGTGTGTCCCCGGGCACCCGGGCAACGTCCCCCGCGATCTTCTCCGTCTCGCGGCCTGCCGGTTTCACGCGACAAGTGGGTGACCGCGTTGCTGGTGCGGCCCAACGGGCTGTGCGGTTCCGGCCCAACGGGCCAGCCGTTCATCCAGCCTGGGGCATCGCCCCAGGAGCCAAGCGCAACAACATCCAGAGTCCCAACGGGACGGCCGTTC
>CAZHET010000440.1:4472-5582 GCA_964531585.1 uncultured Planctomycetaceae bacterium | reverse complement strand
CAACCTGGCCTCTCGGCCACGGGTTAAACGAAAATAAACTCTTAACGGCGTTGCAGTCTGGGGGCGTCAATGGTGGTGACCACAAACGGCGGCAAAACGGACTTTGGCAACTGCAATCGTCACGCCTTTTCGGCATCTGTGCTGTGCTGGCTGCCGGGCATACTGGCTGGCTTTCGCCCGGACCAGTCGAGTCGCCGATGATCTGCAGGAGCACGAAAACCGATCGGTTGTCGCACAGTGCGGGACGCGTAGAATACGAAGGAGACCACTTTTTCATACGACACTTCAACGCGTCGCCAACTCTCGAAAGGACATAACTGCAATGGCTTATTCACTTCCCGATCTGCCGTATCCCAAGGATGCTCTGGAACCGCACATCGACGCGAAGACGATGGAGATCCACCACGGCAAGCATCATCAGGCGTATATCAACAACGTCAACGCGGCTCTGGAAGGCACCGATCTGGCGGACAAGCCCATCGCTGACCTGATGAGAAATCTCAGCAGCGTTCCGTCGGACAAACAGGCCGCAGTCCGGAACAACGGTGGCGGACACGCGAATCACTCGCTGTTCTGGACGGTCATGTCACCGAACGGCGGTGGTGCTCCGTCTGGCGACCTGGGCGACGCCATCAACGCAAAATTCGGCAGTTTCGATTCGTTCAAAGAGCAGTTTTCCAAGGCCGCCGCCACTCGCTTCGGCAGTGGCTGGGCCTGGCTGTCCGTCGACGCTTCCGGTGGCCTGGTTGTCGAAAGCACCCCGAATCAGGACACGCCTTTGTCGGAAGGCCGCACACCGATTCTGGGCCTGGACGTCTGGGAACACGCGTATTACCTGAACTATCAGAACCGCCGCCCGGATTACGTCTCAGCATTCTGGAACGTCGTGAACTGGGACGAAGTCAGCAAGCGGTTCGCCGCTGCGAAAGGCTGAGTCCAACCGAAGCTCGTCGCCGCCACGAGCAGGAACTCCGATCCAGCGGCGGAGTGGTGGCGGCATGTGGCCCGGGCGGCAGTCGTCCACTGTCACTCACTTTCGCTCTGATCTGTGAGCGGCACGGCGCTAGCCGCCGGCTTTTTGCCAGCGTTTTTCAATGCAGGCACCGGCGG
>CAZHET010000440.1:0-4462 GCA_964531585.1 uncultured Planctomycetaceae bacterium | reverse complement strand
CGTGCCGCTCACAAAGTGAGTGCCATTGGGCGCGAGATTCCGCTGCGCGGGTCTGTTGGCTCTTCGGGGCTTTGCGCGTTGGCTTCGCTCGTCACCCCTGGCTGACGCCAGAGTCAGCATCCTGTCTCGGTTCCGCCGCCTTCTCGTCTCGTCTACCAGCCCCGGGGGTGGTGTCCCTCAGCAAATGCAGCCTGCACCACTTGCAGGAGCCCCGACGGCGGCCAGCGCGCGGCAGAGAACTGGCGGGTTGCGATTCCGCCGTAACTGTTCACGATCCCTTCTTGCCGGCCGCTTGCGCAACGAATCAGCGTTTTTTCTCGTGAGATGGAATTATTCGAACCGCCGACCGTCGTATGCCTGCCAACCTCACGCCGCAGTATCTGAAGGCCGAACGAGAATACCGGCGGGCTCAATCGACGGCGGAGCAGTTGGAATGTCTGCGACGAATGCTGCAGTTGGTTCCCAAGCACAAAGGCACCGACAGGCTGCAGGCGGAACTAAAGGCCCGCGTCAGTGAAGCTCGCCGGGCCGTCGAGCGGGAAGCATCCGCTCCAAAGTCGCGGTCGACATGGCGGATTCCTCGTCAGGGAGCCGGGCGGATTGTCATCATTGGAGCACCCAACGCGGGCAAGAGCCTGCTGGTGAAGGAACTGACGCGCGCGGAACCGGAAGTCGCCGAATTCCCGTTCACCACGCGCGAACCGCTGCCGGCCATGATGGATGTCGACGGTGTTCAGATTCAGCTTGTCGACACGCCGCCGATTGTCGCGGGGCAGGTGACTCCGGGCATGCTGAATCTGGTTCGCACCGCCGACGCGGCCGCGCTGGTCTTCGACGGATCGTCTGACGACGCTCCGTGCGCGACACTGGACGTGGTCCGGGAACTTGAACAACGCAGCACGCGGTTGTCGCGTTCCGGTGGCTTCGATGAGCAGGACTTCGCGGTCATCCGTGTGCCCACTCTGATTGTGGTGACTCATGCCGACAACGCCGACTGGCCGCTGCGGCTGGACCTGCTGCGGGAAACGTCGGCCGCCGATCTGCCGGTCCTTCCAGCGGATCTGGCCAACTCGTCAATGCACCAGCCGCTCGGTCGGGCCTTGTTTTCCCTGCTGGGGCTGATTCGTATTTTTACTCAGCGCCCTGGTGAATCACCGGAAATGAACACGCCGCTGACGGTTTCACACGGCGGGACGGTGGAAGACCTGGCGCTGCAGATTCATGAAGACCTGGCGGCAGGTATGCGGTTCGCCAAGGTGTGGAGTCGTCATCGCAGCGCCGTTGAGATCGTCGGGCGCGAATACGTGCTTAGCGACGGCGATGTGGTTGAGCTACACTGCTGACGCACTCAATCACAGAATTTCAGCCGCGACCCAAAGCGACTTGTCATGCGGGAATTATCGTCCTTTTCGACCAAAGCACATGCCGAGCGGCTGGCCGGGCATCTGGCCACACAGTCGATCCTGACCAGACTGGAAGAAGAAGATGGTCAGTGGGTTCTGTGGATCGTCAACGACGATGACCGTCCAGCGGCGGAAGCGGCGCTTGAGGAGTTTCGTGCCAATCCGGATGATGATCGCTATGTCGAAGCGGCAGGAAAAGCTCGCGAGCTGGCTCGCCGGACACAGCAGAAGCGGAAGCAGATCAAACGTCGGGAGATTGACCTCACGAAACGCTGGAGCGGTTCGTGGTGGCACGCCTACCCCGCGACGTACATCCTGATCGGAATCAGCGTCGCGGTGGCAATTCTGTGTACCGACTTCCGCAAGCGGGAGACCGGCGGCTGGGGAATGCCGGCTTTGTGCAACGCGCATGAGTCCGCTCTGCTGCAGGCGTTGTACGTCACGTCACTGGAACGATTTACGGGACCGGACGGGCATTCGTATGTCGCCTACCCACGTCATGTTCACACTGATGTGCTGAAGGGCCAGGTCTGGCGTCCGGTTGCACCCATCTTTCTGCACTTTACCGTTCTGCATCTGCTGTTCAACATGATGTGGCTGCGCAGTCTCGGCAGTTCAATCGAGTTCGTTCGCGGCACGCGGCGTTTTTTGGTTCTGGTGTTCGTCATTGCCGTGCTGTCGAATGTGGCGCAATTCTACTGGCTCGGCCCGCGCTTCGGCGGCATGTCGGGAGTGGTCTTCGGGCTGATTGGCTACATCTGGCTGAAGGGCAAATTCCAGCCGCATCTCGGCCTGGGTCTGCCCCATCAGACACTCGTCTACGCATTTTTATGGATGTTCCTGTGCATGACCGGCAGCTTTGGGCCGATTGCCAATGCGGCCCATCTGGGAGGACTGGCCGTTGGCGTCGTGATTGGTGCCCGTCAGGAAATCTGGAAGAGACTGCGCCGTGCCCAAAAGTAGTCGCGAAGCGACGCCGGTATCCAGCCGCACGCGCGAGCGCGGGGTCGACCGATGCGGGGTCGAGATGACAACAAACGTGGAAGTCGCGAAGCGCCGTCAGCAAGTCGGAACGCCGATGCGCCGTCACCGCTTCGCTGCTGTATCCGGGCCGCATCGCGGCGCCAGCCTGCCTACAAGTCCAATCGGCCTTCCATCCTGTTCTTCGGCATGACCGCAATCCTCGGCATCTCTGCGTTCTACCACGACTCGGCCGCTGCATTAGTGATTGACGGACGAATCGTCGCCGCCGCTCAGGAAGAACGTTTCTCGCGCAAGAAGCACGACGAGCGTTTTCCCCGTCATGCCATCGACTACTGTCTGGCGGAAGCCGGACTGCAGCCTGCTGATCTGGACTACGTCAGCTTCTACGACAAACCGTTCACGAAGTTTGAACGGCTGCTGGAAACGTACCTGGCGTATGCTCCGGCCGGGTACGGCAGCTTTCGCAAAGCGATGCCTCTGTGGCTGAAGCAGAAGCTGCACGTGCCGCGTGAAATGCGTTCGGGCCTGAGCGACTATTCCGGCCCGCTCATATTTACGGAGCACCACGAATCGCACGCAGCCAGCGCGTTCTTTCCGTCGCCGTTCGAGGAAGCAGCCATCGTGACAATGGACGGCGTCGGCGAATGGGCGACGGCGACGATTGGTATCGGTCGGGCGAACCGCATTGAGCTGACTCAGGAGCTGCGCTTTCCGCATTCGCCGGGACTTCTGTATTCGGCGTTCACGTACTACTGCGGTTTCACCGTCAACAGCGGTGAGTACAAGCTGATGGGGCTGGCTCCGTACGGCGACCCGATCTACCGCGATCGCATTCTGAACGAACTGCTGGATCTGAAGCACGACGGCTCGTTTCGGATGGACATGAGCTACTTCAACTATTGCCAGGGACTGACGATGACATCGCGGCGCTTTCACGACGTGTTTGAAGGGCCGCCGCGGAAGCCCGAATCGCCGATCCGCCGGCGTGATATGGATATCGCTGCGTCGATTCAAAGCGTGACGGAGGAGATCATGGTGCGAATGGCTCGCCACGCACACACGCTCTCCGGTTCGAAGAATCTGGTGCTGGCCGGAGGAGTGGCTTTGAACTGCGTGGGCAACGGACGAATTCTCAAGGAAGGGCCGTTTGACAAAATCTGGATTCAACCCGCGTCAGGCGATGCCGGCGGAGCACTCGGCACGGCGCTGTTCCTGTGGCATCAACTGCTGGAGAAGCCGCGAGTTGCCGACAGTCCGGACGGGCAGCGCGGTTCGTTCCTGGGCCCGGCGTTCAGTGACGATGAGATTGCGGCAACACTGCGGCAACACGACGCCGTCTTTGAGACCTGCATGGACGATCAGGAACTCTGCAATCGCGTTGCGGGATTGCTCGCGGAAAACAACGTCGTGGGAAATTTCCAGGGCCGAATGGAATTTGGTCCGCGGGCACTCGGCAATCGAAGCATTCTCGCCGACGCACGCGGCGACGGGATGCAGACGCTCATCAACCTGAAGATCAAGTTCCGCGAATCCTTCCGACCCTTTGCGCCGATCGTTCTGGCGGAACACGCAACGGACTTCTTCGATCTGCCGGTGGACACCGACAGTCCGTATATGCTGCTGGTGGCAAAAGTCCGTGAGGCGCATCGACGGAATGTGGGCAGCGATTCACTGGAGTCGACAGGGATGGACAAACGAAACGTCGTGCGATCAGACATTCCCGCAGTGACTCACGTGGACTGCTCCGCGCGTGTTCAGACGGTTGACGCGGCTCGTAATCCGCTGGCCTATCAGTTGCTGACGGCGTTTCACGCGCTGACGGGATGCCCGGTACTGGTCAACACCAGCTTCAACGTGCGCGGCGAACCGATCGTGTGTACTCCGGCAGAAGCGTGGCGATGCTTTATGATGACCGACATGGATGTGCTTGTTCTGGGCCGACACGTGCTGCTGAAATCTGATCAGAAAGACAAACGGACACCGGCCGACCGTGAGCAGTATCTGCGGTCGCTGGGACCGGATTAGGATCGTGCGGAAAATAAGTGTCTGACCCCAATTGTGCGAAGCACCCGAAG
>CAZHET010000439.1:2639-5584 GCA_964531585.1 uncultured Planctomycetaceae bacterium | reverse complement strand
ATTCCTCGCTTCCCTCGCACGATTCTCATCAGTGCGTGATTTGTCAGGTTGTGTTTGCGGCTCGACTGAACATTGTCCATGTTCAGTTGCCCGCACAAACCGATGTGGTACCGCTCGCTGTTCCTGAAGCGGTGCCTGTTGTGGACGTCGCTCCACACTTCCAACTGCCGTCCCGCGGTCCGCCGGCTGCCTGATTCGCGCCGGACACCATTCGCTGTCTGTTCACCGGGATGTCGTGCGCGCTGGCTTTGCGCAGCGAACGCGGTGTGGCTACTGGCGAGTGACGAATGGCCGAAAGGAATGGCGGCTCAGGCGGCTCAACAGCGGCAGTCTGCCTGCTGGCCTGGCATGGAACGTCCTGCGGTTGTGCATTTCAGCTTGCGCCAATGGTGCGCAGGGTTGATGGCGATTTTGCCGCCAACAGTTCTGCCGCCAACAGTTCTGCCGCCAACAGTCAGCCTCGTGCGGCGCTTCGTTGAACCCGATGCCGCAGCCGAGGCCCTTACTTATCGGGCTCTACCACGCCTTGTCTGGATCACTCATCGCGCCGTACCGCGCCTCGCCTGCGGCTATGGGTTAAACGAGCAAACAGGAAACCACCTGACCCCAATTGTCCAACGCTGAACACGTTGTCAACTCAACCCTTCTGGAGACGAATCTGATGAGAACAAGTATGCGAACGCGACCCGGATTTACTCTGATCGAACTTCTGGTGGTGATTGCGATCATTGCCATCCTGATTGCGTTGTTGCTGCCGGCGGTGCAGCAGGCGCGCGAGGCGGCTCGGCGAACGCAGTGCAAAAACAATCTGAAGCAGTTGGTACTGGCCGCTCACAATTATCATGACACGCACAATTCGTTTCCGCTGAACGCTGGAAGTTCGTTGTATGGCTATTCGGCTCAGGCTCAGTTGCTGCCGTTTCATGAGCAGGGCAATCTGCACGGGCTGATTGACTTTAATCTTCCAGCTCAGACTGGACTGCCGTGGATGCCGGTGATGAATCCGGCTATTCAGCCCGTGGCCTCGCGAACGCTAAACGTTCTGCTTTGTCCAAGCGAAGCGGGCGACCCGTTCTATGTGGACCGCAATGGCGATTCCTGGGCCGGCGGAAACTATCTTTTGAACGGCGGGTCAGGTCGAGGCACCAATTACTGTGCGTCAGGGAATGACGGTTTGTTCTGGCGAGGCTCCCGAACAAAGTTCCGCGATATCACCGACGGCACCAGCAACACGGTCTTCATGGCGGAAACGCTGTTTGGAGATCGAGGCCCCAATACGACGACGCTGCTGGATCATCAGAGGCAGATGAAGCGAGTTTCGGCAGGTGCCCCCTGTTCGATGGACTCGGACCTGATGCCGCCGCTGCCAGCGACTCGCTATGAAGGTGTCCGCGCTGGAGCCTGGATTCTGAGCACCGGGTATCACTCCATCGTTCACGGCTACCTGACTCCAAATTCCCCGCAGCCCGATATGACTCATCACGGCGAAGTCGTCTCCGGCCCACGCAGTCTGCATATCGGTGGAGCCCAGATTTCACTGTGCGATGGCAGCGTGCGCTTCGTCAGCGAGAACGTTGATCAGGCAACGTTCCGCAATGCGTTCGCTCGAAACGACGGCAAGGTGCAGGGGGAATGGTAAGCCAGTCCGTCTGGTCCGACGCCGGAGGCAAGGCCTGTGCCGCTTCGCTGCGGAAAATCTGAACGCCGGATCAGCTTCAGTGCGGGAGGGCCTGGCCTGTCGGCCACGGGTTAAACGATGGGCGCATCCTGCGGATTGAATGACTCAGTTTTCAACAACACTCAAGGGACATATTTCGTGAACAGTCAATTCTTACAACGTGTGGTAACGTTGTTGTTGCTGCTTGTCGCGGGTTGTGGTCAGAATCCGGAAGCTGCTGCGTTGATGGAAGTCTCCATCGATCTGCCGACGACTCTGACCGATGGCGGCACGACATGGACAAAGACCGAAATCAGCTCGGCGGATCAGGACTGCCTGGCGACGTTTTTTCAGAAGAATCAGCAACTGGTGGGCAGTCCGGACATGGAAGGCGAACCGATACTGTATACTTCCGGAAGGAGTGACCGGCGCTTCTATTGGATGAATGCGGTCGTTGACGGAAGCCGCTGGACGTGCGTGCATTTTGAAAAAGGCCGCTTCAAAACATCGGACGGAACCGGTAGCCCGTTTTGAGTGTGCCTCAGCGCTGCAGCCGCGTGCTCTTCGTTTGACCCGTGGCCGAAAGGCCAGGTCGCTCTGGCGCGAAACGACTTCAGCATGGCCTCTCGGCCACGGGTTAAACGTGTTGCAATCAATTGTTGACTATTACGACAGGACATAAATCTATGAAACTTTTCACACATCGACAGCGATTCTCTTTGGCCATGACTGCCGTTTTGTGCATCATCGCCGCGACGTCGAATCACGCCATTGGTCAATCCATTCGCACCAAAAACATGATGCGAATTTTCTGGCAGGATCGTGACACCGACCGGCTGTCATGGGCCGACATCACAGCCAGCAACAAGTGGGGAATCGAACGCGGCTGGATTCAGGGTTTTCCGAAGCTGGATGCGGAAAAGCAGGATCTGGTGCAGATGAAGCACAACAACGGTGTGCTGGTGGTCGGTGTTCGTGACCACGACGACGGCAAGCACCAAAGCGGTTGGGTGTCCATCGACACCGGCGTGTTCGAAGAAGCCCACGGCGATCATTCTCACTGGAAGTACACCGGCACACCCAAAGTCACCGGCACAGAGCTGGACGCCGATCAGGGCAACCCGGCTCATTTGTATGTCTACGACAACAACTTCTACCTGGCCAATGATCAGAAGAATGGTTTCTCGCGCTTGCAGCCGATGCTGTTGAAGTGGGTGCGATGACGGCTGCCACATCCCTGTTGCTGTTCGGCGCCACCGGCGATCTGTCGCGCCGGATGCTGCTGCCA
>CAZHET010000439.1:0-2629 GCA_964531585.1 uncultured Planctomycetaceae bacterium | reverse complement strand
CAGCCGATGCTGTTAAAGCAGACGTCGTCGGCATCCGGCGGTGCGAAGTTTTTTCCGGGCGGTGGAAATCACATCACGATGGCGGCCGTGAAGAATTCGATCGCCTACAGCAGTTGGATTGACGGAGGCGGCCCGAATGCGGGGCGAGTTGACGTGGTGTCGCTGAATCAAACCGGTGAACCGAAGATTGCGTATTCGTTTCAACTGCCCACTGGAGTCATCCACGGAGCCACCGCCAATTCCGGCAAGGTGTTTTTCGCTCCGGCCGACGGCATTTGCTGGGTCACTGCGGATCTGTCGCTGCAGAAGGCGGCGGACACTGTGCAGGTGAATCATCTGTCGCTGGGCAGTGATGAAGAAGCCGACAAGCCGCTGCGAACGGGAGCCTTCACCAACGAACGTAACTGGGTGCTGTGTACGACAGGCACAGGCGATCAATCGGCATTGTGTCTGATCAATGCCGAGGCGGCTCAACCGTCGGTCGTGAAGGTGAGAATCCCGGTGGCCGACGGACTGCGGCTGACAACTCCGGAAACGGTCCTGTCACTCGGAAATCGATATGCGTTTCTGTTTCAGGATCGCACCGAATCCGAAAGCGACGTTCAGGAACACCTGACCGTGGTGGAACTGGACCCCAACCGCGACCGCGACTTCAGCGACGCTCGCGTGAAGACAACCATCCCCGTCGGAGCCAGCAAAATCGACGGCCACCACGGACATCATTCCATCGCCTTCGACGCCTTCGGCCGCAACGCCGTGTTTACGGAACCCGGCGAAGGCATCGTGAACGTGTTTTCGATCAAGGACATGAAAGTCGTCGCACGATTTAGAGTCGGCGGTTCGCCGGACAGCATCGTGGCGATTGGCGCTCAGGATCATTTTCATTGAAAGGCGCGGACCTTTGCGGCAACTGGCCGACTTGATAGGTTGGAATGACCTTGCCCGCCCTTTCGGGAACGCTCAGTCTGGCCTGTCCTACTGCCTTGTGCCGTCGATTGTCAGGACAACCTGATTGTCTTCGGCGGCCTTCACAGCAACGGTCAAGGGAGACGTGTCGTAGTCCCCGTACCGTGGAGGAACGGCGCGGCCATGATCAACAGTATGCCTGATGGACCCGTCGGCAATAATGACCTGCACGACAATAGCGCTGTGTTCGCCCTCGGCAGCGCCGTCGTTTGGTGTGTAGGTGCCCAGCACGAATGTTCCGTCATTCTGAATGGAACCCGTCGCCGTGGTGCCAAACTGCCTTGATTCCAGTTCGACCGTGCCGGTGCGGACCGGCGAGCCATCCTCAAAAACAACTCGACCAGCAACCGGATACGTGGCCACCTGGTCGGAACCGCATCCGACAAGACTGATCAGCAACAAAAAGCCAGGCAGGGGTCTCACGCTTCAAAACTCCCCGACGGTTCGGGCGTCGTAGCGGTGAGTAAGGTTGCCGAGAACTCGAGTGCTGATGGATGTCGAGAGTCCTCGAACGCTGCCGTCAGCCAGCGCAAATAAAACGATACCTGAATGCGAGCTGCCAAACGAATACAGGTTGGCTCGCTGATCATCCGGGCTGTGAGCCAGCGGAACGCCGGGGCCACCAATTCGCGCAAAGTTTGTCAGGTGTCGACCGTACCACGCGGCCCCGTTGTAGGGAGTCTCTTTGTTCTTTCCGCGCGGAACAAATGTTTCACCGATCATCAGGGTCTGGCTGGTTCCATCGGTCACGTCTGTCAGACGGATCCTGTCCAGCCAGTCCCGTTTGATGAAAGTTTCGTCGCCAACGGGCCGACTGGAGATGATCACACCGGTTCCGTTGCCGCCCCAGTAGAAGTCGCTGAACTGCCCGATTGCTCCTGGCGACAGGTCACCGTGATTGCCGGCATAATCTGAAATTGCCCCGCCGGCGACGTTCTGGACTCCCATTGGGCATCCGCAAGGGGCTGTAATTGTCACTGTTGTCGCCTCAGTCACTGCGTCATCCGCAGAATGGCGTTCCGGGCAAAGGTAAGTCGACAGGGCAACGCTTTGTACGGAGGGATCCTGTCTCGCATATGTCGAGTACTCATCCCAGCGACTATGGAGAGGAGACTCTTCTATGAACGGCAGGAGGCGAACGAGCCACGAGGGTTCATCAAGTCCGCGAAGGTCCGCCGTGCTGCCGGCGGTGCGAATAAGCGGCAGCACCAGCCGTGCGGGAGGGAGCGCTCCGAAGGTATCATGGAACGAATGCGCGGCCAGTCCAAGCTGCTTAAGATTGTTGGCACAGTGAACTCGCCGAGCAGCCCCGCGAGCCTGCTGGACAGCCGGCAGCAGCAGTGCCACAAGGACACCGATAATCGCGATCACCACGAGCAGTTCAATGATGGTAAATGCGCGCCGCGATGGCTGTTCAGCGGCGAGATTCTGACGTCGTTGCATAGCCGTCGCATTTGCTGTTTTTGGAGACAGAAGCCGATGAAGCAGGTACCTCCTGAATTATGCGTCACATTCCACTCCACGCAACGCATATCCCGAGTAATGCTCGCAGAAGCCAGCTCACGCCCTTAGCACCCAATGTCACTGACTTTAGCTGGACAGCGCCACGTTCGGTGTGTTGTATTCCGTAAGTCGTTTAACCGCAACGCCATCGGCGTGCGCG
>CAZHET010000438.1:0-5588 GCA_964531585.1 uncultured Planctomycetaceae bacterium | reverse complement strand
AAGTTCCGTGGGTGACCGGACAGCGAACGCCTGAACGAAGGATGCCAGTCGCGGACTGTACGACGGAAGCTGTGGATTCAGCCGCTGACTGAGCGTGTCGGCAATCTGGTTTGCCGACAAGACCGGCTGCGACTGCCAGTACGGCCGCGTTGTTCGGAGAGAAAACACGACCTGACGCCCGAGATCCGCGGGATCCCATTTTTCGAAGTAGTCGGACTGGAAATAGGTCAGCTCATCGGCCGAGGCAGGTTCCAGCAGCGGCACAGTGGTCAGTTCTCGTTCGCGCAGTTCGGCAGCCAGTGGCACCGGGGAGACCATGTTGTTCTCGGGCAGTCGCGAGACAGCCACGCGAATCACCTGGTGGCGGGCGAGGATCTGCACGTATTCGGCGCGGGCATTTCCGGAAACCGACCAGACTGTGTCTGCCTTGCGTGCAAGAGCAGCCGCTTCGGCGAACTGCCGCTGTTGCGCGAGTGCAGCGGCGTCGTGCATCAGGGCATCGGACATCTGCTGAAGATTGGCGGTCCAGCGACGAGCGATCTCGTGCTGTGGGAAATAACGTGTCAGGCGGGAAATCAGATGCCGCGACTGCGAGTAGTCTTCTGCGCCGACAGTTTCCTGCAGCACGCGATCGACAATTTCTCCAAACCGCTGTGGCAACTGAGAATTGTTCATGTTCCTGGCCGCGAGTTCGTCCAGCAGCGACAAAGCGGCGTATGCATTTCCCGCCTGCTGTTGCAGTTCGGCTTCGCGGAGCAGCAGAGATTCGAATCGCTCGGCGGCTTTGTCCCAGCCAGGGGCGGCCTGATCCACCAGCCGCAGCATCTCATAGGCCGTGCGAATGTTGCCCTCCTGCAGCAGTTTGTCCGTGCGCTGCAGCATCAGTTCTTCGAAGTTGATGACCCGGGCCACCTGACCGACCGGCAGTCGGTAAAGTTCGCGTTCGTCGAGCAATTCCAGCTCCACGTACCGCAGCTCTTCGCGGCGCTGATTGCGCTGGATGCGTTCTTCCGGGGTCTTCGGTTCTGAAGTCTCAAGTGCCTGAATTTCGGCGGTCCGCTTCTGCATCGTGTCCGGACGAGGCCAAAGTGGCTTCACCACCAGCACGCCGTCGTTGCCCAGCACGACCCAGTCGAACAACCTGCCGTCGTTGTATCTCTGAATCAGTTCCTCGGCCGACGGCAGCGTCATCTGTTGCAGTTGTGGCAGGACCGTGATGTCCGGCCGGCCATCGCGAGTGTTCGAGGCGTCGGTATCCTGAGCCGCCGCCGCTGCAGCGGCCGGTTCATCCTGAGCGCGCAGGTCAGCAGGATTCAGCGCTGACAGCAGCAGGCTTGCCAGAAAAACAGATCGCATTAATTCGCCACTGCAACTCATTCTGAATACCAACCTCGCGCTAACGACTATCTGCATTCGGACGCATCCAGCGATTACTCCGAACCGGGCTGAAACAGCACTACTGCAGAAACTCTCCAATCGAATACAGGCTGCCATCGACAGCGATTACCACCAGAGCATCGCCGATTGTCAGAGGCCCCTGTTGAGCCGCCTGGCCCAGTGACATCATCTTCCCGGTCCCGTTACCGTCGGCATCCAGAACTTCGATGCGGCCGTCGGAGCGTACAGCGACGAATTCGCCGGATGACAGTCCCACGGGTGTGCCCGCCAGAAACGCACCGTCAGTTCGATATGCCCCCGTCTGTTGCAGCGACGAGTCCAGCGAAAAGACTTTCACGCCCTGACCAGCCACATCGATGAAGATCCGGTTTCCGGCGACATGGGCCGACCGAGAGGGCACGCCCTGCAGGTCCGCTTCCGCAAGAACCTCCAGCGTGCCGGTCTGCATTAACAACAGCCGGCCGTCAGCGGTTGGTACCACCAGCAGGTTGCCAGCCGGCGTCGGCGGGACTTCGACTGCATGATCGACACGCGTCACGCTGACTTCGGCCAGATGTGCAGACGGCGAACTGCGAAACTCCGCCCGCACGAACTGATTTTCGGAATTTACCGCCAGTACCTGACTGTCACTGATCGCGACCAGGCTTTTCCACGTGGCCTGCTGATTCAGTTGCTGCGCGCCCTGATAGTCCTGAACAGCACCTCCGCGTCGCGCGGTCATATGCAGTCGCCCTGGCAGCGCGACCACGACACCTTCTGCCAGAGCGACCGGCTGAGTCTGCGGGGCGGCCGGGAGCGGCCACCGCTGTTCAAGCTGGCCGGTGCCGCTGAAGGTCCACAATGCCGGTTCCTTTCCGCCACAGTACGCGGCGAGGCGTCCGTCGACCAGGTTCAGCCCGCCGACAGGTTCGTTCAGTTTCGGGGGCAACTGGAACTGACTAATCGATTCCAGGACGAATCCACCGCTGTTCAGCTCGGTCAGCGGGATCCGAAAGACTTCCCCGAAATCGCTGACGGCCAGCAGCGACTGACCGGCTGATTGACCAATGGCCACCAGATTTGTCCCGATGACTGTTCGCCACAGTCCGGTCATCTTCTCGCGGTCCACCTTCGTAAAGAAAACGGACGAGGAATACGGCGCACTTGTCGTGACAAACAGGCTTTCGTCTGCAAACTGCATCGGCTGCAGATGCAGTCCCTCCGCGACCGGTTCGGTGTTGTCCAGCAGCAGAGCGTTCGTCCGGACTCGGAAACGCCGCAGTGACTGACTGGCCAGCCACAACTGTCCGCCGGGTCCGGCCAGCAGAAACATCGGCGCTGTCGACGCATTTTCAATCTGATTGGTGCCGACGCGGCCCAGCGGCTGTGCGTCCGGATCATCAGTGACGCGAAACGCAGACACCCGCTGCGGGCTGGAAGGAACGAACAACTGATCGCCTCGCAGCAGACACGGATCGCGGACCTGGCCGGGAACCTTGTCGATCGTGCGCACAGAAAGTCGCGACGACGATTCATCGAGTGCCAGAACACGCAGCCGACACTCTTCCAGATTATCGTTGTCGCACATCAGAAACAAACGCCCCAGCGCAAGCATGGGTGCTTCCACGCTTCCCGGTCGATGCGGGACATAGGAAACCGCAGCGCATTCCAGGGGAGAAAGTCGCAGCGTGTAGACAAGCGCCTGATCGCCGGGAATTACCAGCAGCGTTTCGTCGGAGTTCAGGGCTGGCGGACCAACGACCGGCTGTGTGAAATTCACGACCGCGACCGCTCGTCCGCTGTCGGCCGCTATCTGCCACAATTTGCCGGCTTCGGTCGTGACATAAATCTGCTGTTGAAAAATCAGTGGTGACCCGGTGGGACGATCGGGCATCGGCTGACGCCACAACACACTGCCGTCCTGCTGCGAGAGCATCACCAGTTCCTGACTTCCGGTGTGGTACAGCAGCAATCCCGGAACAGATGCCGCGACAGGCTGCGGTGCGAACGGCGCGTTGTCCCCGACGACGCGTTTCCAGCGCGGCTCGCCGGTTTCGGCATCGAGTCCGTAGCAACTGTCAGCTCCCAGCGCGAACACCTGCCGCCCCTGTGACACCTGATCCACCGTTGCCTGAGTTCGCAGCGTCAGCGCCACCGACCTCAGGGCGGCCCCCGGAAGATCCTCGGTCATCGCTTCTCGATTAATCGCATCGCGCGTGACGAGCTGCTGTTCGCGATCGAGAATCTTTGTCAGCACAGCCTGAACATCCTCGTCGTCGTTCAGCACTTCGTACTGATCCAGCAGGCTCTGCCGCGCCTCCAGTGCTCCGATCGTGTCGCCTGAATCCAGCTTTGCGTTGATTTCAGCGAGTGCGCCTTCCAACACTGTCTGCTTGAGAATTTCAGCTTCGGCGGTTCGCTGAAGCCGCGTCAGATCGTCCTCGACGTTCCTGGGAACTCCGCCATCGGGAGCGAACCGCTGAAGAATCGCGGTCGCCGCCAGGCTTGCTTCCAGGGGTTCCCGCTTTTTCGCCTTCGCGGCGGACACCGCACCGGTGCGGGCGAGAATTTCGGCGTAGCGACGCACGTTCTCGCGTTCGTCCTGAAACCCTTCGAAGTCGCGGCAGACTCTGACGAGTTCTTCCAGTTCGAACAGTCCTTCTCTGATGCCGTCCGGCGTCAGGGTTGAGCTGGCGGTGTATTTCTGAACTCGCGCCGCGTGCAGGCCGATACGAGCCGTTTCTTCACTGCTGCTTGTGGGATAGTCAGTCAGGAACTTTTCAAACAGATTCTCCGCTTCCTGAAAACTCTGCCCCTCCAGCGCCGCGGTGGCGGCTTGCAGCGAACGGCTCTCGCTGGTGTAACGAATCAGCACAAAAAAGATCAGTGCGGCAACCGCCAGGATGCCGATCACCACACCGAGCGCCACAACAAACGGCGAACGACCGATTTTTTCTTCTCCGGGTCGCTCCGGCCCGCCGGTCAGTCGGTCACTGAAGCGCGATGCGGCTCCGCGGGAAAGATGTTGGCGGCCTTTCTGTTCCGCGTCCTGGATGTCACCGGGATCATCGGGGTCGTCGACCGTTTCGACGTCTTCCACTGCGTCGTATTCATCGACGTCGTCATATTCTTCCGCTGGCACGATCTTGTATTCCGCCCGAAATGTGAATTGGCACTGGTGCAGTCAGCCCGTCTGCCGCGGCTGATCAGTCTACATCTTTGATGAGCGTCTTGACGACGAACCCGACACTGGTTGCCGCGTCGACCACCATGATACGCGTTCCGTGATTGGAATCCGGATCGACCTGCAGCCGCAGATCGACGCCTCCGGTAAAGTCTTTTGCATCACGCAGCATTTCCTGCACTTCGTTGTACATCGTTGCCTGTCGGTCATCCAGAAAAACAATGTTGTCCGGGCCGATCAGCGCGGTCAGCGGCTCGGATTCGTCTTCCACCGGCTGAGTCGAAACGCCTTCTTCCTGACTGGCAGGCAGCATGTCGAATTTTTTCTGCAGGTTGAACGCCGCCGTAATCATGAAGAAGATCAGCAGCAGAAATGTGACGTCGACCATCGGCGTCAGGTCCATTTCTTCGAAGTCCGGCACGTGGCGATGGATCGGAATTTCGTCATCGTCCTCTTCCTCCCACGACGGCAGGCTGACCCAGGGCAGGGTATCCGGCTTCAGCGGCGGGCGCTGCGAGCGGCTTTGGGACGGATACATCACCTCCGCCGCCACAGTGGCACCCTGCGGAATGTTGTCGCCCAGATCGTACGAACCGCGCCGTCCCGATGGCGTTTTGCGGACCGGTGTGTCAGCCGTGATGACCCCCTGAGGTCCGCTGGCACGGGCGTCCGTACCTTTGGCCTGTGCGGCTGCCTTTTCCAGTTCTTCCAGTCGGGGCAGGCGCAAAAGATCCAGCGAGCGATCCTGTTTGACGGCTGTCACGAGTTCCTTCAGGTCGGCCACAACATCCGCCGCTGACTGATAGCGCAGTGCCCGGCGCTTGGCCATCATGCGATGCACCATGCGGCACAGGACGTCCGGAACATTCGGATTCGCTTCCTTAAGCGGCGGCGGCGTCTTGTTCAGATGCTGCACGGCGATTGCCATTGGATTGGCACCGACGAAGGGGGTCTTGCCGCTGAGGATCTGATAACAGGTAACGCCGAAGGAATAGATATCGGACCGCGGATCAAGCTCCTTGCCCTG
>CAZHET010000437.1:0-5609 GCA_964531585.1 uncultured Planctomycetaceae bacterium | reverse complement strand
CCCGTCCGATCCTGCAGCGACGGACGCGCAGCGTGCGAACCCTGACCCCGCGGACGCTCCGAACCCGTTCATGATGCCGGTGTCGTCGGGAGCCGCTCTGCCCGCACCGGACGCAGCGAAACCTGTGGACGCAGCGGACGCTGTGAACACTGGAAATGACCAGACTTCGTCGACCGGAGACGCGGATGAGTTCCGGCAGCCAGACCGTTCGATCGGTCTACCGCCGACCGCTGCCGAACCACTGCCGATCCGTTCCAGCGCACCGCCGCTGAACAGAACTCCGCTGCCGCCCGCTGTCACAGGTTCGTCTCGGGATGCCTCACTGAGCGCGTCGGGACGAGCCCCGCTGCAGGAAATATCGATCCGTGCGGCCGCTCGTCCGGACGTCGGAAGCACAAACAATCGCCGGCTGGTGACACCCGGTGAGTCTGCCGCCGGTACAGAGCTGCTGCGTCAGCGACAGGAACAGCAGCGTCGTGACTCATTGCGGGAACGACTGGTCAGCCGCGGTCATCTGACCGGCTTCAAGGGCTTCTGCCCGGTCGCTCTGCGTGATCAGCGGGAACTCGTTGAAGCGTCTGAAACGCTGACGGGGACGTTCGGACTGAAGACGTACTACTTCAGCTCAGAAGCCGCCGTCGCCCGCTTCCAGTCAGATCCCGCTCGCTACGCGGCTGCCGCCGGCGGCAGCGATGTGGTGCTGCTGATCAATACGGGGGAAGAAACAGAGGGCAATCTGGAATACGCCCTGTGGTATCGCGATCGCCTGTACCTGTTCTGCAGCCGCGAAACGATGAAGCAGTTCAACGACGATCCGCAGAAATTCGCGAATCAGTATTAAGAACGCCTCACAGAACCGGGACTGGCTTCCGGACGAAGCAAGCATCGCTGAGTTATTGCCTCGCACGGGTGACTGTCCCGGCCTTGTTGTAAGGAATTGTCGCCGCCGCCGGTAACCGCACCGGCCGAACGTCGCCCCGGCGAGTTTCCGTTGGGTGAGCAGCGCGACGGTAGTGCCTTGTCAACTTCGTGGTTTTCGAGTTGGTCATTCCGGTGCAGAGTCCTGCCCTCACGAAGGTGGGGGCAGGAATCCCATGCCGCGACCTGGATTCCCGCCTGCGCGGGAATGACGGACAACTCCAGCTTCAAGCCATGACAAGGCACTCGTCGGATGTCCGCGCAATCAACGTCCAGCGTGATTGCGGACTGACGACGCGCAGCTCGCCGTTGCATTAGGCCAACGGTCTTACCGCCCGCAGAAAATGCCGGACCTTGTTGCTGCCAACGGTCTTCCTGTGCCGAACGGTCGTGCCTTCCCATTGCCGGTGCGTTTTTTCTGCCGATTGCGAATCGATTCGGTTGAATTCGACGAAAACCGTGTTGACACAAAAAGCGAATCGCAATTATCACTCGGCCTCTCAAACCGGACTCAACTCGGAGTCCCCTCCATCCTCTCTCTCCTCCTTCTCCCTTCGTTCCCGCGGGCTGGCAGTATCCATGCTGCTGACCTTTGGGACACTCGGCAAGTTGTGCTTCATTCTGAAGCCTTGCGGTCCGTCGACGCTGCTCACGCGTTGCATGGCACCGTGGCTTGTTCTCCTGCCTCTCTCAATCTCCTTTCGCCTGCCTACAAGTCGAGGACGTCATGAACGAGTTCCCGTCCGGCGCTCATCATGAGCCGCAGATTCTGCAGTTCCCTGGGGCGTCTGCCTCAGCGCCCGCTGCTGATGCGACTCTGCCAGCACCGCCTGAAGCTGCACCCGCACCGCAGTCGGTCCTGGTCTTTTCCACTCGCCCAGGAGCACGTCAGCTTCTGGCCGACGATGTTCGCAAACGCGGCCTGACCGTCTGCGAAACTGACAGCCCTGACGCCATGCTGTTTCATCTCAGCCGGCAGGAATTTCAGATCTGCATCATCGACGACGCCGACCAGGTGTCTCGTCTGCAGGAAGTCAACGCCGCCATTCGCACTCATTCCAAAGCCGCACAGATCCTGTGCCTGGTGTCGGAAGATTCTCGCTGGGGACGCGAAACGGTTCCGACGTTCGAATGTGAAATGATCGAACGGCCGTTCACCGCCACTCGCTTCGGTGCCGCTCTGCTGAACGCGATGCAGAAGTGTGAACTGATCCGGGAAAACGAAAAGCTTCGTCGCCAGTTGCTGAACCGCAATCTGATGGATCTGGTCGGCAGCACTCCCGCGATGCAGTCTCTGCGGGAAAGCATTCGCATCGCTGCCGCCGACGATCGCACCGTTCTGGTGCGAGGCGAATCGGGCAGCGGAACGACGCTGATTGCCGAAGGTCTGCACCGCTGCAGTCGCCGGGCGGGCAAGCCGTTCCTGCGAATCGATTGCAGCCTGCATTCGGTCGAAACTCTGGAACACCAGCTTTTCGGAGACGCAACGCCCGGCGGGTTTCCCGGCTACCTGAAGCTGGCCGACAGTGGTTCCATCCTGCTGGACAACGTCGACACCGTGGCTCTGCCGTTTCAAAAGCGACTGGCTCAACTGCTGGAACAGCGAGCGACCGCGCTGCTGAATGACACGAAGGACGCGCCGAATATCCGCTTTATCGCGGCGACTCACTGCGACCTGAACCGCCTGGCGATGGAAGGCCGTTTTCGCGATGACCTGCTGCAGCACCTCAGCGGCATCACGCTGCAGTCGCCGCCGCTGCGAGTTCGCCAGAACGACATCCCGCTGCTGGTCGAGCATTTCATCGCTCAGTTTTCGCTCAAGGAAGGCCGGCCGCCGCGCGAAATCACCGCCGACGCCCTGCAGTTGCTGGAAACTCATCCGTGGCCCGGCAACGTGCGTGAACTGCAGAACGTGATCGAACGAGCCTGTACGCTGTCCGTCACCGAAGCCATCACTGCCGATTCGCTGCGGTCGTGGCTGAAGAACGACGACGTCGAAGAAGCGGGTGTCGAATCCGTCGGCATGACGCTTCGCGAAATGGAACGCAAGCTGATCGAATCCACCTTCGCTCGCTGCAACGGCAACCGCGAACGAACGGCTCAGATCCTGAAAATCGGCCTGCGAACTCTGTCCGGCAAACTCAGAGAATACGGCTACCCGCCTCGTGGGGGTCCGGGTTCCAACATCCGCATTCAGCCTCAGACCGCCGAACGCCGAGCGGCCTGACGAAACGCGAAGCGAATACGATCGCGGCCCACGAAACGGGCGAGTTCTCGAACAGGGAACTCGCCCGTTTGGCGTTGGGGGAAAACAGGTGCCGGTGCCGCTATGTGACGGAGGAAAGTTGTGCGAAGGCATGTTGCCGCCCGGACGATCCCGATGGTGGCAGGATTCTCCTTTGCCAATCCCCGTCTTGCAGCAATCGCCGGTTTCCCGGATAAAACCTCTTCACGATTGCCACCTTTCCCGAATGCCCGGCACGGATGCTGAACTGGCTTCGACAACGCTTCTGCTCGGATCTTGCGATCGATCTGGGTTCCACTTCCACCCGCATTGGCCTGCCGGGTGAAGGCATCCGTCTGGACGAACCGTCCGTCGTCGCCGTGCCGAAGGGATCCCGGCGAGTGGCCGGGAAGGGCGCAGCAGTCGGCCGCATGGCGCATCAGATGCTCGGCCGGACCCCCGAAAGTATCTCCGCCGTGCGCCCGGTTCGTCACGGCGTCATCAGCGACTTCGAGCTGACCGAAGCGATGCTGCGCTACTTCATCCGCAAAGCCGCCAGGCAGAGTGTCGGGATGAGGCCGCGCGTCGTCATCGCAGTCCCTGGCTGCATCAGCGCCGTCGAGAAGCGAGCCGTCTTCAACAGCGCCGAACGAGCGGGTGCCGGCCAAATCTGGCTGATCGAAGAATCGCGAGCTGCCGGTATTGGTGCGGGGCTGCCCGTTTCCGAACCGCTGGCGAGCATGATCTGTGACATCGGCGGCGGCACGACGGAAGTCGCTGTGATGAGCCTCGGCGACATCGTCGCCAGTCGTTCGATTCGCACGGCCGGAGATTCGATGGACACGGCCATCGCCCTCTACCTGCGCCGCAGGTATTCGCTGCGCATTGGGGAACAGTCCGCCGAACAACTCAAGATTCACATCGGCAGCGCCGCTCCGCTCGACCACGAACTCAGCCACGAAGTCAGCGGCCTGGACACCGCCAGCGGCATTCCTCGCAAGGCCATGATCACCAGCGAAGAAGTCCGCGAAGCGCTGTACGAACCGCTCGAAAAAATCGTCGATGCCATTCGCGGCACGATCGAACAATGCCAGCCGGAACTGATCGCCGACCTTGCAGACACCGGCATGGTGCTCGCCGGCGGAGTCGCGCTGCTTCGTGGCATCGATCGTTTTTTGAGTCAACACCTCGGCATTCCAGTGCGAATCGCCGAGTCACCGCGTTCTACGGTGACTCGCGGTGCCATGATCTGCCTGGATCATCTGGAACAGTGGCAGGACCGCCTGGATAACGGACAAAGAAAGTTATGAAGTGCTCCCCCGGATTTGCGGCTCGCCTGCTCCGGTTTGCGAGGACAAAGGCGATTGCCGATGGGAACCAGCCATCGCGGACGCTGGCAGCGTTCGCAACGCAGGCGATGCTGCTGTCATCATCGGCAGGCATGATCCTGCCTGTGCCATTGGACAGCGGGACAACACACAATCCGAATTGAGCAACCTGGAACCTGGCCGACACATGGACAGTCGCGTACTGAGAGTCTGGCTTTCCTGCTGCGGCGTCATTGCAGTGACGCTGCTGGTGACCGTTGCGGACCGAACTGGTCATCTTTCCGGAACGCGCACCGTTCTGCACGACGTACTCAGCCCCGGTCGTTTCGCCGTGATGGCGATTTCACCGATCTCAACAGGTCAACCTCCCGACGAACAACTCGCTGCACTTCATGAGGAACTGCACCGCAACGAACTGCAGCGCCGGCAGTTACTGATTGAAAACGCACGGCTGCACAACGAGCTGCGAACCAGTCGGCAAACCACCGAACTGCCCGGCCCGCCGCTGGTCGAATTCGAAACCGTGCCGGCAGC
The DNA here is from genome assembly GCA_964531585.1 of uncultured Planctomycetaceae bacterium. Taxonomy (GTDB): domain Bacteria; phylum Planctomycetota; class Planctomycetia; order Planctomycetales; family Planctomycetaceae; genus JAWKUA01. Next base: position 605 of record CAZHET010000437.1, on the reverse strand, counting down.
GATTCTCAGCCACAGCGGGATGAGCGACCGGCTGACGGATTTGTTCATCGACGTCGGCAAGTCGGCCGGGATGAGACGTTCTGAACTGGTGCTTGACGGCGCCGGAATGCTCATCGATCAGGGCGACGCGTCGAACGTGCAGGCCGGAGATCAGGTGCTGTCCGGTCTGACAGTTGTTGGTCGCATCGCGAAAACGGGGCGTTGGGTAAGTCTTATTCAACCGGTCACGTCGTCACTCTTTACATCACGAATCCAGCTCGTCCGCAGATCGGACGAGGGAGCATACTTTGGCGCGGTGGGGCTGCTGACCGGTGACGACAACGGTCACTGCCGGATCACCGGCATCCCGTACACAGAATCTGTCACTGTCGGCGACGACGTATTTTCAGCGGATGTCGAAGGCATCAACGGCCCCACGCTGTTCTTCGGGACAGTAACGCAAGCCGATTTTCTGTCCGGTGGCGAATGGTCGATCATCGTTCGTCCGGCCGCAGATCTGACACACATCGAAAACGTTGCGGTGCTAAGAACAACGCTGAATCACGAACGACTACCGCAATAAGGCGAGCGGCAGGTGAGAGTTTACCTGTACGATGGCCTTCCAA
>CAZHET010000436.1:0-5630 GCA_964531585.1 uncultured Planctomycetaceae bacterium | reverse complement strand
TGGTGCGAAACCGGCTCTGGCCTGGCCTGTCGGCCACGGGTTAAACGATGCAAAATCTGAACGCCGTTGCCATCGGCGGGAGGCTCGGCCGTGCGGGTTCGCTCGTTCACGTCGGCTGTTTCGTCAAGAATCACGCCCATCGAGCACTCGTACCCGATCCGCTTGTGATCGATGAACTCATGCAACCACAATTCCAGTCAGCTCCCGACACCCATGAACAGACATCGATTCATCGTTTGCGGGTTGTTGAGTCTTCAGGCAGTGCTGCTGGCGTGGAGCGGGTTGCGGCACAGTCCTACGATGGACGAACCGGCGCATCTGGCGGCCGGGATCAGTCATTGGCAGCATGGACGAACGGATCTCTACGCTGTGAACCCGCCGCTCGTGCGCATGCTGGCTGCGCTTCCGGTGATTGCTGTGAACCCGAAGACAAGCTGGACGGCGTGGCGGCCGGCCGAGAAGGAACGCGCGGAGTTCACTGTCGGACGATTGTTTGCCGAAGCCAACGGTTCAGACACCTTTCGACTGCTCACGCTGGCTCGGTGGGCCGTGATTCCGCTGGTGCTGCTGGGAGGCTGGGTCTGCTGGAAGTGGGCCGGCGAGCTGTTCGGGCCGTCGAGCGGTCTGCTGGCTCTGCTGATGTGGTGCGTGTCGCCGAACATTCTGGCTCACGGAGCGCTGATCACGGCCGATGCCGCGTCAGCCTCGATGGCGCTGACGTCGGCCTGGCTGTTCTGGCACTGGCTGAAGCAGCGAACCGTGCTGAATGCCGTGACTGCCGGAGTTGCTTTGGGAATTGGCCTGCTGGTGAAGTCGACTCTTGTGCTGTTCTGCGGACTCTGGCCGCTGATCTGGCTGGTCTATCGTCTTGCCGGGAAGGAACGATGGCATTGGCCTGCGGTTCGCCGGGAACTGGGCGGCGGTGTGCTGATGCTGGCGACGGCGGTTCTGTGTCTGAACCTGGGCTACGGTTTTGAAGGTTCGTTTCGGCGGCTGGACAGTTTCGACTTCGTCAGCGAGTCACTGGCCGGATCGCGCGAACGGAAGGGATTCCAACTGGTCGGCAATCGGTTTGAAGGAACCACGCTGGCAGCCGTGAGAGCCCCGGTTCCGGCCAATTTCCTGATCGGAATCGACCGCCAGCGCAAGGACTTCGAATCAGGTCGGAGCACATTCATCAATGGCCGCAGGTATCACCCCAGCCAGGATTCATTGTGGTGGGCCTATGTGTACGGCGCGGCCGTGAAGGTGCCCCTGGGAACGTGGGCGCTGGCGTTGCTGGCTCTGCCGCTGGCTTTGAAGCGACGAAATCGCGAACAGTTGCCGCTGCTGGTGCCCGGCCTGGCGCTGCTGGTGCTGGTCAGTTCGCAGACGGGGATGTTTTACTTTCGGTATCTGCTGCCGGCGTTTGGTTTCGTGTTCGTGTGGATCAGTCAGGCGGTTGACCTCATCACACGCGGCCGTGCGTGGTGCCGCTGGCTGGCGCTGGCGGCCTGTGGCTGGATGACGGTCAGCAGTCTGGCGGTGTACCCGCATTCGCTGGCGTATTTCAACGAACTGGTCGGCGGGCCTGCGAACGGTTTTCGAGTGATGAACGATGCGAATCTGGACTGGGGCCAGGACCTGATACTTCTGCGGGAATGGATGGACCAGAACCCATCGGCGAAGGGAGTTGTTCTGAGGTATTTCGGTCCCGTCGATCCGCGGCAGCTTGGCATCGACTGCCGAACAGCAGGCGACCCGCCGCGTGACGATTTCACCGGACGGATCACTTCGGCTGAGGCCGACTGGTACGCCATCAGCGTCACCGACCTGGGGAACGAGGCGGCCACCGCAGCATCGCTGCCGGCAGGTTACGACGGCCAAAGTCTCCTGTGGCATCGAACGCTGTACGACCGCGAACCGGACGTTCGCATCGGCTATTCGATTCACGTCTACCGGCTTGCGGACTGACGGTGGTTCTGTCAAACCGGCGGTGCCAGGCCGGTCAGCCCCTCGATTGACGCGACCATCGCATCGCACATCACTGGTCCCGAATCCGCCGTGAACGGAAACTGATTGCAGTATTTCGGAGACTGCAAGCCGGCGTAGCTTTTCGCGTCGATGTCGTAAGCGTCCGGCAGATAGCCGATGCGACCGTTCGAGTAGCACGCAATCATCAGATGCTCCAGGCCGGACTGCTGGCGAACAGCCATCGCGAACGGTGAGAAGAACTCCGACGAATTCGCCACGATCGTGAGCGGCCCGATGCGAATGGCCTGGACTTCCGTCTGCAGAATCTCCGAACGGAAATCGACATCCTGCAGCATCAGGTCTGTCCATTCCGTTTGAAACCGGCACATGGCCTTCACGGCTTTGGCTTCGTCGCCGCCGTGGCGAACCACCATGTCCTCGGGCCGGTTGGTCATGCAGCGACCAATGGTATCGCGCCAGTTGGAAAAATCCTGCTCCGCGATGCGGCGCGAGGCTTCGGCGTGGTCGATTTCTTCTGACCTTTCGTTCCGCAGCTCAAGCTTCGGAACGCCTATCCCGGAAGCTCTGCTTCCACGATCTCACGACTGTCGGTGCCACACCACTCGTGCGAAGCGAAGCTTCGAGGAGATGCGGTCCCAGGCAGGAGCCTGGGACCGAGTTTCAAAAAAGCAGCTCCACCAGTGTACGACCGCAACGTGACTTCGGCGAACGTGTGGAGTGATTGGGAATTGGTTTCATGCCGCCGACCGTTTTCTGTAAACAAGCACTCCGATCACGATCGCGACAGCGGCGAGGATGCCAAACGCCATGCGGTACCGCGATGAAGACCGGGCCTGTTGCATGTCGTATTCGACGGGCGGCAGATTCGGCTCGCCAACCTCGCCCTGAACAAATTCCTGCGCACCTTCCGGCAGCCTCTCGTCGCAAACGCGAGTGCCCGGTGGCGGCTGCAGGTCGAAGTCGGCGTCGGCCACCCGCGGGTTGAACTCGAATTCGCCGAGCTGCACGTCATAGATCTTCGCCTTTGTCAGATCCATGTTATACCTGGATATAGTCCAGCGATCGGGGAGCGGTCCGTGATCGCTGTCACGGTAGGTGATCTGAATGTCGAACCAAGGCTTGTCGCCATCGGTCTCATTGCGGCCGTAACCCATCATGCGATAGATCTTCCGGGGGTCGTCTACGGCCACCCAGTATTCATAAAAGTGCCCGTTGCGCGTATCGGGCGATGTTGTCAATACAGCACACTCGATGCCGTTGTGAACAACGGAGCCAGCGTCTCGAAATTGGCCAGCCTGAAGTGAGGAATGCAGGCTAGAGGGGTGAATCGAGTAGTCTACAGGAATTGCACCGGCTGCCAGGAGCGGTGGGAAGTGTTCGAGATTGATGTAATCAATTGTTGGGCGTCGGCTAATGTGAAAGACTGCTCCTGTGTGCAGCGCGGCAATAGTCGCATGTCCCAAACTATTCTCGTGCGGCTCGTACACCGTAAACAAGTCGTTGTCAAAGACGGCATGCTGCAGCAGCGGCGCGCGAAACATCTTGCCTCCAGCCTCACCGGCGTCTTCGCCCTCGATTTTCATGCGAATTCGGCGACGCTCGAAATCGAACAGGGCTTCTCCTGAAATCGTGTGCGACCATTCTTCGAGTGGGAACGCGTACTCTTCCACAGCAGGTGACGCCGAGACGTAGGCTTCGGGTGTAATTACGTTGCCATGGTAAGTGAATCGTACTGCCGTGATTCGGTCCTGCTGTGCGATCCAATAACCGACGATGCCGCGTCTCGCATCAGAGCCTAACGCTGAGCTTGACGATAGCACCGTAAACAACGCCACCGTGAGAACGAGATTGTTTCTCTGCATGATCCTGTCCATCTGGTCACGACACTTCTCGTAACGCCATTAGACACCGAGCGGCTGAAGCACTTCCGCAGCCGCTCGGAGTGACATTTGACACCTTCCACAAGGTTCTGCTTCCCCAAGGTTATGCGGTTAAAGCTTACATTCGTGGCGCGTCACAAAACCCATATAATCGCATCCTTGCGTTGAGCCAGAGTTGTAGTCTGCCGTCGTGTAAACATCCTCAACAACCGGAGTGCATGTTGGGTCGCATTGATAAGTCGGGCATTTCCACTTTCGAATTTGGGCCGCCGGAGGAAGGGGTTCCTTTGTTCCGCCTGGCTGGGGTACAAGGCCAATGTGGGCCGTTGGATGAGCGTAATGCAAGCAGCCTTTCGTCACGCCATCCTCTTCATGGATCCAATCCTTGTCTGTCGCACAGCCATACTCGCACTCGCCAAGAACGACGGATATCACGGCGGAGTTTGCGACAAGGCCCACAACAAACCCGGCCACAGCCGTCGTCACCAAAGTATGAAACATGTCTGATTTCCTTTACTCATCGGGAAGAGATTGAACAGCGCCCGGTAGCAACCAATGCTGCTTGCCGAACGCATTGCTGAACGCAAACGTTTACTCCGAGAATCCGTCGGGCTGCCCGTTCGGGGCAACGACAACAGTCAGCTCCAACTGCTCGGCCTGATCATCAGGTGATACTGCCATCACAGAAATCGTGTGCTGCGTGCCGGGACGGACGTCGCCAGTCACCGTAAGCATTAGGATTCCCGCGATGCCGTCGTCGGATGGACCGGACCATGTCAGCCAATCCGGACAGTCGAAAACGGTGCCGACCATCCATTGCTGACCGTCGTGTCCGGCCAATTGAGCGGCGGCCACCTCCACAGGCCGCGGAGCGTTTTGGGATCGCAGTGACGCTGTTTGCAGGGCAACAAGTGCCGGAACGATGCGAACGGGCGGACTGACTCGACCTTCGACCGGAATCACGACGTCCGTTGCACCGGTGCCGTCCGCGAATTCGGCGCGAAGAACAATCTCCGATTCAAACCGGCCGATCGGCAAATCGATCGCCGGGGTCACAGTCAACCGGTAAATGCTTTCTAACCCTGATGCGGGAGCCCGGAAGGCGACATGCAGTTCTGAACGGTCCCATTCCGGCGCCAAAGCAGCAACGGGACGGACAGGCCTGACCAGGATGTCGATCGTCGGGGTGTTGCGGTTACGCACGACTTCCCAGGCACCGGACAAATGCACTTTCGCCGGCGTGACCTCCAGTGCCCGCCGGACACGGCCGCGAAGAATCCAATCCACCGCGGCGGGCTGTGTTCGCGCGTTCCACGCGACGTCGCCGGACAGATGCAGGCGGACTGGCTGTTCGGACCCTGACCGGAAGCTGACGCTGCGAGTCAGATCCACTGTGCCGGTGACGATTTGTGTCTGCCCCGGTTGCAGTTCGAAACTGCGCGGACTCAAACCCGTGCAGTCGCAGGTGGCTTTGAGGTTCCCGACCACGACCGGCCGATCTGACACGTTCTGCACCGGCACCGTGAATTCGAGGGCACGCTGTTCCCAGACCGTTCCAAAATCCAAAGCACTCGTGGGGACCTGCAACGCATTCGCAGGTGTCTGAGATTCTGCTGTCATTGCGCCCGACTGGGAGGGCAACCAGTCGGTCAGCCAGGCGGCGATGCCGCAACCTGCGAGCACAGCGGCAGAGAAGACAACTGCCTGAAGCGTCCGCATACGAGTTGCCATGCTGCGATCTCCCTTCAGAGACCAGCGACGATACCAGGAAATATG
>CAZHET010000435.1:0-5645 GCA_964531585.1 uncultured Planctomycetaceae bacterium | reverse complement strand
TTCGGGTGCTTCGCACAATTGGGGTCAGACACTTATTTTCCGCACGATCCTTAGCGAAAATCTCCCCACGGAAAACTTCATGCCGCTGCTCACGCTACTCCGACAGAACAGTCCACTGGCCAGCACGGATCGTCAACGTGAGATCCTCGAACGACACGACGACACGTCGCTGCCGGACTTTCAGTCCGCACTGACAGCATCCGGCATTGCGAAACTTCGCCGCACCAAACTGCGGACGCTGCAGGTGAACGTCGGAAGACTCTGCAATCAAACGTGTCGGCACTGCCACGTTGACGCGGGTCCCGACCGGCGCGAACTCATGGACCGCGCCACGTTTGAACACTGCCTGCGCCTGATTGCAGATTCCGCGATCGAAACCGTTGATATCACCGGCGGCGCACCGGAAATGAACCCGGAATTCGAATGGTTCGTCAGGGAAGTCCGTTCGCTGAATCGTCACGTCATCGACCGCTGCAATCTGACCATTCTGTCCGCACCCGGTTTCACTCATCTGCCGCAGTTTCTGGCGGATCATCAGGTGGAAATCATTGCCTCGCTGCCCTGCTATCTCGAAGAGAACTGCGACTCGCAGCGGGGCGACGGAGTCTTTCAGAAGTCGATCGCCGCACTCAAGACGCTCAACGGCCTCGGTTATGGAACCGCCGACAGCGACCGGCGACTGTGCCTGGTCTACAACCCTGTCGGCCCGTCGCTGCCGCCCGAACAGACCGCTCTTGAAGCAAGCTACCGACAGCAACTGGGCCAGCGGTTTGGCATCGAATTCAATCAGTTGTATACCATCACCAACATGCCCATCAGCCGTTTTCTCGACGACCTGATCACCACCGGGAGATATGAAGACTACATGACGCTGCTGGTCAGTTCGTTCAACCGGAGCGCCGTTGACGGGCTGATGTGCCGAACGTTGCTCTCGGTCGACTGGCGAGGCTTCCTGTACGACTGCGACTTTAATCAGATGCTGGAGCTTCAGGCCGGCGATGTCACGGATTCTCACATCAGCCGCATAAACGTTGCCGATCTGGCCGGCCAGCCGATTGCGGTGGGCCGGCATTGCTTCGGATGCACGGCCGGTGCCGGGTCCGGCTGCGGCGGAGCACTTGTGCAGGAAGCCGGATCATGATTTTCCTGGCGATCACTGCCGCCCTGCTGCTGGCTTTCGCGAACGGTGCGAATGACAACTTCAAGGGTGTCGCCACACTTTACGGCAGTCGCACAACCTCCTACCGAATTGCCCTGTTTTGGGGCACCGCGACGACGCTTCTGGGGTCACTGCTGGCCGCCGGGTTTGCTCAGGAACTGCTGCGACGGTTCAGCGGGAAGGGACTGATTCCCGACGAAATGATTGCCCAGCCTTCCTTCGGTGTGTCGCTGGGACTGGGTGCGGCCGCGACGGTGCTGGCTGCGTCCCGGCTGGGTTTTCCGGTTTCCACGACGCACGCCATCATCGGAGCAATGATCGGCAGCGCCGTGGCTCACCACGGTGCCGTCGCATGGCAGAACCTGGCGAATCAGTTGCTGCTGCCGCTGCTGTTCAGCCCGCTGGTGGCTCTGGCGGCAACGGCGGCGATCTACCCGATGTTGCGCCGGCTGCGGACGGCGTGGGGAGTCTCCAGCGACACATGCCTGTGCGCCGGAACCAGCATTCTTGAAGTCGTGCCGCGGGGAGACGCATCCACGGCACTCATGCGAGCCGCTTCCCTGTCCGCGAAACTCGACACGACTGTTTCCTGCCGCCAGGTCTACACGGGATCATTCGTTGGTCTGGAAGCGGGCAGGTGCCTGAACGCACTGCACTTTCTTACGGCGGGTCTTGTTGGCTTCGCGCGAGGACTGAACGACGCTCCCAAGATCGCCGGCCTGCTGATCACAACAACGACCATCGGCGGAATCTGGCCGATCGCGGCCATTGCGATCGTGATGGCCGTCGGCGGCATCGCCGGAGCGCGCCGAGTGGCGGACGCGCTGAGCCACCGCATCACCTCGATGAACGCCGGCCAGGGTTTCACCGGCAACGCGGTCACCGCACTGCTGGTAACCTGCGCCAGCCGCTGGGGAATGCCCGTGTCAACGACGCACGTTTCCTGCGGAGCACTCTTCGGCATCGGTCTGGCAAACCGGCAGGCTCACTGGAACTACATCACGACAATCCTGGCCGCCTGGTTGCTGACAGCCCCGATCGCCGCAGCGGCCGCATACTGCCTTTCGCAGGTGCTGGCGTAACTTTGAGTTCGGCAGTCCAGGTTGGAGGTGCTTCAGTCACTTCCCCACGATGACGACGATGCCAGACCCACGGCCAGGAAACTCAAAGAAGCACTCCAGCAGATCGAAGCGCCCGGCAGCGAACAGGTACGCGCTCGAAACAGCAATCATGGTGCCGGCGCGACGACCCGGTTTTCAGGGGCTGCACATCGCCGTTTGCCCCGATCTGGATCAATGTGATGGTCAGCGGGCAGGCGTAAAAGTGACGGAGGCGACGCGATCTAACAACAGTCTGGCAGCGGATCGGAACAGGGGGTGAGTACAGCGTGAGTTCGCGAAAAGGCCGTTCTGTAGACAACCTGCGTTTGAACTCAGTCCTTCCCGCGTCGCAGCTTTCCTTCGTCGCCTCTCAGAATGTGGGTCAGAAGTCACCACGGGCACTCCCGACTTGCCACAGAGCAACCTCACAGGAACCTCTTGCCCGACCGGCGATCGTGGCCAGCGTGCGGCCGTCACGGGAGAAGTCGGCTCGGCGAACCCCGCCGGCATGGTGGTGGTCGGCACAGAACAGTTGCCGCCATGTGGCCACGTGCCAGAATCTCAGGCTGCCGGTCTCGCTGCCGCTGACCAGGGTGCGGCCGTCCGGCGCGAACGCCAGAGCATGCACGTGCTGACGGCTGCCCGTCAACGTGTGCAACAAGTCGCCGCTTTCTACGTCCCACAGTCTGATCGTCAGGTCTTCTCCGGCCGACGCCAGAACCCTCGAATCCGGCGAAAAACACAGCGCCCGGACGAACCTGCGGTGACCAGTCAGGTGCCGCGCGGGCATCTCAGACCTCAGGTCGTCGATCCGCACCTTCACGTCAGTTCCTCCTCCGACGCCCGTTGCCAGCCAGCGTCCGTTCGGCGATACGGACAACGCCGAACATGTGTTTCCAGTGATCGGGATGACGCCGACAATGCTCCCGTCGACAGGATCGAGCTTCCTCACCGCCTGACGTCCCTGCAGGACAAACAAGCCGCGACCGTCCCGCGAAAACGCCAGGTCGCCAATCGTTACGCTTAGCGGAAGCTGCATTTGCCAACGTTGCGCACCGTTCGAATTCCAACATCCCAGTTGTCCCGCCGCATTCGCGACGACGACTGACCGACCGTCCGGCGCAAAGCGCAGATGCGAAACGCGCCCATCGAATTGCGGCGGACACTCGCAACTCAACAATTCGCGCCGAGTGGCGACCTCTACAATACGGAATAATGCATCGTCGCCGCACAGCACCAGCCGCTGTCCGTCTCGCGACAGATGCGCGGGGGCGAGGTTCGGATCAGCGGGAAACAGGAACTCGCCGGGATTCCGGTTCGAAATTGCCTGCCGCCAGTGCCACAGCCGGACTGTTCCGTCCCGGCTGACGGACGCCAGAGTTTCACCGTCCGGCGAGAACGCCAGGGACCAGATGTCCTCATCGTGGCCGCGCAGCACACCCAGTTTCCGCCCGCTCGGGTCCCAAAAGCGAATCGTCAGGTCGCGGCTGGCGGTTGCCAGCGTGTCTCCGTCACCGGACGCTGCCATCGCCAGAACCGCGTCGCGATGTCCCGACAGAATTTTCCAGTTACGGGCCTCCGCGCGCCCGAACCGAACTGTCCCGTCGCGGCTGGCCGTCACAAGCAACTCGTCATTTTGCAGCCGGGCGATATCGCCGATTTCCCCGTTGTGATCCTCGCGGTGATGCAGCACGGTCAGCATCGATGCATCACGAACGACGAATTCGCCGTTGCCGTGACCGACCAGCAGCCGGCGACCGTCCGCCGTGACCTGCAGACTGGCTGTGCCATTCGCAGCTGTTTCCAGCGTGTTAAGAATCGCACCCGTTTCTGCGTCCCAGACGTGGATGTCGTCGCTTCGCCCGCCCGAGAACAGACGCCGGCCATCGGGCGAGAAGGCGAGCTCATAGATGCCGTTTTGTCCGTCGGTAAGCAGTACCAGCGAACAACTGCCGTCGGCGAGATTCCAGATTCGAATTGTGCCGTCATCGCCGGCCGACGCAAGGACATCACCTCCCGGCGAAAACGCCAGCATGTTGACGTCGCCATCATGCTGATCGAGCGACAGCAGTTCCTGTTGCGAATCCACATCCCAGAGCTTCACGAGGCCGTCCTGCCCGGCCGTTGCGATCCAGCGTCCCTGCGGATCGAAGCGAACACAGGTGACGCCTTTCCGATGACCTCGCAGCGTCACCCACAGCTCTGGTTGCTCAAGCAGCGCTTCGAGTGCAAACCATTCGAAGCCGCTCGCTCGTACAGGCGCACTTGCCGGACGAGCCTGAATCGGCAGACCGCCCAGAAGTCGATGCAGGTCATCCGCAAGCGCCCGCGCGGTGGCGTAGCGATCTTTTGGATCTCGCTCCAGGCACTTCAGGCAGATGACCTCCAGATCCGCCGGCACATCGCGTCGGATTCGTGACGGCCGCGAGACCTCATCGGAGCCGAGCCGCCACAGGATCTCCAGTTCCGATTCACCGGTGATCACCGTCTGCCCCGTCAGGCAGCGATACTGCACTGCTCCCAGAGCGTAGACATCGGCTCGGCCGTCAATCGGCTGAAGCCCGCGCGCCTGCTCGGGAGCCATGTATTTCAGCGTGCCTTTGACGATTCCTGATTGAGTCGCCCTGCCGTCCGGATGCAGATGATTCCCGTCCACGGACTTGGCCAGTCCGAAGTCAGCCAGTTTCGGCACAAACCAGTCGGAGTCAAGCTGGACGGCATTCTTTGAGTCTGCGGCGGCCGGAGCGAGCAGGATATTTCCCGGTTTAATGTCGCGATGGACCAGACCGTGATCGTGTGCGTGCTGAACACCGTCCGCCAGCAGCAGGATCAGCCGCGCAGCCTGACGCCAGCCCAGCGGAGCACCCCGTTTCGACAACAGGTCGGACAACGCCGGTCCGCGGACAAGTTCGGAGGCGATGTACGGCACGCCGTTTTCGACTCCGGCGGCAAACGTCATGACAACGTGCTCGTGCTTCAGTCGGGCGGCGGCAAAGGCGATGACGACCTCTACGGCGACACCCCCCATGACGGAAGCCGCCGCAGTTTCTGCGGCACAGTCGATTCGGAATTCCACGAGGATGACGTGATCGATGGCGGTCCCGGCAACGACCACATTCAAGGCTGCGGAGGCAACGACAAAATCACCGGCGGCCCTGGCGACGACAGTATCTTTGGCGACCGCGGAGACGACGAACTTCACGGCGGCGATGGCAACGACGAGCTCCACGGTGGCCGGGGAAACGACACAATTACGTGCGGCGACGGCGACGACACGGCCTTCGGCGATCTCGACGACGATGAGATCGACAGTGGACCCGGCAACGACACGCTCTCGGGAGACAGTCCGGAATATACGGAAGGACAGGTCATTTCGACAGATGGCA